>JBAQKU010000299.1:0-11261 GCA_049301315.1 Telluria sp.
GCCGTATCCAGCTCGGCCCCCATGCACTCGACTTCGAACTGCGGCGCTCGACGCGCCGCTCGATCGGATTCATGATCGACGACGACGGGCTGCGCGTGACCGCTCCCAAACGCATCACCCTGGCCGAGATCGACAGCGCGATCCGCGCCAAGCAGCGCTGGATCCTGACCAAGCTGCATGAACGCGGCGAACGGCGCGCGCTACGCCAGGAAAAGCCGCCGGTGCAGTGGGTGGACGGCGCGCAACTGCCGTTCATGGGCGCCCAGGTCACCCTGCGCCTGCGGGAGGCCGCGCGCAGCCGCTGCGAATTCGATCCTGAACTGCGCGAGCTGACGGTCGGCGTGGTGGCCGATCTGTCCGAATGGCAGTTGCAGGAACGGGTGAGGATCTGGTTCCAGGACGAAGCCAGGCGTGTGTTCGCGCAGCGGCTTGACGTGTATGCCGAAAAGCTGGACGTTGCGTACCGGTCGTTCGCGCTGTCGTCGGCCGGCACGCGCTGGGGTTCGTGCACGGTCGAAGGAAATATCCGCCTGAACTGGCGCCTGATCCACTTCTCGCTGCCGCTGATCGACTACGTGGTGGCGCACGAACTGGCGCACCTGCGCGAAATGAACCACAGCGCGCGCTTCTGGGCAACGGTCGAATCGGTCTACCCCGACTACGACGGCGCCAAGACCGCGCTGCGCAAGCGTTCGCAGGAATTGCCGGTGCTGTTCGCGTAACGCCGGCTCTATTTGAGCGAGGCTGCGTACGCGCCGAGCGCGCTGGTTTGCTCGCCGTTCAGGCAGCGGAACGGGATCGGCAGGGTGCCTTGCCGGAGCATGATCATGAAGCCGCGCGAGTAGCTGCGAATCGCGCGCACATCCGACCAGGCAATCAGCGACACCCCGCCCCGGCTGCAGCGCACGATGCCGTTGTTGTCGATGGTGAATTCGTAGGTGCGGCGCGAACGGCCTTGCATGATGAAATGGAGCGCCGCGAGCGCGGTGCTGGTGGCGAGCATGAAAGCGGAGGCGATGCGGCCGATGCGCCGCCTGCGGATCACGTATCTGCCATGTTGCCACATGAAGCTGACATATTCCGGCAGTGCATAACGCACCTCGAACTTGAGCGCCGTAAACCTGGCCTCTCCCACACCCGCATCATGCAGCACCGGCAGGTCGATTACCGGCGTGGCGAAATCGGGGCCGACCGGCTTTGGGTGATTGAACCACGACATGCACGCCCCCTTGCTTTCTTTACCGATCCCGAGAGGGATATGGTATCAAATTGCTAGTCGATCAAGGGCCGTAACAATTCAAGCGTGCGCGCCGTCGCGCCGCGGTGCCGGTTGGCGAAGCTGGCAGCATGCGATCCCATCGCGTGGCGCGCCGCGTTGTCGGTAAGCAGGCGCGCTGCCTCCTGCATCAACTGCCCGGCGTCCTGCACGCACAGCGCCGCGCCGGCGCCGATGGCTTCCTCGGTCGCCAGCGCGAAGTTGAAGGTGTGGGGACCGATCAGGACCGGCTTGCCGAGCGCACACGCTTCGATCAGGTTCTGCCCGCCCAGCGGCAGCAGGCTGCCGCCGATGAAGGCGCAGTCGCACGCGGCGTAGTAGGCGAACATTTCACCCATCGAATCGCCCAGCAGCACGTCCACCGCCGGGTCGAGCGTCGCCATGCGCGAGCGGCGCTCCAGGTTCAAGCCGCGCGCCTGGACCAGCTGCGCGACTTCATCGAAACGCTGCGGGTGGCGCGGCACGATCGCCAGCAGCATGCCGGCGGGGCGCGCCGGCATGCGCCCGAAGGCGTCGACGATCAGTGCTTCCTCGCCATCGCGCGTGCTGGCGCACAGCAGCACCGGGCGCGCGCCGATCTGCGTGCGCAGCCATGCACCGGTCGCCAGCGCCGCTTGCGGCACCACCACGTCGAACTTGATGCTGCCGGTGACGGCAACGCGCGTCGCGCCGAGCGAGCGCACGCGTTCGGCGTCGGCCCCGGTTTGCGCCGCAACCAGCGTAATGCCGCGCGCGGCATCGGTCATCAGGGTGCCGAAACGGCGCCCGCGCCGCAGCGAGCGCTCGGACAGGCGCGCGTTCACCAGCGCCACCGGCACCTTGAGCGCGACGCAGCGCTCGATCAGGTTCGGCCACACCTCGGTCTCGACCAGGATGCAGATGCGCGGCGCGAAATGACGAATGAAGCGCGCCACCATGAAGCCGGTGTCGTATGGCAGGTAGGCCTGCAGCACACGTTCGCCGTGCTTGCCGAACAGCGCCTTGCCGGTGGCGCGCCCGGTCGGCGTCATGTGGGTGAGGATGATGCGGCTGTCGGGCCAGGCCTGCAGCAGGGCGTCGATCAGCGGCTCGGCGGCGCGCGTTTCGCCCACCGAGACGGCGTGCACCCAGATCGCGTGTCGTCCGGGGCCGCGCACGCCGTAGCAGCCGAGCCGCTCGGCCCAGTGCTGGCGATAGCCCGGCTCCTTGCGCCCGCGCCACCACAGCCGTGCCAGCACCAGCGGCAGCGCCAGCCACCACAGCGCGGAGTAAAGGATGCGCATCAGGGCGCGCCCTTGAGGCGCCTGAGCGCGGCGATGACTTCATCTGCCGACGGCGGCGCGCCACGCTCGCCCAGGTTGACGATCACGGGCGACCAGTTGCCTTCGGTCTTCCACTTGGGCGAGTCGCAATACAGTTCGATGGTCGGGCGCAGGAAAGCGGCCGCGATATGGGTCAGGCCGGTGTCGACGCCGATCGCCAGCGCCGCGTTGCGCGCCAGCGTCACCGCCTCGTCCATCGACAGTTTCGGCAGTACCTGCGCGTTCGGCAGTTGCGCGGCCAGCGCTTCGGCTTCGCGTTTTTCCTCGGGTGACCCCCACGCCAGCAGCACCGGCATGGGCGCGAGCGCCTGGCCGGTCGCGATCCAGTTCGCGCCGGACCATTTTTTGGCGTTGCGCGCGGTGCCGTGGAAGAAAACGGCGTAGTCCTGCGCCGGCATCCAGTGCGGGCGGCTGGCCGGGTCGGCCGCGGGCAGGCCGAAATCGGGCGGCGTGTCGACGCTGTAGCCGAGCGCGGCGGCGGCGACCAGGCGTCCGCGCGCGACCGCGTGGGTGCGCGCATCGAGCGAAATGCTGTCGGTGTGGAACACGCGCGAGATGCCCTCGTAGCCGGAGCCCTCGCTGCCGTTGGCCAGTCCCACCTTGCGCCCGCCCGGGACAATGCGCGCCGCGCCCATGATGATGCCGGTCTTGAGCAGGCCCTGGGTGTCGAACACGTAGTCGTAGCGCTGTTCGCGCAGGGTGCGCAAGAACTGCCCGATCTCGGCGCGCGTGGCCTTGTTGCCCAGGCTCTTGCGCCAGCGCCGCAGTGCGAACGGAATGATCTTGCGCACCCGTGCATTGAGGCGCACCAGGCTCACGTAGCCCTCTTCCACCACCCAATCGATGTTGGCGTCGGGATGGTGGCGCAGGATATCGGCCACCATCGGCAAGTTGTGCAGCACGTCGCCCAGCGACGACACGCGCACCAGCAGGATATTCAAAGGCTGCTTCACGCTCAGAACGGCAGGACCGCGTCCGGCTTGGCGGCCACGATCACGCGCCGGAATTCGCCCTGGATGCGGCGCAGCGCTTCCGGCGTCTCGGCCTCGAAACGCATGACCACGACCGGGGTCGTGTTCGACGCACGCGCCAGCCCGAAGCCGTCCGCGTATTCCACCCGCATGCCGTCGATCGTGATGATGCGTTCGGCGCCCGGGAAAGCGGCGCCGCTGCGCAGCTTCTCGATCAGGGCGGCGTTTTCGCCTTCCAGCAGTTCCAGGTGCAGTTCAGGGGTGCTGTCCGACTGCGGCAGGCTGTTGAGCAGCGCGGAAGGGTCCTGCACGCGGCTCAGCAGTTCGAGCATGCGCGCGCCGGCGTACAGGCCGTCGTCGAAACCGTACCAGCGGTCCTTGAAGAAAATGTGGCCGCTCATTTCGCCGCCCAGCGGCGCGCCCGTTTCGCGCAGCTTGGCCTTGACCAGCGAATGCCCGGTCTTCCACATCAGCGGCTGGCCGCCGTGGCGGGCGATCCAGGGCGCCAGGTGGCGCGTGCATTTGACGTCGTACAGGATCTGTTCGCCGGGATGGCGGGAGAGCACGTCGGCCGCGAACAGCATCATCTGGCGGTCCGGGTAGATGATCTGGCCGTCCTTGGTGACGACCCCGAGGCGGTCGCCGTCGCCGTCGAACGCGAGGCCGATTTCGGCATCGCTCTCGCGCAGGCAGGCAATCAGGTCCTGCAGGTTTTCGGGATGGGCCGGATCGGGATGGTGGTTCGGGAAGGTGCCGTCCACTTCGCAGAACAGTTCGATCACTTCGCATCCCATGGCGCGGTACAGGTCGCCCGCGAAGGCGCCGGCCACGCCGTTGCCGCAGTCGACCGCGATCTTCATCGGGCGCGCGATCTTCACGTCGCCGGCAATGCGCTGCAAGTAGGCCGCGCCGATGTCGTGGGTCGAGTACGCGCCTGGGGTGGGCGCCGTGCTGCCGTCATGCTGCGCGATGCTCTGGTGCAACGCAAGGATCGTGTCGCCGTGGATCGCTTCGCCTGCCAGCACCATCTTGAAGCCGTTGTAGTTGGGCGGATTGTGGCTGCCCGTGACCATGATGCCGGAACTGGCCCCCAGCACATGGGTGCCGAAGTACACCATCGGCGTGGCCACCACGCCAAGGTCGATGACGTCGACTCCCGCCGCTTGCAGGCCCTGCGCCAGCGCCGCGCCCAGCTCCGGGCCCGACAGGCGACCGTCGCGCCCGATCACCACGCGCCGCTCGCCCTTGGCAAGCGCGGCCCGGCCGAACGCCTGGCCGATCTGGCTGGCGATGCCGGCGTCGAGCGTGCTGCCGACCACGCCACGAATGTCGTAAGCCTTGAAAATTGTCTGGGAGAGAGGGACCATGTCGTTTTGCCTTCGTCAAATCACGGCGCGGCGGCATCAAGCCCAGGCCTGCACGGGCAGGCCGCAGGACAGTACCGTCGGCAAGTTGGAGCGGAATGTCCGATTAAATACACATCGGAGAGATTGTAGCGGCAAGCGGGGCGCTTGGGAATTACTGGCCCGCGGTTCTTGCCGCTACCTGGAGGAAATCAGCGCAAAAAAGCTTATACGCGCAGTTTGTCGATTGACTTACCGCCCTCGACCCATTCCTTGACCCATTTCGGTTGGCGGCCGCGGCCGGTCCATTGTTGGGCAGCATTCTCAGGATGGCGATAACGCACGGCCACCGTTCCGGTCTTGGCGCGGATACCGGTACCGATCAGGTCTTTCAAAGGCAAGCCGACGCTCTGGGCAATCGCCAGGATCTGTTCGCGCGCTTTCGCCACTTCCTGGTGTTCACGCTTTTTCATTTCCTGTTTGATTTGATCCTGCAGATTACGCAAGTCACCAACAGACATATTTGACAGATCCATCATCGTTCCTTAAAAGTGGGTGGGTTGAAACGGTTCAGTGAAATCTCACCAATTGTCGCAATATACTACATTTAAAGATCAACGCTAGTCCTTTTTTTTATGAAGGATCATCCAGCGCGGAGACTTAAATCGAACAATACGCGCATACAACCACACGTAGCTGATAACGAACAATAAACAGAAGAAAATCAGGACCCCGGTATGCCGCCAGAAAACGGTCGCGGGGATTACCGCCATCAGCGACAGCAGCCAAAGATAGGGCGATGTCAGGGAATTGCGCCGCATCAGTGCACGCGCTTCTTTCCGTCCCACCGCCCATTGTACGATACGCCGGAAGATAAGGCTGTGCAGGTGAATCCCGTCGGGCATCGCCGGGGATTTACCGCGCACAAACATGCGACGATAAGCCGAAAACAGGGTTTCAAATGCGGGATAAATCAAGAGCAGGGCCGCATACCAGGTCGATACCTCCGGATTACGCATGACCAACAACAACGCCAGTTCGCCCAGCATGAAACCGATAAAATACGCACCGCCATCGCCGAGGAAAATCAGGCCCACCGGATAATTCCAGACCAGGAAGCCGGCGGTGGCCCCCGCCACCATGAGCGCGGCCACCAGGACAAACACGTCACCGACCTGCAGCGCGACATAACCGAGCGATATCAGCATGCAAATGGTGACCACGCTGGCCAGTCCGTTGAAGCCGTCGATGATATTGACCGCGTTCGCGATGCCGGAAACCGCGAGCATGGTAATCGGCAGGCTCAGCCACATATAGGCGATCGGCACGGAACCGAATGGCAGGTCGATCCGGTCCAACCGGGCGTCCAGCAGGAAATAACCGAGCAATGCCGCCGCCAGCGTGATCAGGAGGCGCCGGCCCGCGCTCACGCGGCCGGTATAGTCCTCCACGATGCCACCGCCGAATGCGACGACCGAACACAGTAACAGCGATAACACCCAGGCGCCCATCTCCGGCACCCGCCAGATCGAAATGCAGGAACTGATGACGACTGCAAGGAAAATAGGCAGTCCGCCGATGCGGGCCACTTCATGCGAATGGACCTTTTGCACGCCATTAAAATCGGCGTCCAGTGCCGGGCCGTGCAGCTTCACCTGCTTGATTACCAGCAGGGTCAGGAGGGCGGATGCGACGAAGCTCACGAGGAATGAAAACATTTATTTTTATATGTGCAAAATCTCTGGCATCCCGTGCCCCATCCCGCGCAACCAGATCGCCACCGTTGGAATCGCGGTTGCGGCAGGCTCTGGCCAAAACGCCAAGCCGTGATTGTACCGGAAATATGTGTCGGCCTTTTAAGACTTCGTCAGTGCAGAAACACGCCGTGAATTGCCGAAATTAGTTTATATTTGGTAATATTCATCGGTAACCAGCAATTTCTTTTTGTATCCGGAAAAAACAGCGATTCTGCCGGGTGCGTGCTGCAAACCCGATAATCTTTACAATTAGAAATACTTATTCGGGACACCGGCCGGCGGCGGACGACGCCAGGCACTGTGCCAGCGCGGCGCGCCACTCCGGCAACACGCCGAAGCGGAGCATGAACTTATGCGAGTCCAGCACCGAGTAATGCGGTCGCCGCGCGGCCTGCGGATATGCTTCGCTGGCGACCGGCACCACCCGGCAGCTCAGGCGCGCGGCCTGCATGATGGCCTCGGCAAAGCCGCACCAGGTGGTCTGGCCCTGGCTGCTCAGGTGGTAGAGGCCGCTGTTCTCGTCCCACCAGCGGCGCCCGCCCGCCTGTGCCAGCGCCACCATCTGCGCCGTGCGCCCGGCAATGGTGCCGCTCCAGGTTGGCGCGCCATGCTGGTCGCTTACCACGCGTACTTCGTCGCGCTGCTGCCCGAGGCGCAGCATCGTGAGCAGGAAGTTGTTGCCGTGCATGCCGTAGACCCAGCTGGTGCGCAGGATCAGGTGCGCGATGCCAGCCGAGGCCACCGCCTGCTCGCCGGCCAGCTTGGTGCGGCCATACACGTTGATGGGGCCGGTCGCGTCGCTCTCCACGTAGGGCCGCGCCGAGCCGCCGTCAAACACGTAATCGGTCGAGTACTGGATCATGGCCGCGCCCAGCGCCCTGGCCTGGGCCGCCATCACGGCCGGGGCTTCGGCGTTGATGCGCTGCGCCAGTTGCGGCTCGGACTCGGCCCGGTCGACGCCGGTGTAGGCTGCGCAGTTGACGATCAGGGCCGGTTGCACCGCGCGCACCACGGCGCGCACCTGGTCCAGGTCGGACAGGTCCATCTGCGCGCGGCCGGGCGCGACGAGCTCGCCCAGCCCTTGCAGGCTGCGCGCCAGTTCGCGCCCGACCTGGCCGCTCGCTCCGGTCAGCAGTATTTTCACTCGAACACTTCCGCGTGCGCCAGCAGGCTGGCCTGGCGGTCCTTGGCCGACAGCACCGGCTGGCCGGCGAGCGGCCATGCGATGCCCAGCGCCGGGTCGTTCCACAAGATGGCGCGCTCGAACTCGGGCACCCAGTAGTCGGTGGTCTTGTAAAGAAACTCGGCGCTCTCGCTGGTGACGACAAAGCCGTGCGCAAAGCCCGGCGGCACCCACACCTGGCGCTTGTTTTCCGCCGACAGCAGCACGCCCACCCAGCGCCCGAACCGGGGCGAGCTGCGGCGCAGGTCGAGCGCGACGTCGAAAACCTCGCCGGCAACGACCCGCACCAGCTTGCCCTGCGGCCGGCGCACCTGGTAATGCAGCCCGCGCAGCACGTTCTTGGCCGACTTCGAGTGGTTGTCCTGCACGAAATTTGCCGCGACCCCGGTCAACTGCTCGAAACGGCGCGCATTGTAGCTCTCGAACAAGAACCCGCGCTCGTCGCCGAACACCTGCGGTTCGATCACCAGCACGTCGGGGTTGGCGGTGGCGACGACCTTCATCAGAATGCCTTGTCCTGCAACAGCTGCAGCAGGTATTGGCCGTAGCCGCTCTTTTTCAGCGGTTGCGCCAGCCGCTCCAGCGCGGCGGCGTCGATATAGCCCTTGCGGTAGGCGATTTCCTCGGGCACCGCCACCTTCAGGCCCTGCCGTCTTTCGATCGTGGCAATAAACTGAGAGGCATCGAGCAAGGCTTCGTGCGTTCCGGTGTCGAGCCAGGCCATCCCGCGCCCCAATACCTCCACGGTGAGCTGGCCGGCCGCGAGGTAGGCGCGGCTGACGTCCGTGATCTCGAGTTCGCCGCGCGCCGACGGCGCCAGCGAGGCGGCGATATCGCATACCTGCTGGTCATAGAAATACAGGCCCGTGACCGCATAGTTCGATTTCGGCTTGAGCGGCTTTTCCTCGAGCGAGACCACCTGGCGGCCGGTCCCGAATTCGACCACGCCATAACGCTCCGGATCCAGCACGTGATAGGCAAACACGGTCGCGCCTGCGCTGCGTTCGCTCGCCGCCTTGAGCTTCTGGTCCAGTCCATGGCCGAAATAAATGTTGTCGCCCAAAATCAGGGCGGACGGATGGCTGCCGACGAATTCACGCCCGATGATGAAGGCCTGCGCCAGGCCACCCGGTGCGGCCTGCACGGCATAGGTGAGCGCGATTCCCCATTGCGAGCCGTCGCCCAGCAGTTCGCGAAAGCGCGGCGTATCCTGGGGCGTGGAAATGATGAGGATATCGCGCATGCCGGCCAGCATCAACGTGGTCAGCGGATAATAAATCATCGGCTTGTCGTAGACGGGCAGCAGCTGTTTCGACACGCTCATGGTCACTGGATACAAACGCGTTCCCGAACCTCCCGCCAGGATGATTCCCTTGCGTTCCGGCTGCCCGCTCATTGTCGCGCCTCCGGCTTGCCATACTGCCGTTCAAGCCATTCCAGATGGGCGCCCGATTGCACCTGCGCCACCCAGGCCTGGTTGGCAAGATACCACTGCACGGTTTTCATGATTCCGCTTTCGAATGTGTCGGCCGGTTTCCAGCCCAGTTCACGTTCCAGCTTGCGCGCATCGAGGGCGTAGCGCCGGTCGTGTCCCGGACGGTCATTCACAAACGTGATTTGGGCCCGATAACTTTCCGCTTTCGGCGCCAGCTTGTCGAGAATGTCGCATAGCCGGCCCACCACCTCGATATTGGTCATTTCATTCCACCCGCCCACGTTATATACCTGGCCTGGCGTGCCCGCCTCCAGCACGCGCCGCAGCGCCGCGCAGTGATCGCCCACAAACAGCCAGTCGCGCACCTGCATGCCATCGCCATACACCGGCAGCGCTCGGCCCGCCAGCGCATTCGAAACGACCAGCGGGATCAGTTTTTCGGGAAATTGGAAAGGACCGTAATTGTTCGAGCAGTTTGTCGTCAGCGTCGGCAGGCCGTAGCTGTGGCGATAGGAGCGCACCAGGTGGTCGGCCCCGGCCTTCGAGGCCGCGTACGGACTGTTCGGGGCATAGGCGCTGGTTTCGGTGAACGGCGCATCGTGCGGCCCGAGCGAGCCGTATACCTCGTCGGTCGACACCTGCAGGAAGCGAAATGCCGCCTTTTCCGCATCGGGCAGGCCGCTCCAATAGGCGCGGGCCGCCTCCAGCAGGCTGAAGGTGCCGCCGATATTGGTCCTGATAAAGGCCCCGGGCTCAAGGATCGAACGGTCCACGTGGCTTTCTGCCGCGAAATGGACGATCGCACGCGGGCGGTGCCTGTGCAGCAGCGCCAGCATCTGCTGCTGGTCGCAGATATCGGCGCGCACGAACACGTGGCGCGCATCGCCTTCCAGCGCGGCCAGGTTGTCCAGGTTACCGGCGTAGGTCAGCAGGTCGACATTGACGACGGCTTCATCGGACAGCGCCAGCCAGTCCAGCACGAAATTGGCGCCGATAAAACCGGCACCGCCAGTCACAAAAATCATTTAGTATCCCCGCCACGCGTAATGCAGTCCAAGCCATGATTCTATGTGAAACTGTAGCGCTGTCAGAATATAAATCGCATCGCGCAGCGACAAAGCCGAACCGGACATGATGAAAACCTACGTAATTGGCGATTTGCAGGGATGCGCGAACGAGGCCGAGCGCTTGCTCGACAAGATAGACGCGCATGCCGGCGGCGCCGCCCGCATCCTGCTGGTGGGCGACCTGGTCAACCGCGGTCCGCAGTCGCTCGCTGCGCTGCGCCGCATTGCCGCTCTGTCCAAGGCCGACCCCGGCCGGGTCGAAGCCTTGCTCGGCAATCACGACTTGCACCTGCTGGCCGTCGCCAGCGGCGCGCAGGCGCTCTCCCCTTCGGACACCTTCGACGAGATACTGGCGGCGCCCGAGCGCGACGAGCTGATCGACTGGCTGCGCCATCGCCCGCTCGCGCTGCGCGCCAACGGCCACTTGCTGGTCCACGCCGGGGTGCTGCCCGAATGGAGCGCCGAGCAGGCCATGGCGCTGGCCGGCGAAGTCGAAAGCGTGCTGCGCGGGCCGGGCTGGACCGATTTCCTGGCCGGGATGTACGGCAACGAGCCCAATCGCTGGGACGCGGCGCTCACAGGGCCGGCCCGCCTGCGCTGCATCGTCAACGCGCTCACCCGCATGCGCTTGTGTTTTCCCGACGGCAGCATGGATTTCAAGGAGAAGGAAAGCGCGGGCGCGCCTCCGGGTTCCGGCCTGGTGCCGTGGTTCGACCTGCCCGGGCGCAGGACGCAGGACGTCACGGTCGTCTTCGGCCACTGGTCGGCCCTGGGGCTGGTGCTGCGCCCGAACCTTATCGGGCTCGACAGCGGTTGCGTGTGGGGCGGCAAACTCAGTGCGGTGTGCCTGGAAGACCGCAGCCTGCTGCAGGTGGGCTGCCCCGAGTACCGGCCGCATGCGGGCAAGCAGAAAAAATAGGGGCAATTC
>JBAQKU010000300.1:0-17732 GCA_049301315.1 Telluria sp.
TCGAGCAGCAGCGGCACGTCGCCGCGCGCCAGCTTGGCCAGCGCCGCGGCGATTTCGATGGCGGGCACGTTCTGCTCGCGCTCGTATTCTTCGATCAGGGACCGGAACACGTCGAGGCCGCCGGCAGCCAGCGCTTCGCCGATCTGGTCCTTGAATTTGGCGATGCGCACGTCGTTGACGGCCTTCACCGTCGGCAGCGTCAGCGGCGCCACCGGCTGGCGCGTGGCGCGCTCGATCGCCTTGAGCAGCCCCTGCTCGCGCGGGGTGATGAACAAGATCGCTTCGCCGCTGCGCCCGGCCCGGCCGGTACGGCCGATGCGGTGGGTGTAGCTCTCGGGGTCGGATGGCACGTCGTAGTTGACCACGTGGCTGATGCGCTCCACGTCGAGCCCGCGCGCGGCCACGTCCGTCGCCACCAGGATGTCGATCTTGCCGTCCTTGAGCTGGGCGATGGTGCGCTCGCGCTGGGCCTGCTGCATGTCGCCGTTGATGGCGGTGGCGGCAAAGCCGCGTGCCTGCAGTTTGCTGGCCAGTTCTTCGGTGCCGAGCTTGGTGCGCGCGAAAATGATCATGCCGTCGAACGGCTCGGCTTCGAGGATGCGGGTGAGCGCTTCGAGCTTTTGCATGCCGCTCACCAGCCAGTAGCGCTGGTTGATATTGTCGGCGGTGCCGGTCTTGGCCGCAACCGTGACTTCGGCCGGATCGCGCAGGTAGGTCTTGGCGATGCGCTTGATCGCGGACGGCATGGTGGCCGAGAACAAGGCGGTCTGGCGCGTCTCCGGCGTTTTTTGCAGGATCTGCTCGACATCGTCGATGAAGCCCATGCGCAGCATCTCGTCGGCTTCGTCGAGCACCAGCGTTTTCAGCCGGGACAGGTCGAGCGAGCCTTTTTCGAGGTGGTCGATCACGCGCCCCGGTGTGCCGACGACCACGTGCACGCCGCGCCGCAGCGCCGACAGTTGCGGCCCGTAGCTTTGGCCGCCGTAGATCGGCATGACGTGGAAATCCTTGATGTGGGAGGCGTATTTCTGGAACGCTTCAGCCACCTGGATCGCCAGTTCGCGCGTGGGCGCGAGCACCAGCGCTTGCGGCGACTGCTGTTTGATGTCGATGCGCGACAGGATCGGCAGCGCGAAGGCGGCGGTCTTGCCGGTTCCGGTCTGCGCCTGTCCGAGCACGTCGCGATTGGCCAGCAGCAAGGGAATCGTGGCGGCCTGGATCGGCGAAGGTGTTTCGTAACCGACCTCTTTGATCACCTTGAGTACGGCAGGCGACAGGTTCAGGTCGGAAAACATGGGAAGGGGGATATCGGACATAGAAGGAATGCTCACAGTTTGCGCTAAACCAGCAGTTTACTCTTTTGCCAAGCGCTACGTGCTTATTTCGATGACGGCGAGGCCACGCGTAAAAAAGCCCCGTCACTTGCGTGGCGGGGCTTTTGCTTGCGAATCTGCCGGTGCTTAGAACTTGTAGTTCGCGCCCAACAACACGGTACGGCCGTATTTTTGGTATTCCAAGGGCTGGTTGCGGTCGGCGGCATAGGTTTCATAGGCCGCGTCGGTCACGTTGTTCACCTGGAGCAGCAAGCCCAGGCCCTTCAGGCTGCCTTGGTTGAAGGTATAGCCGATCTGGAAGTCCACCACGTTTTCGCCCACCACGTGACGCAAGGTGCGCTCGTTGGCGAAGTTGCCGATTTCTCCGACGAAATCGGAACGGCGGCGCTGGCTGATGCGGGTTTCGAAACCGGCTTTTTCATAGTACAGCGTCAGGTTGGTGACGTTCTTCGACAGCCCCGGCAAATCGATGTCGGTCCCGATGCTGCCGCTTGGGTCCTGGATCTTGATGGTGCTGTCGCTGTAGGTCGCGCTGGCGCTGACGCCGAAACCGTCCAGCATGGGCGAGACCAGGTTGAGCGGCATCGATCCGGACAATTCAATACCCTTGAGCGTGCCGCCCTGGCCGTTGTACGGCGCGGTGTAGGTGCCGATGTTGGTTCTCGCGATGGTGCCGGGCGTAAACTTCGAGAAATCGTAGTCGCGCGACATGGTGTAGATGTAGCTGGTCAATTTCTTGTGGAAACCGGCCAGCGCGACATACGCCTTGGTGCCGAAATATTTCTCGTAGGAGATATCGAAGGCATTCGCGCGCCACGGATCGAGCTGGGCGTTACCGCCGCTGCCGCCCGGCTTGAAGTTGGTGTTGCTGACGCCAAAGTCGAGCGCGGCGCGCAACTGGTCGACCCGCGGCCGCGCAAGCTGCTTGGCAGCGGCCAGGCGCACGGTTTGCTCGCCGGCGAAGCCGAAGGCCAGGTTCAGGCTCGGCAGCACGTCGGTATAGGTCTTGCCATCGGTAACCGGCTTGACCTGATTGCCGGCCGTGGCCGTGCCGTCCCAATATTTCGCCGTCGAGGACTGGTCGGTGCGCTGGACCTGCACACCCACGTTTCCGCGCATGTGTACGGTGCCCAGATCGTGGTCGATGTTCGCCTTCAGGTAGCCGGTGGTGATCTTCTCGTTGACGTCCCATGCCTTGGCGATCAGGTAGTCCCTGGTGTCGGTCGGTTCGAACACCATGTACTTGGCGACGACCCCGGGCACGTTCCACGAAGGGATGAAACCGGTTCCCGAAAAGCCCAGGTCGACCGGCGCATACTGCAGGTCGCTCGAGATGGTCGATGGCGCGCCGCGCAGGTTGATGCTGCCCTCGGGCTGGCGCTTCTTCTTGGCGCGGTCGGCATGGTTCACGCCGATGTCGATGCTCGAGAACAGGCCGTCCATACCGGCCGGCATCGGCACGTTGGCCGCCAGCTTGAAGCCCTTCAGCTCATCCTCAACCCGCGGCGTCTTGCCGTAGCCCGAACCATAGATGGTGTTGCGCACGTACAGGCGCGCCGGATCGTTGTAATTGATGCCCGGGCGGATGGTGGGAAACGCGCCGGTGCCGAAACGGAGGTTGACGGTATCGAGGAAGGGATCGCCCGCGGCGTTGCTGATCTGGAGGTTGTTTTCCAGGCTCAGTTCGTCGCGCTTGGCCTTCGAAAAATTCACGTCGGCAGTCAGGCTCCAGCCGGCGAAGCGGAACTCGTTGTTCCAGCCGGTGGCGCGGATCGTGTCCTCGCGATTGTTGTACATGCCGCGCACCAGCGGATACACGCCGCTCGCGGTGCCGCCGGTCAGTATGCCGTTGGAAACGGTGGCTGGGTTGTACATCAAGCCCGGGCTGTAGCCGCCGTTGTAGTTGCCAAGGTTGATTTCCAGCTGGTTGCCGGTATCTTCACGCTGGAACTTGGACGCATACACATCCAGGGTGCTGGTCCAGCTCTTCGATGGGCGAAACTGGAGCACGCCCATGAAACCGTCGCGCTCATTGTCGCCGCTGCGCGCGACCGACTTGATGCCGTCCATGATATAGGTGCCGGCCGGGACGCCCGGACGCGCGTCCTTCTTCCACGGCTCATACAGGCCGGTTTCATGGCCCAGCACGGGCGATTCCAGGTGCGCGAAACCGAGCGCCACGCCGATGGTGCGGTCGGCAAACTGATCGATGTAGCTGATGCTGAAGCGATTGCCGGTCGATTTCGCATTCGCGATCGCGCCCAGCGAGTTTTTCTCGCCGCGCGCGTTGAGCGCGATCGTACGGCCGCTGAACGCCAGCGGACGCACGGTCTGCATGTCGATCGTGCCCGACAGGCCCTGGCCGATCAGGCCCGCGTCAGGGGTCTTGTAGATGGTCACGCCGCTCATCAGCTCGGACGGATACTGGTCGAATTCGACGCTGCGGTTGTCGCCGGTGCTGACCTGCTCGCGCCCATTGAGCAAGGTCGTCGAGAAGTCGGGCGAGAGGCCGCGCACGCTGATCACCTGGGCACGTCCGCCCACGCGCTGGGCCGCCAGGCCCGGCATGCGCGCGATCGATTCCGCGATACTGACGTCGGGCAGCTTGCCGATGTCTTCCGCCGAAATCGCTTCGACGATGGAGTCGCTGTTCTTCTTGACCGAGATGGCCGCTTCGATACCGCGCCGGATGCCCGATACCGTCACCACCTGGATCGGTGCATCGCTCGCCTGGGCGGTGCTGGCGCTCTGCGCGTAGACGTTGCCGGCCATTGCAGAAATGAACACGGCGCAACCGGCCGCGACCGGGCTAAGTTGGAATACAAGGCGGGCCTGGGCTGGCCGCCCGGCGCGCTTGTTTGCGAAAATTTTCATTTATCCCCTCATCTCATCAGAACTACAAATTCCCGCAACCCAGTCAGGCAGCCGCACTCGGGATCCATATTGCAAACGCTCTAAGACGTTCTGGCTCAGATTTTGTATTAAAACTAGATCCAGTGTCAACGAGAGTTGCATAACACTACGAAAATGCGATCTTTTTAGCCACAACCGCACACATCAAGGGGCTTGACGTTGTATTTCAGCTACACGCGACTTCGTCAAAGTCTGTAGTCCGACTACATTGTTATCATTTTTTACCAAACTAGACTAGGATTCGTACAGCCAAATCAGCGGCTGAAGCGGCGCGGCGGACAACATAATGGAGAGCAGGCTGATGCACAAACGGAAAAACATCGTCGCTGCGGCGCTGCTTGCAGCCGCCTGGCTGGGGGCCGCGGCAGTCCAGGCCCAGGACTACCGCATCGACCACCTGGAGCCGCCGTTCTGGTGGTCCGGGATGCAAAACAAGAAACTGCAGTTGATGGTGCACGGCGCGCGGATCGGCGAGACCGAGCCGGTACTGGCCTATCCCGGCGTGCGGATCGAGGCTGTCACGCGCGTCGCGAACAAGAACTACCTGTTCCTCGACCTGCTGATCGACGGCAGTGCGGCGCCGGGCAGATTCGACATCAGCTTCAAACACGGCGCCAAGACCGCCAGGTACAACTACCGGTTGCTGGCGCGTGAAAAAGGCTCGGCGCAGCGCGCCGGCTTTAACCGCGGCGACGCGATCTACCAGGTCATGCCCGACCGTTTCGCGAACGGCAGCGCCGCCAACGACAGTGTCGCGGCCATGGCCGACAAGGCCAACCGCAAGGATGGTTCCGGGCGCCACGGCGGCGACATCGAAGGCATGCTCAGGCATCTCGACTACATCGCGGACCTGGGCTTCACGCAGCTCTGGCCTACCCCGCTGGTGGAAAACGACATGCCCGCAGCTTCCTACCACGGCTATGCCGCGACCGACCATTACAGGATCGACCCGCGTTACGGCAGCAACGACGATTTCCGGCGCCTGGCCAGCGAGGCACGCAAGAAGGGCATCGGCGTCATCGCCGACGTGGTGCTGTCGCATATCGGCCTCGGACACTGGTGGATGAAGGACATGCCGACGCCCGACTGGACCAACCATGGCGGCAAATTCGTCCCGACCCGGCACCACCGGGTGGCGGTGCAGGACCCGTACGCAGCCGTGGAGGACAAGCGCAATTTCACCACCGGCTGGTTTGCCGACGGCATGCCCGACATGAACCAGACCAACCCGATGGTTGCGAACTACCTCATTCAAAACAATATCTGGTGGATCGAATACGCGGGGCTTTCCGGCCTGCGCATCGACACCTACGGCTACTCCGACAGCGCCTTCCTGACCGAGTACACGCGGCGCCTGATGGACGAATACCCGAACCTGAACATGGTCGGCGAAGAGTGGCACAAGTCGCCGGCGGTGGTGTCGCACTGGCAGAAGGGCAAAGTCAACTTCGACGGCTACGTGAGCTCCCTGCCGAGCCTGATGGACTTCCCGCTGGCCGAAGCGATGCGCAGCGCGCTGTCCAGCAAGGACGAGGGCTTCAACGACGTCTACGAAATGCTGTCCTACGACTACCTCTACCCCGATCCGGGCAACCTGGTCCTGTTCGAAGGGAACCACGACCTGGCCCGCATGTTCAGCGTGGTGGGCGAGGACTACGGCCTGTACCAGATCAACCTGGCCTGGCTGATGACGATGCCGCGCATCCCCCAGCTTTACTACGGCACCGAGATCCTGATGACCAGCACCACCAAGGGGCGCGACGACGCGAGCTACCGGCACGATTTTCCCGGCGGCTGGAGCGGCGACAAGGTCAACGCGTTCACCGGAGCCGGCCTGACGGCGCAACAGCGCGCCGCGCAAGCGTTCGTCAGGAAGCTGGTCAGGTGGCGCAAGTCGCAGCCGGTGATTCATCATGGGAAGACCATGCATTACGGAGCGGAGCGCGGCACCTACGTCTACTTCCGCTACGACGACAACAAGAAGGTCATGGTCGCCCTTAACAAGAGCGCCAACGATGTCGCGCTGCCCACCGCCCGCTTCCACGAGATGCTGGGCGGCGTGAAATCGGGCGTGGACGTCATCAGCGGACGCAGCTTCGATCTCGCCACGGAACTGAAACTGCCCGCACGCTCGGCCGTCATCCTCGAACTGTAAGCGCAGGCAGGGCACAACGGCATGAAATCACTGATCGCGCTCGCCGCATTGCTCGCCCTGCCGCTCGCGGCAGCCGGCCAGGTGCCCGGCGTCGATGCCTTCTTCGACGCGATGGCGATCGCGGTCGCGCCGGGCCAGCAATCGCGGTTCGTGGCCGGCGACAACCTGGCCGGCTATTTCGAGGGCTACACCCAGAGCTACACCAAGGGGCAAGGCTACGTCACGGACCAGGCAGCCATGTTCCGCAATTACGCGAGCTTCGTGAACGGCCGCCTCAACGACCGCACCAGCTCATCCGAACAGGTCCTGCCTTACGGCCACCGCGTGCGTTACGCCAACGGCGCCACCGAGGAAATGGCGCTGCTGTCGAAGCAGAAGGCGCTCGCGATCACCGTCACCAGCGCGCGTGCGGCGCTGCTGGCCGTCCAGCCGATGCTTGGCAGAGCCGGTCCCAGAACGCGCATGAGCGACGTCGTCGTGGTGGCGCCGGCTGCCGGCGCGCTCGAGTACCTGGCGTTCGCCGCCGACCGTCCGTTCAGCGTCGACCACGCGCTGACCCTTGCCAGTATCGCGCCAACCCGCACGCTGACCATCGTTGCGGCATTCGGCGCCAGCGCGCAGCAGGCGGCCGACCGGGCACGGCAGCTCGTACGGGCCGATCCGATCCGGGCCGAGAAAAAAGCGCAGCATGAAGCACTTACCAGGAGCTACCTCGAAACCAGCGACGCGCAATACAACAAGGCGCTGAACTGGGCCAAGGCGGCCAGCAAGCTGTTCGTGGTCGAGCAATTCGGCACCGGCATCTGGGCCGGGCTGCCGTGGTTCCGCGACAACTGGGGACGCGACAGCTTCATCGCACTGCCCGGCACCTTGCTTGTCTCCGGCCAGTTCGGGCAGGCCAAGGCCGTGCTGGCGAACTTCGCGCGCTACCAGAACCTGCGCGAGCCGCGCGAGCGCGAGTACGGGCGCATACCGAACCGCGTGTCGGCCACCGAAAGCACCATCTACAACACCGTCGACGGCACGCCCTGGATGCTGCGCGAAGCGGTCGAATATATCCGCTACACGGGCGACAAGGCATTTGCCGGGCAGGCCTACCAGCTCGCACTGCCCTACTTCGAAGGCGCCATTGCCAACTACGTCGACCGCCACGGCCTGCTCGCGCACGATTCAGCCGACACCTGGATGGATGCGCGCATCGACAACAAACAGCCGTGGTCGGCCCGTGGGCCATACGCGGTCGAGATCCAGGCGTTGTGGTACACGGCGCTGCAAAGCGGCGCCTACCTGGCGCAGCAGGCGGGCGACGGCGCCAAGGCGGACGAATGGACAGCGCTGGCGCACAAGGTGCGGCGCAGCTTCCTGGACCTGTTCTGGGATGGCCGCGTCATGGCGGACCGGCTGCGCGAGGATGGCAGTCGCGACACCAAGGTGCGCCCCAACCAGCTGATGCTGCTGTCGATCCCGTACGACGACTTCGTACCGCTCGCGGTGCAGGCCAGGGTGCTCGCGAATGCAGTGCCGGAACTGCTTTACCCGTACGGCATCGCCTCGCTCAGCCAGAACGATCCCTACTTCCACCCGCGCCACGAAAATCCGGCCTTCCATCACAAGGACGCCGCCTACCACCAGGGCACCGTGTGGGGCTGGAACGCCGGTTTTACCGTCACCGCCTTGAACAAGTTCGGATACCAGGACCTTGCATGGGCGCTGACAAAAAACCTCGGCGGCCAGATTCTCCATCTCGGCACGCTGGGCAACATGAGCGAACTGCTCGACGCCCTGCCCAACGAGCAGGGAAAACCGACGCCGTCCGGCACCTGGGCGCAGTCCTGGAGCGTGGCCGAATACGCGCGCAACGGCTACCAGGACTTCGTCGGCTTCCGTCCGAACCTGCCGGACAATACGCTCGCCTTCAGCCCCGCCGTGCCAGGCGCGTGGAAGACCTTCCATGCAATCCTGCCGTTCGGCGCGAACGAGCAGATTCATGTCGATTTCTCCCGCCCGCGCGGCGGGGAGCGTTGGGTGTTCCGGCTCAAGGGCGGCGCGCCGCGCAAGGTCAGCTTCAGTATCGCGCATGCCGACAAGAGCCGCGCGAGCATCGCGTTCGAAATTGAACCGGGCAAGCCGGCCACCCTGAGTATCAGGGCAGGCAAGGCGCGCCTGGATGGCAAGGCGCTGGCCGCAGCGCCGCAGCAGGCATCGTACGCCGCAGCCATCGGCAAGCTCCGGTTCCAGACGCCGAAGGCTTACCGGCCCGCCGATTTCCCCATGCTCGAATCGAAGGATGTCCTGAAAGGCATCATCGAACGTGACGAGTACCGCTAATTCCGACAGGACCCTCATGAAACGCTGGTTTCTCGCCGCCACCCTCATCTCAAGCGCCGCCGCGGCGGCCGACCCGCACAAGGATCATGGCACGCACGCCGTGGTGCGTTACAAGACCTACGACGGCAAGCAAGAGACGGTGCGATTCTCGGCCCGCGACGCAAGCGCGCGCCTGCGCGGCTACGCGCAATCGAGCACCATGCGCTTGCGCGACCCCGGGCCGCAGCATGTGAGCTATCAGGAATCGGACGGCATCCCGACCGTGCGCAGTTCGAACCTGGCGTTCGACGCCCTGTTCGCGCTTGCCGGCGCCGAAATGAAGCAGGCCTCGGTGACTGAAATCCGCGACGGCAGCTACAACGGCGGCGCCGCGATTGCATGCGACTGCTTCGAGACCGGCGAAAAATGGCACTACGTCTGGACCCGCGACCTGTCCTACGCGGCCGATCTTGGCCTGGCCATGCTCGATCCGCTGCGCGTCAGGAATTCGCTCGAGTTCAAGCTTTCCGGCTTTCGCCCGGGGCTCGCCAAGGCCGCGCAGGTCGCCGGCAGCGCAGACGGCCTTCAGATCGTCCAGGATACCGGCAGCGGCGGCAGCTGGCCGGTCAGCACCGATCGCATCACCTGGGCGTTCGGGGCCGAGGCCGCACTTGATGCGCTTGCGCCCGCCGAGCGCAAGCCATTCGCCGCGCGTGCGTTCAAGGCGCTGTCGAACACCGTCGAGAACGACCGCCTGGCCGCATTCGATGCGTCGTCCGGCCTGTATAGCGGCGAGCAGTCCTTCCTCGACTGGCGCGAACAAAGCTATGCGGCATGGATCGTGAACGACCTGTCGTCGATGGCGACGTCGAAGGCCCTGTCCACCAACGTCGGCCACTACAAGGCGCTCACGCTTGCCGCCCGGCTGGCGCGCGAACATGGCGCCGTGCCGCTCGCCACGAAATACCAGGCGTGGGCGCTTGAACTGAAAAAAGCCGTCAACGCGCGCTTGTGGCTTCAGGACGCAGGCCTCTACAGCAGCCTGACGGCGCCGCATTTCGACGGCGCCCCGCTGCACAAGTTCGACTGGCTGGGACAGGCCCTCGCCATCGTCACCGGTGTGGCCGACCCCGAACGCGCCAGGCAGATCCTGGCGCACTACCCGCACGGACCGATGGGCGCGCCGGTGATCTATCCGCAGCAGCAGGACGTGCCGGTGTACCACAACCGCGCCATCTGGCCGTTCGTGACAGCTTACGGCCTGAAGGCGGCAGCCATGAGCGGCAACGTCGGCGTGGCCGACGCGGCCTACGACACCCTGATGCGCGCGGCGTCGCTCAACCTGTCGAACATGGAGAACCTGGAGTGGCTGTCCGGACAGCCGATGCTGGCTTACGCGAACGACCAGTCGCTGGCCGGCCCGGTGATCAATTCGAAGCGCCAGCTGTGGTCCGTCGGCGCCTATCTCGGGATGGTGATCGGGAACGTGTTCGGCATCAGCACCAACGGCGATGGCATCGCCATCCGTCCGTTCATCACTGCCCGGCTGCGGCGCGAGGTCTTCGGGAAAACCGGCGCAATCGTGCTCAACGACCTGCGCCTGCAAGGCCGCAGGATCGCGGTGAAGGTGCTGCTGCCGAAGGCGTCCGATGGCAACGGCTACTACCGGGTCGATTCGGTCTCGGTGAACGGCACCTTGGCCGCCGGCGCAATAAAGTGGCCCGAGCTGCCTGCCGAAAGCACCATCGAGATCGCGCTTGGCGCACTGCAGAAGGGGCAGCAGGAGATGCGCCGGGTCGGCGCCGATCCCTACCTTGAATCGAGCGCCGTATTCGCCCCGCGCGAACCTGAAATCGCCGCCATGTCGCGCGACGCCGAGGGCCAGGTAACGCTTGAGATCGCACCCGGCAAAAATGGCGCCAATACCGTGTACAACATTTACCGCGACGGAAAGCTGGCTGCGGCCAAGGTCGCGCCAGGCGCCTGGATCGACCGCACCAATAGCGCCGCGCCCTGCTACGCGCTCGAAGCACAATTTGCCGATTCGGGAAACCGCAGCCACCACAGCGCGGCGCGCTGCGCCGATGACGGCATTGATATCCCCGTCACCGACAGGCGCACCACGTCGAACGTGGCGGTGAGCGGGCCGGATGCAAGCTTCGTCTCCGCGCACCTGAAGAACTGGGGCGCACCGGCCGATTCGTTCGAGGTATCCGGCATACCGGTGGCGAAGGCGGCCCGCTACCAGCTCCAGGTGCGTTATCACAACGGCGCCAACCAGATCAACCTGGGCATTAGCGGCGGCGTAAAATGGCTGACCTTGAAGGACAGCGCGGGGCGCATCGCCGCGCAAGGCGTAGTGCAGCTGCCGCATACGCTCATGAAAAACGCCGGCACGCCAACCGTTTATTCGACCCCGCTCGCGGCGCATCTTGAAACGGGCACCTACACGCTATCGCTGAGCGACTTCTATAATATGAGCTATCTGAACAGTAACAGCACGTTCAGCGCGGCCGGCGGCGTCGAAGGGCCATCGAACCGATTCGACATCCACGGCGTGCGCATCCTGCAGGCCAAATGAATGAATAGAGAAAATGTGATGACATCGATTCGCAATACCCTGTTGCTCGCGGCCGCGCTGATGCCGCTGACCGCCCTGGCCACCACCGTGCGGGTGCACTACGACGCGGGCAAGGACGGCATCACGATCCGCTCCGACAAGGGCCCCATGTCGTGGGACAAGGGGGCAGCGGCAAGCGCCGGCGTGGACAAGGTCTGGAGCTACACGTGGCCGGACAGCCTGGGCGAGATCACGATGAAACCGGCGCTGGGCGCCGACAAGGTATCGACCGGCGGCGTCTACAAGCTGGCGGCCGGCGCCACGCTGGACATTTACCCTTTTTTCGGTGCGCCGTTCGGCAAGGTGTCGATCATTCCCGCGTTCCGTTCGCCGCAGCTCCAGAACACCCGCGCGCTGCGCATCTACCTGCCCCCAAGTTACCAGGAGAACGCAGCCAAGCGCTATCCGGTGCTGTACATGCACGACGGGCAGAACCTGTTCGACGCGAAGAGCGCCGCGTACGGCGTCGAATGGAACGTCGACGAGACCATCAATCGCCTGATCGCCACCGGAGTACTGGACGAGATCATCGTCGTCGGCATCGACAACACGCCCGAGCGCATTCCGGAGTACACCCCGTGCTGCGACAAGAAATACGGCGGCGGCCGGCTCGATTCCTACCAGCGCTTCGTCGTCGACACCGTCAAACCCTACATCGACGGCACGCTGCGCACCCTGCCCGGCAAGGACACCACCGCCATCATGGGTTCCTCCTTGGGCGGCATTGCCTCGGTGTACATCGCGCAGCGGCACCCCGAGGTGTTCTCGAAGGCGGGCGGCGTATCGGGTTCGTTCTGGTGGAATGACAAGGACATGATCAAGAAGCTCCCCGCACGCGTGCCGGTCAGGTTCTACATCGACGCCGGCAGCCGCGACGACGGCATGGCGGAAACCAGGGAGATGCGCGATGCCATGCTGGCGGCGGGCTACCGGCAGGACGCCGACCTGCTCTACTACGTGGCAGAAGGCGGCAGCCACGACGAAAAATCGTGGGCCGCGCGCGTGGACAAGCCGCTCACCTGGTTCTTCCCTTGGGGTAGCACCAGGTACTGACCCAGGGTCTGTCCCCGATTTCCCAACAAAGCAAAATCGGGGACAGACCCCGATTTCCCAATAAAGCGAAATCGGGGTCTGTCCCCGATTCTTTTTTCTTTGTCGTGAAATCGGGGTCTGTCCCAGATACTGACCCCGGTTTCGCTCTGTCCGTTTTTACCGGCCCAGTCGAAAGTCGGTGCTTGCCGGGCGGCCGGGAAGGTTCAGGCTCGCGTGCGGGCGCGGCGTTTCGCTGACCACTGCGCCGCGCCGTATCACGACGCGCCGTGCGGCGCGCAGGCGGATCGCCTCGACCGTGCTGCCTGCGTCGAGCAGCACCAGGTCGGCGTGGCAGCCGGGCGCGATGCCGTAGCCCTCCAGGCCCAGGATGCGGGCCGGCGTTTCGGTCACCGCAAGAAAGCATTGGTGCATGGCCTCCTGCCCCGTCATCTGCGCCACGTGCAGGCCCATGTGCGCCACCTCCAGCATGTCGCCCGAGCCCAGGCTGTACCATGGATCCATCACGCAGTCGTGCCCGAACGCGACGTCGATGCCGGCGGCCAGCAATTCCGGCACGCGCGTCATGCCGCGCCGTTTCGGATAGCTGTCGTGCCGCCCTTGCAAGGTAATGTTGATGAGCGGGTTGGCAATGGCAGCCACGCCGGCCTCGCGGATCAGCGGCAGCAGCTTGCTCACGTAGTAGTTGTCCATCGAGTGCATCGAGGTCAGGTGCGAGGCGGCCACCCTGCCGTGCAGGCCGAGGCGCTGGGTTTCGCTGGTCAGCGTTTCGATATGGCGCGAGAGCGGGTCGTCCGATTCGTCGCAGTGCATGTCCACGCGCAGGCCCTTGCCGGCGGCGAATTCGCACAACATGCGCACCGATGCCGCGCCGTCGGCCATGCTGCGCTCGAAGTGCGGAATGCCGCCGACCACCTCGACTCCCTTCCCTATCGCGCGCTTGAGGTTGGCGAACGCGCTCGGGCTGCGCAGCAGGCCGTCCTGCGGGAATGCGACCAGCTGCAGATCAAGATAGGGCGCAACCTGGCGCCGCACCTCGAGCAGCGCGTCGACCGCGAGCAGGCGGTCGTCGCAAATATCCACGTGCGAGCGAATCGCCAGCAGTCCACGCGCCACGGCCCAGTCGCAGTACTGCAGGGCGCGCTCGATGAGCGCCTCCTGGGTCAGCTCGGGCTTGAGTTCGCTCCACAGGGCGATGCCTTCGAGCAGGGTGCCCGATTGGTTCACGCGCGGCAGTCCGTAGCTGAGCGCGGCGTCCATGTGGAAGTGCGCGTCGACAAAGGGCGGGGTGACGAGGTCGCCGCAGGCGTCGATCTCGCGCCTGCCCTGCACCGGCAGCCTGGCGCCCACCGCGGCAATGCGGCCATGCTCGATGGCGATGTCGACTTCACGCTGCCCGTCCGGCAGGTTGGCGTTGCGAATGACAAGATCCATGTGCCGCTCCTGAGTGCGCTGTGACGCCTAGATTGTAGCGGGTTGCGCGCTGCCTGGTCCAAGCAAATATTTACCGTGGGAAATAAAAATGCTGCAACGCAAAGTTTCTCAGAAAAAATGGCTTGGATCGGCCGTTAAAAATACCTTTCTTCTCTTCGGTTTTGTGCGACAGCGTCCCGACATGCGGCTTCACAGAGGCTCCCGATTTTGCTGGCGCCGAATTTTTCCGCCTTACCTTAAATAAGTTCTTTTCAACACGCTCCTTCGTGGCTAAACTTAGGCGTTATTGCAGTGCGCCATAAACAAACCTTAAGGAAACGCCATGGGTACACTTCCGGAACAGTTTTTCACAGCAGGCAGGTCTCAGTATCAAGCGCAACTCGATTTCATTCGCATGCTGGCCGGCAAGGCCTTCGAAAGTGCGGAAAAAGTGATCTCACTAAACATCAGCACCGCGTGCAAGACGGTCGAAAACTCGTCCGCGGCGATGACCCAGTTGATGACCGCGAGCGACCCGCGCGACTTGCTGGCGCTCACGTCGCAGGCGCAATCGAATGCGGCGAACATGCTCGCCTACGGCAACGAGCTGCTCGGTATCGCCGCCGGCGTCCAGGTGGCACTGCTCAAGCAGCCGGCGTTCGATGCGCCTGTAGCGCCCGCGCGCGCCGCCGCGCCCGCACCCCCGGTCTCCGCCTTGCGCGCTCCCGAAATCGAGCGTGTGCAAGATATGGCGCCGCCCGCCGCGCCGCCCGCAGAGCCAGCCAAAGTGGTCAAGCCAAGCAAGAAGCCCACGGTCGCCGTGAAACCGCCCGCAGCTGCCGAGCCGGTGGCAGAAGCGACACCGATCGCCAAGGCCGTGAGCGAGGTCGTTCCCGCCCCTGCCGTCGCCGCCAGGCCTGCCGCCGCGACGATACCGGGCGCGGTACCGCCGGCAGTAGCGCTGAACACTGCAGCGCTCCATGCAAAGTTGGAGCGCGCGCCGAAGCAGGCCGACAGCGACCTCACCAAGCCCCGCAAGAAAAAGTGAGCCGGCTGCGCCGGATTGCCAAAGGTAGTAGATTAACGGGCTTCGGCCCGTTAATTGTTTGTGGGCGTACAAAAACAAGCCTGTTCGTGCTGGCCCGGTTTCGCTCCGCTGCCGGCGTGGACATAGGCAAAAACAAGGATCGCAAATGAGTTTATCAAGGCTGATCTACAGCTTTGTGCGCCGTCATTGGCGCTCCTATGCCGCATCGGGCGTCATGCTGTTCGCGGTCGCCGCGCTCACCGTCTGGGTGCCGCGCAAGATCGGCGCGATGATCGACGGCCTGGCGGCTCACCGCCTGGACAACCATGAACTGCTGCTCGAACTGGGGCAGCTGCTCGCGCTCGGCGTGGCTATTTATGCGCTGCGCGTGGGCTGGCGCCTGCGCCTGTTCGCGGCGGCCTACCAGCTCGGAGTCGAACTGCGCACGCGTTTTTATGCGCGCCTGTCCGCGCAGGGGCCGGCGTTCTTCCAGAAGCAGCGCACCGGCGACCTGATGGCGCTGGCCACCAACGACATCGACGCGATCGAAATGGCGGCGGGCGAAGCGATGCTGGCCGGTTTCGACGGCACGCTCACGCTGATCATGGTGCTCGGAATCATGCTGCTCGGGGTGGACTGGCGCCTGGCCCTGATTGCGCTGCTGCCATTTCCGCTGATGGGACTCGCGTTCTGGCGCATCTCCGGCCATATCCACACCGCCTCGACCGACTCGCTGGCCCGGTTCTCGGCGCTCAACGACCATGTGCAGGAGTCGCTGTCCGGCGTGCGCACCCTGCGCGCACTGGGCCTCGAGCGCCACAGCACGTCCCAGTTCGAGGCGCTGGCCGCACGCGCCGCCAACGCCAGCCTGACGGCGCAAAAGTGGGAGGCGGCCTATGAACCGGCGGTCGGCCTTACCCTGTCCGCCGCCGGCGCGCTCACGCTCGGACTGGGCGGCTACCTGGTGTGGCAGGGCGAGCTGACCATCGGCGCGCTCACCAGTTTCAGCATGTACCTGGGCCAGTTGATCTGGCCGATGTTCGCCGCCGGCTGGGTGCTGGCGCTGATCGAGCGCGGGCGCGCCGCGCTGGCACGCCTGCAGCCGCTGATCGATGCGCCTCTCTCGGTGCTCGACCATGGCACCGTGGGCACGCTCGCACCCGGGCCGCTCGCGCTCGAGCACGTCGCCTTTTCCTACCCGGGCCAGCTCACGCCCGCGCTGTCGGACATCTCCATCGCACTGAAGCCGGGCATGACGCTCGGCCTGGTGGGGCCGACCGGGGCCGGCAAGTCGACGCTGCTGCGCGTGCTGATGCGCCAGCTCACGCCGCAGCATGGGCAAGTGTGCTGGGGCGGCCATCGGCTCGACGATTACAAGCTCGAAACGCTGCGCAGCGCGATCAGCTGGGTGCCGCAGGAGTCCTTCCTTTTTTCGGCGACGCTGGCCGAAAACATCGCACTGGGGCGGCCCGGCGCAAGCCGGGCAGAGGTCGAACATGCCGCCGACATGGCCGCGATCCACGACGACATCCTGCGCTTCCCGCAAGGCTACGAAACACCGGTCGGCGAGCGCGGCATCACCTTGTCCGGCGGGCAGCGCCAGCGGGTCGCGATTGCGCGCTCGCTGCTGGCCGACAGCTCCCTGCTGCTGCTCGACGATGCCCTGTCGGCGGTCGATACCGGCACCGAAACGCGCATCCTCGAACACCTGGAACAGATGCGGCGCCGGCGCCCCGAGCGCAGCGTCGTCATCGCCAGCCACCGTTTATCGGCAGTCGTCAATGCCGACCTGATCGTGGTGTTGCGCGAGGGCCGCATCAGCGAATCGGGCACCCACGAGGCCCTGATCGAACGCGCCGGCTGGTATGCAAGCCAGTGGCGCTACCAACAACTGGAGGCCAGCCTCGATGCGCTCTGATTCCAACCCAGGCAGCGCGCGCGCGAGCGCGCAGGCGATCGCGTTGCTGCGCCGCGCGGCCCATCCGGACCGCGCCCACCTCGGATGGGCAATCGCCTGGCTGGTGCTCGCCGCCGGCCTCGAAGTGATCGGCCCTATCCTCGGCAAGGCGCTGATCGACGATCACCTGCTGCCGCGCCACCTCGACTGGCCGCGCATGGCCGCTTTGCTGGGCGCCATGCTGGTCAGCGGCTGGATCGCCAGCGGCCTGCGCTATCTGCAGCTGGTGCGTCTTTCCGGCCTCGCGATGCGCTCCGTGCAGCGCCTGCGCGAATGGGTGTACGGACATGTGCTGCGCCTGCCCATGGCCTTCTTCGACCGCGCCATCACCGGCCAGCTGGTCAGCCGCGTGACCAACGACACGGAAGCGGTCAAGACGCTGTATATCCAGGTGCTGTTCGTTCTTCTCGACAGCAGCATTGTCCTGGTCGGCACCGTGGCCGCGATGGCCTGGCTGGACTGGCGCCTGATGCTGATCGTGCTCGCGCTGCTGCCGGCGGTGCTTGTCATCGTATGGCTGTACCAGCGCCTGTCGGCGCCGGCGGTGACCCGCGCACGCGCGCTGCGCAGCGACATCAACGGGCAGATGGCCGAATCGATCGGCGGCATGAGCGTACTGCAGGCCAATAACGCCGAGCAGCGTTTCGCGCAGCGCTTCGCCAGCACCAACCAGGCGCACTACAAGGCACGCCTGGCCGAGCTGCGCGCCAACGCATTCCTGCTGCGGCCGGCACTGGACCTGCTCAATGTCGTGCTGCTGGCGGTGGTCATCTACAGCTTCGGGCAGCGCCCCATGAGCGCGGTCGAAGTCGGCGTGCTGTATGCCTTCATCAGCTATATCGCGCGCGTGATCGAGCCGCTGATCCAGATCACGATGCAGTTCAGCGGCCTGCAGCAGGCGGTCGTCGCGACCGCCCGGGTGGCAGCCCTGCTGGACGAGCCGGGCGCGCCCGAGC
>JBAQKU010000301.1:0-5877 GCA_049301315.1 Telluria sp.
CCCCCCGGCATCGGGCTGGGCGCCCAGCTCAAGATCGCGCTGCGCGACCGCAACTACCTGTTCCTGCACGCCGGTTTCTTCACCTGCGGCTTTCACATCGCGTTCCTGGTCACGCACCTGCCCGGCGAGGTCGCGCTGTGCAATCTGCCGGTCAGCGTCTCGGCCACCGCGCTCGCACTGATCGGCCTGTTCAACATCGCCGGGAGTCTGACCGTCGGTGCCCTGTCGAGCCGCTATCGCATGAAGTCGCTGCTGGCGCTCGTCTACGCCAGCCGCGCGCTGATCATCGCAATCTACGTGCTTGCGCCGAAGACGGCGCTCACCTTCTACCTGCTGGCAGCCGTGCTGGGCTTCACCTGGCTGGCCACGGTGCCGCCCACGGCGGGCCTGGTGGCCAAGCTGTTCGGCATGCGCTACCTGTCGACCCTGTTCGGCCTGACCCTGCTGTCGCACCAGGTTGGCGGTTTCTTCGGCGCCTGGCTGGGCGGCCTGGCGTTCGTGCAGTTCGGCGACTACAGCTGGATGTGGTACGCCGACATCGTGCTGGCCGTCGGCGCCGCGCTGATCAACCTGCCGATCCGCGAGGCGCACGTGGTGCGCGTGGCGCCGGCCGCCGTCAAGGCCTAGCCGCATGGCGCGCGACATCCACGCCTACCGCGAGGTCGCGGTCGAATCGGTGCCCGATCCGCGCAGCGGGGCGCTGCGGATCCGCCCGATGGCGGGACAGGCGTTCGCGCCTACCCTGGCCGTGCAATGCTCGCGCCGCCTGGCCGATCCCGCGTTGTACCCGGCGGGCACCAGATTCCTGCTGTCGGCCAAGCTGACCGACCGCCTGGGCGGCACGCCTTTCCTGTACGCCTGGCACGGCGACCCGGTGCAGGTGCTCACGCCGGCCCAGGCGCGCAAGTTCCTGGCCGAATTCAGGCGCGGGCGCATCTGAACGGCGGCCGCTGCGCCGCACTCATGCAAAAATGGTTACTATTTAGTTCCTTGGAATTAGAAAGGACCGTCATGACCACCAGAAACATCGCCGTACTCGTAGGCAGCCTGCGCAAGCAATCCTTCACCCTGAAGGTGGCCAGGACCCTGATCCTGCTGGCCCCCCCGGGACTCGAGCTGGACATCGTCGAGATCGGGCAATTGCCGCTGTACAACCAGGACGAGGACGACAAGCCGCCCCCGACCTATGTCGAATTTCGCGACAAGATCAAGACCTTCGACGGCGTCCTGTTTTGCACTCCGGAATACAACCGCTCGATTCCGGGGCCGCTCAAGAACGCCATCGACGTCGGTTCCCGGCCCTATGGCCAGAGCGTGTGGAGCGGCAAGCCGTGCGCCATCGTCAGCGTCTCGCCCGGCGCGATCGGCGGGTTCGGCGCCAACCACCACCTGCGCCAGTCGCTGGTGTTCCTGAACATGCCGGCCATGCAGCAGCCGGAAGCCTATGTCGGCAGTATCGGCAACCAGTTCGACGGCGACGAACTGACCAACGAGTCCACCAAGGGCTTCCTGCAGAAATTCATCGACGCCTACGCCGCCTGGGTCGAGCGGCATGCCGACTGAGACGGGCCGCGCCCGCAGGGGCGCGGGCGCAAGTTCCGGCCTGAAGGCCGGGTTTTCAACCGGAGCCGGATGTAGATGAACAGACCAGGCGCAGCGCGCTCCCTCCGGTCCCAGACCGCGGACCCGTTCGGCAGGCCCGGGCAGGGTCTGAGGCGGCGCCTGTTTACGATCGTGTTCGAGGCCGACACCAGGGCCGGGCGCCTGTTCGACGTGGCGCTGGTGCTGGCGATTCTGCTGAGCATCCTGGTGGTGGTGATCGACAGCGTGCCGGCGCTGAACGCGCGCTATCGCGCGCCGATGAACTGGCTCGAATGGGGTTTCACGCTGCTCTTTAGCGCCGAGTACCTGGTGCGGCTGACATGCGTGCGCCACCCGCTGCGCTACGCCACCAGTTTTTTCGGCGTGATCGACCTGCTCTCGATCCTGCCCACGTATTTTGCCTTGCTGGTGCCGGAAGCGGCCGCCTTGCTCGATATCCGCATCCTGCGCCTGTTGCGGATCTTCCGCATCCTCAAGCTCACCCTGTACGTCGCCGAGTACACCCGGCTGGCGCAGGCGCTGCGCGCGAGCGGGCGCAAGATCTTCATCTTCCTGTCGGTGGTGCTGATGGCGGTGCTGATCCTGGGGACGGTGTTGTATGTGGTGGAAGGGCCGCAGCATGGCTTTACCAGCATTCCGGTGGCGATGTACTGGGCCACCGTCACCATGACCACGGTCGGCTATGGCGACATCACGCCGCAGACCGGGCTGGGCAAGCTGATCGCCTCGTTCATGATGCTGCTCGGCTGGGGCATCCTGGCGGTGCCGACCGGCATCGTGACGGCCGAAATGACGTCGCAGCGCATGGGGCGCCGCCCCACCACGCGCACCTGTCCGGCCTGCCTGAGCGAAGGGCATGAGCCGGAGGCACGTTTTTGCAAGGATTGCGGCGCTGCGCTGCCCGATGTTGCGCTCGACTGAGCGTCCGGACTGATCCCTCGAATACGATTGATCCATATCAGAGTCCGATGAGCCCACTAACCTAGCCTTGAAGATCGTGCTGAAGACGTGCTGTCCCGCTCGATCAAATGGACAACACGTGTTCACCATACGCAGCTGCGGCAGCGCGCATCCGGCATCGTTCCCATGCCGGATGCCCCAGTACCGCAACCGATACCTTCGTCTACACTTTTAGAGGCTAATTCTATGTATCCATTTTCTCAGTCCGTTACCCCTGCTGTGCGTACCCACATGGACGCACAGATGTCGTTCCTGAACGATATGTCCAAGTCCTTGTTCCGCTCTTTCCAGCAGCTGTGCGACCTGAATATCCAGTTGACCCAGACCATGCTCGAGGAGTCGACCATCACCACGCAGCAACTCATGACGGCAGACCGCCAGACCGAAGTGTTCAGCGCCGCCGCCTCGCGCGCCCAGCCCGCCACTGAAAAACTGCGCGCATACCAGCAGCACATCTCGCGCGTTGCCGCCGATGCGCAAGTCGAACTGGCGCGCGTGACCGAACAGCATGTCCAGGAAACGTCCCGTACCGCACGCGCGCTGGCCGATGAAGTGGCGCGCGCGGCCACCGAGGAAACCGAACGCAGCATGCGCAGCCAGCAGGAAACCATGCGCAAGTTCAGCGATCCCTTCATGACCGGCAATGGTGCAGCCGGACAAATGCGTGCAGGCGGCAACGGTTCGGCTGGCGCCAGCATGCAAAGCGCCGGCATGGGCGGCGCTCAGGGCGGCGGCGTCCAGAGTGAAGTGCATGGCGGCATTGGCAGCATGCAAGGTGGCGTTTCGGCCGGCACCAGCACCGCGTCGCAAGGCGCTCAAGGCGGTGCCGGCGCCGCCAAGCCCGGCGCTGCCGCCGGGCGCAAGGAAACCTAAGAGCGGGCTCGGCGCTACAGGCTGAACCCTTCCACGTTTCCCTTCTCCAACCAGGCCGTGCCCGTCGTTGCGGCGCGGCCCTGAAGCGGCCGGCAACGCTCTTGCCGATCTTCGGCACAGGCTGCACCCAGCGCGTCATTGTGCATCCCACGGCCCTTCAGGGCCGTTGTGCATTGGGTTCCGGCTTGCCGGCAGCTACCTGGTGCGGCCGCCGTCCTGCGCGGCCGCCTCGATACGCTCGGCATCGAGGCCGGCCTTCATGCCTGCCACGCTGGCCATGAAGTCGTTGACGCTGTGCTCGGGACTGACCCGCAGCGACGGGGGAAGCAGCAGCGGCATATACAGGTGGTCGGCCAGGCGTTCGCCGCCCTGCTCGTTGGCGATCAGGGTGAGGCCGGAGCCGAGCAAGGCGAGCATCAGGCAGGCGCTGGCGAAGCGCCGCCTGTGCTGTGGCCTGACCGTCGCCAGGTGATAGAACACCATGCCGGCCACCAGTGCGAGCGCCACGTGCGAGCCGTAGCGGATCAGCGCGTCGAGTGAAAATGCATACGCGGCAACGCTCGATGCGACTTTGTAGAGCACGATCGAGGCCATGCCGCAGCCGAAGATGAACAGGTGCCGCCCGAAGCGCGCGTGGCGCCCGAACAGGCGGTTGGCGAAGGCCCATAGCGCGCCCCACACCAGGGCGGCGCCGACGCCGTAGGCCAGCGCCTGCAGGTAGCCGATCAGCCGGAACGGTTCGGTGTCGCCCAGCCAGGTCACGAACACGGCGACCAGCCCGATGAGGATGATGCCGGCCAGGCCAGGAACGGCGCCTTCCCAGGCGTGCATGGTGCGGTCCACCAGCTCGGCCGGCACCGGAAAGTCGGCCCCGCGCACCCGCAGGTTGGTGTGGCCCATGCGCACCACCGTGTCGCCGGTCAGGACCACCTTGGCGCGGCGCTTGCCGAGATGGATCACGCCGTTGCGGCTGCCCAGGTCGCGCAGCACGAGCTGGCCTTGCTCGTCGGCCTCGATCACGGCATGGCGCGGCGCCGCATGCGCGTCGTCCACGATGAAATCGTTGTCGTAGCCGCGCCCGAGACGGATCGGCAGCGCGCTCAGTTGCTGCCGGTGCAGCACCTCGCCGTTGCGCGCCAGCGTTTCAATGAAGTAGGGCCCGCTCACGGTGCGCTCCCGCGCCCCAGCGCTTCAAGGAAGGCGCGCGTGCTGCGCATGCCGTTCTCGAACGACACGCCGGCCACGTCGAACCGGCTTTGCAGGCTCGCCCTGGGATCGTCCGCGCTGGCCGTGAGCAGCGTGAAGTTGTACAGGCCCGCGAACTTGCGGTAGGCGCGCACGCACATCACCGCGCGCAGCGCCAGCGTGCGGTTCTTGACGAACTGCTCGCTGCAGGAGGGGGCGGTCAGCCTGCGGTCCTTGCCGCTGCCCATGTTGCCCACCTTGAACAGCTTGCTCGCGAGGGCCGCGAAGCGCAGCGGATCGAGGCTGGACGAATGCAGGTACTGGTGCGTGATCGACAGGTGCCCGGTCTGCTGGGTGTCGGAGACGTAGATGGCCGCCTCCATCGAGCAGCTCATGGTGTCGGCGGTGAAGGCCGCTTCCGCCTTCACGTTCGAGCGGCCCCAGCAGCGCACCTGTTCCGACTCGCGCACCGGCACCCGGTACGGCCCCATGCTCTTGATCGACAGGGGCGTCGCGAGCAGGCGATCGACCATGCCGCGCTGGTGGGCCAGCAACTGCTGGCCGATCAGGGGATTGAAATCCTTGGGCGGGGCCGCCTGCACGGCCACCTTCGCGAGCAGTTCCTGGGCGTAGTGCACCGGGACCAGGAAGCTGACCAGTTCGCCGTCGCTGCGCTTGGACACGTTCACGCCCGCGACGCGGCCATTGACGGTCACGCTCGGGCCGCCGCTCATGCCCGAGTTGATCGGGCCGGTAAACATGAGCTGATCGTAAAAACTGCGGGTGACGATGCCGTTGTACGAGCCTTCCGAGATGGCGAAGCCGAGGTCGAGCGGATTGCCCAGAGAGTAGAGGTACTGGCCCTGGGTCAGCGTCATGCGCAGTTTCGGGATGGTGAAGTAACCGGTGCCGCTGCGGTTCACGCGCACCACCGCCAGATCGTGCAGCACGTCGACCGCCAGCAGTTCGACCGGGCCGCGGTTGCCGTTGGTGTCGACATATTCGCCCACGTACACCTCGGGGTCGAGCGCCATTTGCGACACCACGTGGTAGTTGGTCAGCACCAGCTGGCTGGTGCCGACCAGAAAGCCCGACCCGACGGTGGACTGGGTGCGCCCGTTGCGCAGCAGCATGCGGATCTGCAGCAGGTCGTCCTTGGCGGCCGAATAGAGTTTTTGCGCCGACGAGGAGGGCTGCGGCAGGGCGGCCAGCTCGTCCAGTTCGGGCGCGCCGGGCGCCACCACATGGGGCAGCGGG
>JBAQKU010000302.1:0-5959 GCA_049301315.1 Telluria sp.
GCGCAAGCGAGCGCCGGAGCGCCGCCGGAACCTGCGCCTGCCGCCGCGCCCGACAGCGCAGCGATCCGGGTCGCACGCAGCGTCACGCCCTCGCAGGTCGATCCTTCCCTGCAAAGCGGCTTCAACCAATTCAACGCCGGCAATGTCGAAGGCGCGCGCCGCAGTTATGGCGAGGTGCTCGCGCGCGACGCCAACAACCGCGACGCCCTGCTCGGCATGGCCGCCATCGCGCAAAAGCAAAGCCAGTTCGAGCAGGCCCAGTTGACCTACCAGCGCCTGCTCGAGCTCGACCCGAACGATGCCGACGCCATCGCCGGACTAGCCAGCGTACGCCCGGCCGATCCCGGCCAGACCGAAAGCCGCCTGCGCCGCGCGTTGCAGCGCACCCCCGACGCAGCCCCGGTCCTGTTCACGCTCGGTAACCTGTATGCGCAACAACGGCGCTGGGCCGAAGCGCAGCAGGCTTACTTTCGCGCCTATACGGCAGCGCCCGGCAACGCCGACTACGCGTTCAACCTGGCCGTCGGGCTCGATCGCATGAACCAGGGCAAGCTGGCACTGACCTACTACCAGCGCGCGCTCGCGCTTGCGCGCGACGGCATCGGCAATTTCAACCAGGACGCGGTGCGTACGCGCATCGCCGAACTGGGCGGGCAATAAACGCGCATCGGCACCGAGCATCTCATGGCAGAACAAGCAAAACTTCCCCTCGGCAAGCTGCTGATCCAGAAAGGGGTCATCAGCGAAGACCAGCTGCGCATCGCGCTGATCGAGCAAAAGCGCGGCAACGAGCCGCTCGGCAAGCTGCTGATCACGCTCGGCTTCGTGACCGAGGCCACGGTGCGCGAGGCGCTGTCGGAAAACCTGAACCAGCAAAGCGCGGACCTGACCAGCCTGGTGGTGGACGCGATTGCGCTCAAGCTCATTCCCAAGGAAGTGGCCAAGCGCTACCGCGTGTTTCCGATCGTCTATGAGCGCCACAGCGACAACCTGATCCTGGCGATGGCCGACACCAGCAACATCGTCGCGCTCGACCAGATCAGCGCGATGCTGGTCAAGGGCATCACGATCACCCCGATGCTGGTGGGCGAATCGGACATCGCGCGCGCGATCGACCAGTACTACGGCTTCGAGCTGTCGATCGACGGCATCCTGCTCGAAATCGAGACCGGCGAAGTGAGCGCCGGCAGCATGGCCTCGACCTCGGAGGAATACAGCCAGCCGATGGTGCGCCTGATGGATGCGCTGCTGGCCGACGCGGTGCAGAACGGGGCTTCCGACATCCACTTCGAGCCCGAGCAGAGCTTCCTGCGCATCCGCTACCGCGTCGACGGCATCCTGCGCCAGATCCGCAGCCTGCACAAATCGTACTGGCCGGCGATGGCGGTGCGCCTGAAGGTGATGAGCAACATGAACATCGCCGAGGCCCGCGCGCCGCAGGACGGGCGCATCTCGATCAAGTTCTCGGGCCGCCAGATCGACTTCCGGGCCTCGGCCCAACCCACCTCGCACGGCGAGAATTTCGTGCTACGCGTGCTGGACCGGCAGAAAGGCATCGTGCCGCTCGAAGGGCTGGGACTGGCCGAGGCCGAACTCGGCCTGCTCAAGCTGATGATCGCGCGCCCCGACGGCGTGATCCTGGTGACCGGGCCGACCGGCAGCGGCAAGACCACCACCTTGTATTCGATCCTGAACCACATCAACACCGAGAGCGTGAACATCATGACGCTCGAAGACCCGGTCGAATACCCGATGAACATGATCCGCCAGACCTCGATCAACGAGTCGGCCAAGATGGGCTTCGCGGACGGCATCCGCTCGATGATGCGGCAGGATCCCGACATCATCCTGGTAGGCGAGATCCGCGACAAGGAGACCGCCGAGATGGCATTCTCGGCCGCGATGACGGGCCACCAGGTGTACTCGACCCTGCACACCAACTCGGCCATCGGTTCGGTAGCGCGCCTGCAGGACATCGGCATCCTGCCCGACATCATGGCCGGCAACATCATCGGCATCGTGGCGCAGCGCCTGGTGCGCCGGCTCTGCCCGCACTGCAAGCAAAGCGCGCTGGCCGACGCGCTCGAACGGCGCCTGCTGGGGCTGGCCGAGGACGCCGCGCCCGCCGTCATCTGCCGCCCGGCCGGCTGCGACGCCTGCGCCCATCACGGCTACAAGGGCCGCATGGCGATCATGGAACTGCTCAAGGTCACGGCCGTGCTCGACGAGCTGATCGCGCGCCGCGCCTCATCGCGCGAGCTCAGGAACGCCGCGCTTGCGGCCGGCTTTCGCACCCTGGCCGACGACGGCATGCGCCGCGTGCTCGAAGGCGCCACGTCGCTGGCCGAAGTGGCGCGCGTGCTCGACCTGACCGACAGGCTGGCCTGATGGCACAGTACGCCTACCGCGCGATGGACCCCGGCGGGCGCATTGTGCCCGGCACCATGGATGCGACCAACAGTTCCGACCTCGAACTGCGCCTGCACCGCATGGAGCTCGACCTGATCGACTTCAGGCCCGCCGGCCAGCGCGCGCTCGCGTTCGGCAAGCGCGTGATCAAGCGCCAGGACCTGATCAATTTCTGCTTCCACATGGAGCAGATGACGGCCGCCGGCGTGCCCATCCTGGAAGGACTGGGCGACCTGCGCGACAGCACCGAGCATCCGCGCTTTCGCGAGATTATCACCGACCTGATCGAAACCATCGAGGGCGGCCTGCCGCTGTCGGGCGCGCTGGCCCATTATCCCGAAGTGTTCGACACGACCTTCACCAGCCTGATCACGGCCGGCGAGAGCAGCGGCAAGGTCGACCAGGTGTTCAAGAACCTGTCGGAGAGCCTCAAGTGGCAGGACGAACTGGCCGCGCAGACCAGGAAGATCCTGATCTATCCGGTCGTGGTCGGGGTCGTGGTGCTGGCGGTGACGTTCTTCCTGATGATCTTCCTGGTGCCGCAACTGACCTCGTTCATCCGCAACATGGGCGGCGAACTGCCGTTCCACACGCGCGCCCTGATCGTGGTGTCGAACATCTTCATCGATTACTGGTACCTGATCCTGGCGCTGCCGGTGCTGGTTTTTTTCGGCGCGCGCCTGCGGCTCAGGCACAGCGAAGCGGCGCGCTATCGTTTCGACGCGGCCAAGCTGCGCCTGTTCCTGGTGGGGCCGGTGCTGCACAAGATCACGCTGGCGCGCTTTACCACCTTCTTCGGGCTCATGTACGGCTCGGGCATCACGATCCTCGAATGCATCCGCCTGTCCGAAGGCATCGTCAACAACCGCGCCATCGGCGCCGGCCTGCGCCGCGCCGCCCAGTTCATCTCCGAGGGCCAGAGCGTGACGATGGCGTTCCACAACACCGGAATCTTCCCGCCGCTGGTGATCCGCATGCTCAAGGTCGGGGAAGCGACCGGTTCGCTCGAGGCGGCGCTGCGCAACGTCAGCTATTTCTATAACCGGGAAGTGAAGGAAACGATCGAGAAGGTGCAGGCCATGATCGAGCCGGCCATGACCGTCATCCTGGGCCTGCTTCTCGGGTGGATCATGCTGTCCGTGCTGGGACCGATCTACGACACCATCAGCAACATCCATACCTGAGGGCCGGCAGTGCTGCGCAAACAACTTTATTATCTGACCAATGACCAGCTGTGCGCCTACCAGTGGCGCGCCGGCAAGCTGTCCGCTGGGCAGGCATTCGGCGCCGACCGCGCCGGCATGGACGCGTTCGCAGCCTACCTGGCCCGGCACCGGGAGACCCCGGCCTATATCGTGGCCGACCTGGTCGAAGAGGATTTCCAGCGCCACCTGCTGCCGCACGCGAGCGGGCGCGCCGGGCGCGAACTGCTGGCGCGCCGCATGAGCCAGGTGCACCGCGACACGCCCTACCGCCATGCCGTCATCCAGGGCCGCGCGAGCGAGGGCCGGCGCGACGACCGCGTCCTGTTTTCGGCGCTCACCAATCCCGCCCTGGTCGACGCCTGGCTCGCGCTGCTCGAACAACACCAGGTGCCGCTTGCGGCGCTGTATTCGGCCACCTTGCTGTCGGGCGTACTGGTGAAAAAGCTTGCGCTGGCCCAGCCGCACCTGCTGCTGGTAACAGAGCAATCGGGTGGATTGCGTCAAAGTTATTTCCAGGACCGCCAGCTGGCCTTCAGCCGCCTGACCGCGCCCGCGCCCGGCCAGGACGCGGCAGCGGCCATCGTCGCCGAACTTGCCAAGACCCGGCAGTTCCTGAGCAGCACCCGGCTGCTGGCGCGCGGCGAGCTGCTGCAGATCGCCGTGCCGGCCCGGGCCGAACGCATCGACGCGCTCGGCGCGCTGTGCGAGGACGGCCCTGAACTGGCCTGGCATTTCATCGACATGGAGAGCGCGGCGGCCCGCCTCGCCATCCGCGATGTGCCGCAACTGTCCGACCAGCTGCTCCTGACGACAATCGGCAAGCACGCGCCGCCCAGCCATTACAAGCTGGAACGACAGGGCCGCTTCTATCCGATCTGGCAGATCCGCATGGGCCTGAAAACGGCCAGTGCGGCGATACTGGCCATCTCCTCGGTATGGATGGCGGCCAATGTCTGGGGCATGGTCCAGGCCGCCGAAGAGCGGGGCCGCCTGCGCGCCGAAACGGACAAGCTGGCACAGCGCTATCAGGCGGCGATCGCGCATCTGCCGCCGAGCGTGGCCAAGCCGGCCAACATGAAGGCCGCGGTGCAGATCGAACAAGTCCTGAGCCGCCACGGTCCGATGCCAGGCCCGCTGGTGGCCATCCTCAGCGGCGCGCTCGACCAGGTGCCGCAGGTAAAGCTGAACCTGCTCGAATGGCAGGTCGAGCAGCCGGCCGACCCGGGCGCAACGCCCCAGTCGCGCATGAACCTGGTGGCCGGCGCCAGCACGCCGCAGGTAGCGTCGCGCGCGCTCGGCATCCCGCTGCGTCCGCCGCAGACCTTGCTGGTCGAGGCCGACCTCGCTCTCGATCAGGGCAACTATCGCGCCGCGTTCGCCACCATGAACCAGCTGGTCGCCCTGCTGGCCGCAAACCGCGCCCTGCAGGTCGAGGTCGTCACGCCGCCGCTCGACGTGCGCCCCAGCGTGAGACTGGCCGGCAAGGCCGGCGCCGGCGCTGCGGACAACCGCGCCAGCTTCACCCTCAGACTGGTATGGACCCCTTGAACGCGCATACCAAGCCAAGGAAAAAACCGGCGGACGCGCGCCAACGCGGCTGGCGCGACGAGCTCGGGCAGGTAGCGCACCAGGCGGCGCTGTTCGCGCTGGCACTGGCGGCCGGCGTGGGTGCGGTCGGCGCCAGCAGCTGGCTGCTGGGCGAGCAGCATGACGCGCTGGCGCACACGGCGCAGGCGCGCCAGATGGCCTCAGCCAAGCTGGTCAACGTTGAAATCGAACAGCATGAAATGCACAAGTTCCAGCCGCGCTTCGTGCAGTTGCTCGATGCCGGCCTGATCGGTGACGAAAAGCGGCTCGAGTGGACCGAGGCGATCCGCCAGATCCAGGCCGCGCGCCAGTTGCTGCCGATAAGCTTCGAATTCGAGCCGCAGCAGGCGGTGCAGATGGCCGCGCCCATGGCGCTGGGCGACTATCAGTTACGCGCCAGCAGGATGCACCTGCACCTGGACCTGCTGCATGAAATGGATTTGTTCAACTTCCTCGGAGACCTGCGCGCGCGCAGCCTGTTTACCATGCAGGACTGCAAGATCAAGCGCAGCGATGCACCGGTCGATTCGTTCAAGACGGCGCGCCTGTTCGCCGACTGCACCTTGAACTGGGTAACGCTGGTCAGCGTCGCGCAGGTCGAGCTGCCGGTGGCCCCGCCCAGGAAACGACGGGGATGGCGATGAAACGTATGGCAATCCTGATCGCCGCTGTCCTTGCGGCGGCAAGCGCGTTGGCCCAGGCGCCGCAGCTCGGGCGCCTGTTCGCCACGCCGGCCGAACGCGCCGGACTCGACGCGC
>JBAQKU010000303.1:0-4538 GCA_049301315.1 Telluria sp.
CACGGCCGGCGCATCGCCCTTGCCTTCGATGGCGTTGCGCAGGATGCGCTCGAGCGAATCGGGCATGGAGGCCAGTTGCTCGGGCGCGGCGCCATTGCTCAGGTCGGTGAGCTGGTCGGCCACGAAACCGGATGCCTGCAGCGCCGCTTCGATCGCGATCGGCGTCACCGGGGCTGCGCCCGTGCGCAGCGCATCGAACAGGTTCTCGGTCAGGTGGCAGGCCGCCACCAGCGCCGGCAGGTTCATGAAGCCGGCGCCGCCCTTGATCGTATGAAACGAGCGAAACACCGCGTTCAGGGTTTCCTTGTTGTTCGGATCGCGCTCGAGGCGCAACAGATGTTCTTCAACGTTGACAGCAAGATCCATCGCCTCGACGACGAAATCCTTGAGCATATCGTCCATTAGAATCCCAGATCGGCAAGTAAGTCGTCAACATTGTCCTGGTCGAGCGCGACCGACGGCATCGACGGACCGGACATCAGGGCGGCCGGCTTGGCCATGAATTTTTCGCGCACTTCCGGCGGCGCATTGTCGCGCAACAGGTCGGCCAGCTCGTGCTCGACGGTCTTGGTGATCGCCACCACCTTCTTGATCAGCTGGCCGGTGATGTCCTGGAAATCCTGCGCCATCATGATCTCGAGCAGGCGCGCCTTTTCGGCCTCGCTGGCGGCGGCCACGTCCTGCGCGAACTGCCTGGAATCGCCCGCCAGGGTCTTGAATTGATCGACGCTGAGCTTGCCGTCGAACAGATCGCTCCAGCGCGCGTCCATCTGCCTGGCGTTTTTCGACAGCGCGTCCTGCGCCGGCATGCCGTCGTCGAGCGTGTTGAGCACCTTGTTGGCGGCCTGTTCGGTCAGGCTGGCAACGTATTCGAGCCGGTCCTGGGCATGCACGATCTGGGACGACGCCTCCGTCAGGGCCTTGTCGTAACCGAGCTCGCGCAGCGAATCGTGCAGCAGGCGAACGATGCCGCCCAGGCGCTCGAACATCGGCTTGTCGGCGCTGGCGCCGGCCTCGGCATGGTCGGAGCCGGCGCCGTCCGGCCCGGGCGCGGCCTCGGGCGCCTGCTGGACGCGATGGCCCGCCGCGACCTGGTCGAACAGGGCTTCCAGGTCGTCCTCGGCCCCCGCCGCAGGTGCAGCCGGCGGCATGGCCGGGCTGGCGCGCTGCGCGGACACTTCATCGAATAGTGCGTCGAAATCATCAGCGGCTTCGTTCATAATCCCTGCTTCTCCATTAATCTGTAAATTTTTTGCGATGACGCTTTTACCGGATCCTGCTGCTGCGCGTCTGGGCCGAGCGTGATGGATGGAAACAAGTCGCCGTAGGTCACGAGTGTAGCAGCGCCTTGTACGGTTGGTAAATCTCCCTTCAGCGCGGCGTGCCGATTGTCGTCCAAAAGTTGTACACTCGACAAGCAACGAAGTTTTTTTAAAAACTTTTCACACGGCAAGTGTTGTTTTTTGTAATCTTACCATTGTGCGGGCCAAGATCGTTAAACTGGAGAAACAAGTGCCTGCCCGCCAATCCTGTATAAGACGCAATGCAACAATACTATCAAGATACGCAAGGAGTGAACGTTTGAGCTAAATCAAACCTTTTCGTTCTATTAATAGTCACGAGCAGAACTACAATACAAAATGTCACCTACACGGAAGGACTACCATGTACCGGAAGATTCTTATAACCACCGACGGCTCCGCGGTATCGAAGCACACGGCCTGCGCCGGCGTGAAATTCGCGCAACAGATGGGGGCCGAAGTACTCGCCCTGTTCGTCGCGCCCGAATACCAGTACCCGGTCTATGTGGAAATCATCCCACCCTCGTATCCGAGCGAAGACGAGTACATCGAACAAATGAAGCGCATCGGCAACGAGCATCTCAATTCGATCATGCACGCCTGCCAGGAAGGCGGGCTGAGGCACTCGGGGATGACCGCGTTTTCGGACGCGACCGCGGCCAAGATCGTCGAAGTTGCGGACGAACAGCAGTGCGACCTGATCTTCATGGGCTCGCACGGGCGCAGCGGCTGGGGCCAGCTATTGCTGGGCAGTGTCACCAACAAGGTGCTGTCGCACACGCAAAAGCCCGTGCTGGTGCATCGCCTCATCAAGGAACCGGGCAGCTGAGGCGCGGTTTGGGAGCGGCGCAACATTTTAGCGCCGCTCACATTGCGCAGATGGCAATTTGGCTTTACTCTAGGAGGATATTGACTGTTCGTTTGCATCATTTTTTAACGCCGGGCAAGTATCACCCGCCTGCCTCACCTAGCCAGATTGCGAACTTATGATACGAATTGTCATTGCCGACGACCACACCATCATGCGCGAAGGTTTGAAGCGGATCCTCGATGGTGCGCTCGACATCGACATCGTGGGCGAAGCGATCAACGGCTTCGAAGTGCTCTCGCATGTGCGCCAGGGCGGCTTCGACCTGTTGCTGCTCGACCTGTCGATGCCCGGGCGCAGCGGCGTCGACCTGATCCGCCAGATCCGCAGCGAGGCGCCCAAGCTGGCGATCCTGATCCTGACCATGCACGAGGAAGAACAGTACGCGGTGCGCGCGATCCGGGCCGGGGCCCAGGGCTACCTGACCAAGGAAAGCGCCGGCACCCAGCTGGTCGGGGCGATCCGCAAGGTCGCCTCGGGGCGCCCGTACATCAGCACCGAGGTGGCCGAGCAATTGGCCCTGAACATCATGACACCGAACGAGCAGTTGCTGCACAAACAGCTGTCGGACCGCGAGTTCGAGGTGTTCTCGCTGCTGGTGGGCGGCAAGTCGATCACCGAAATTGCCAACAACCTGCACCTGAGCGTGAAAACCGTCAGTACCCACAAGACGCGCATCATGCAGAAGATGGGCATGACGTCGCTGTCGGAAATGGTGCAATATGCGGTCGCGCACCGCCTGCTTTCGCCTTTCAAAACCTGAGCGGCGAAAAGTTTTAGACATCAGCGCCAGAATTTTGTGCCGATAAGCGTCAATCGGACATGTTTGCGTCGATTGTTGCAGGGGCCCTCCGGGCGCCCTCCCCGCCTCGTCTTTCCCTCTGTGAGACCCGCCATTCGTAGGAGTAATCCTACAATGCTGCGCCCTATCCTACGTTTCAATTCAGCGTTCGCTGATATCAATGCCGGACTCGAGTTGGCATACTAAATCAAACCATCCGACTGCGCCTGCGGCTCCACTTCATGCCGCAGGCCAGGTCTGGCGCGCTGTTCCAAACACTCTTGAAGCACCGGTCACACCTGCCGGCGATCGATGTCCGCACCTGTGATTGCATGCAGCTTGAAACCTTTAGTTCCTTTCACCTGGAGATGAGCATGCTGTCCTCGCAAACGTCAGAACCACGTCCCACTACCTCATCGACTTTGCATTCTTCTCCGATGGAAGCGGGCCGCCAACGCCAGGGCCGCCTGTGGTCCAACCTCAAGGAAGTGTGCGACCTGCTTCACATATCGGCCGCCGTTTCGGTCAACACCGAAGAACTGCTGTTCCAGCACGTCCAGTTCAAGACCGGGCAGCGGGTGCATACCATCGGACAATCGTTCGACACGCTTTACATCGTCAATTCCGGCTTCCTCAAGACCGTACTCATCGACGAGTTCGGCAATGAACAGGTGCTCAGCTTCCCCATGAAGGGCGACATGCTCGGGGTCGACGGCATCCACACCCGCCATTACGCCTCGGAAGCGGTTGCGCTGTCCGACTGCGACCTGATCTTGCTTCCATTCAAAAAGCTGACCGCGCTCGGACGCGTTCACCTCGAGCTCGAAAACGTGATGTACGGCGTGATGAGCCGCGAACTGGTGCGCGAGCAAGCCATGATCGGCATGCTCGGCGCGCTCAGCGCCGAAGCGCGCGTGGCGCGCTTCCTGGTGTCGCTGGCCGACCGCTTCGCCGCCATGGGCTACTCGAGCAAGCTGTTCAACCTGCGCATGACGCGCCATGAAATCGGCAGCTACCTCGGGCTCACGCTCGAGACCGTCAGCCGCACCTTGTCCGCCTTCAATGAAATCGGCCTCATCACGGTCGACCAGCGCACCATCGGCATCAAGGACGCCGACGCGCTCAAGACGCTGCGCCGCCTGCCCCCTTCGCGTTCGCGCGCCAAGCAAAGCAGCGCCGCCCGCCAAAAAGCCGAGCTCGAGCAGCCCGGCGACGGCCAGGTCCTGGCCACGGCCTAGACTAGCAGCCTGTCGGACTTGAAGCCGATTTCTTTCAAGTCCGACAGGCTGCCAGTGTCCGGCCGCCAAGCAAAAAGCCGGCCCCCTCGCGGGCGCCGGCTTTCTTGCACTTGACAAAACCAGCTTACTGGTCGCGCGCCAGCACGCCGTTGTTGATCTTGACCTTTTCGCCTACCCGAAAGCCCGGATCGTTTTCATACGTCACGGTCTGGGTGCCGCCGTTGGCGAAGCGGATCACGACTTCGTAGTGCTGGGTACGCTTGGAGTTGCGTTCGATGTTGCGGCCCACGTAAGCGCCGCCGAGCGCGCCGGCAATCTGCGCCGCCGTGCGTCCGCTGCCGCCGCCTACC
>JBAQKU010000304.1:0-2303 GCA_049301315.1 Telluria sp.
TGGACCCTCACAGCTGGTAGGAAGCGAGCGCGCCGCCGCGCGTTTCGGTCCCGCCTAGTCCCGACAGCAGCGTGCGCACCGGCGCCGGCAGGCTGGCAATGTGGCGGCTGGCGATATCGTCGAGCCGCTCGGACGGCGCGATCACCAGCAGTTCGACCGGCTTGAGCGGGGTCTTCTCGAGGTACTGCGCGGGCAGCGCCGACAAGGTCAGGTTGATGCGGTTAAGGCGCTCGATGTCGACCGCCAGGCTGTCGAGGAAAATCGAGGACAAGGCGTGGCCGGCAATCTGCGCCAGGCTCGGATAGCGCGCCAATTCGGACGCATCGCGCGCCGGCTCGGTCAGCCGTCCGGCGCCTACCACCAGCACCTTGCTCGCACCGAGGTGGATGGCCGGCGAGATCGGCGCCAGCTGGCGCATCGAACCGTCGCCGCAGTACTCGCGGTGTCCGCCGAAGTACAGCGGCACGGCCGGAAAGATGAACGGGATCGCGGACGAGGCCAGCAAATGCTCGACCCCGATCTGGTCCTGCATGGCGATGCGCTGCATGCGCACCCAGGGCGCGATCTCGGCGGCGGTCTGGTAGAAGGTGATGTGGTTGCCCGCGGTGTAGGACGAGGCGCTGACCGCGAGCGCGTGCAGCAGCCCGTCGGACATGACCGCGTCAAGGCGCGGCAGATCCAGCATGCGGTGCAGCAGGCCGACCAGCGGCGTGTTGTCGAGCAGCGAATTGGGCGGTGCGGCGCGCCACTTGCGCAGCAGCCAGCCGAACGAGAGCAGCGAGAGCCAGCGCGCGCCCGAGCGCAGCACTCCGAGCGAATCGGCCCGGTAGACCTGTTCGACCGCGATGTTTTCCCACACGTCGAGCAGCTTTTGCACGCCCTCGCCGAAGTTGTCGGCGCGGCAGGCCAGCGCGGTCGCGTTCATGGCGCCGGCCGAGGTGCCGCAGATGATGTCGAAGGGATTGCGCGCCGGCGGCCAGCCCGCCTCGCGCAGGATCTGGGAAACTGCCTGCAGCACACCCACCTGGTAGGCGGCACGGGCTCCGCCCCCGGTCAACACCAAGCCTGTTTTCTGAAATAATCCCATACGGCAAGATTAGCAGGGTCTGCACACTTTGCGGGAAAAAAAGTTGCTGCAATTGCATTTCGGCGCGTTAAATGGGGTCGGCGTTCACGTCGCGGCGGTGCCGCGGCGAGAACGCCGCCCCCCATTTTTTTGCCGATGCCGCTGCGGCAGGCAGTGCCGGGAATTTACTTCGGCTGCATCCGGATCGCGCCGTCCAGGCGGATCGTTTCGCCGTTGAGCATGACGTTTTCGATGATGGCCTTGGCCAGGTGGGCATATTCGGCCGGCTTGCCCAGGCGTGGCGGGAACGGCACCATCTTGCCGAGCGCGTCCTGCACTTCGGCCGGCATGCCCAGCAACATCGGGGTTTCGAAAATGCCGGGAGCGATCGTCATCACCCGGATCCCGTTGCGCGACAAGTCGCGCGCCATCGGCAATGTCAGGCCGGCCACCGCCGCCTTCGACGACGCATAGGCCGCTTGCCCGATCTGGCCGTCGAACGCGGCCACCGAGGCGGTGTTGATGATGATGCCGCGCTCGCCCCACTCGGCAGCGTCGGTCTTGCCGATCGCCTCGGCCGCAAGGCGCGCCATGTTGAAGGTGCCGACCAGGTTGATGTTCACCGTGCGCTGGAACAGTTCGAGCGAATGGGCGCCGTCCTTGCCCACGGTCTTGGCCGCCGGCGCCACGCCGGCGCAGTTGATCAGGCCGCGCAGCGTGCCCAGCGCCACGGCGGTCTCGACGACTGCCTTGCCGTCCGCTTCCGAGGTCACGTCGCACTTGACGAACTTGCCGCCCAGCTCGGCGGCAAGGGCGCTGCCGGCTTCCACCTGCACGTCGGCCAGCACAACCTTGCCGCCAGCGCCGGCCAGCATGCGCGCGGTTGCCGCGCCCAACCCGGACGCCCCGCCGGTAATAATGAAAACATTATCCTGAATCTGCATGGTTTTACCTTTTAAAATTTTTTGTGACGTTTACGTAAACGTCAAGGAACCGGGATTGTATCCAACTTTAGGCAATAAAAACCATGATCTCCGTCTTAAAAGCACTGCATGGTGGAACCGCTGCGCGTGCACAGGCGCCCCTGCCCGTCGACGCCGGCATTGCCGACGCCGCCGTTGTAGCGCTGTCCATTGATGTCGGTGCAGCCGCCCGCGTCGCAGCTGTTGATCTGGACCGGCCCGGGCGGCACGACCGGAAGCCGGGCCGCGGGCAGGGGCGGCGCGCCTTGCAGGGC
>JBAQKU010000305.1:0-3174 GCA_049301315.1 Telluria sp.
AAGCGGCGCGGTCGGCCGCCGTGAAGCACAGGGTGCGCGCGACCTGGTCCTCGAGATTCAGGCTGGCGAACGGGACGACGCCGGCGTCGCGCGCCGAGATCGCCGCAATATTGGTCAGCGCGTGCTGGTTGAGCGAAGCGCCGGTGTAGCTCGCGCCGGCCCCGGTGGTCGCCCTGGCTGCGTTGAGGCGGTTGTGGGTGCCCGCGGCCACCGTGGTCAGCCACGGCGCGACGTGGGACACGGCATTCGCAGGTCCGCTGTTACCGGCCGAGGCGGCCACGAACACGCCGGCGTTCGATGCGCCGAAGAAAGCGATTTCGACCGGATCGAGGACGCTGGTCTGCGAGCCGCTGATCGAGTAGTTGATCACGTTCACGCCATCGGCCACGGCGCTTTCGATTGCCGCCACGCTGTCCGAGCTGTAGCAGGCGTTGCGCGAACCGGTGCCGTCGGCGCTGCCTTCCTCGACAAAGGTCCAGCACACCTTGTACATCGCCAGCCGTGCGTGCGGCGCCATGCCCGACACGGTTCCCATCGCGATGCCGCCGACGCTGGCCGCTACGCCGTTGTTGCCGCCGGCGGTGCTGGCGGTATGGGTGCCGTGCCCTCCGTGCGCGAACGGACCGCCCACCGAGTCGCGCGGCGACACGAAGTCGGACCAGTGCAGCGTGCGCCCGCCGGCCAGGAAGCCGGCGTTGAAATAGCGCGCGCCGATCAGCTTGTTATTGCAGTGCGCCGCGGTAAACCCCTCGCCAGCCTGGCACGCGCCCTTCCAGCCGGCCGGGGGCGCGCCGTAGGCCAGCGCCGCGGCCGGATCGAAGGTGGGGCTGCCGTCGGGCAGGGCGCGGTCGGCGAAGCTGCGGTTTTCCGGCCAGATGCCGGTGTCGATCAGGCCGATGACGATGCCGTCGCCGGCCTTGGACTTGCCGCCCAGCTGGCTCCACAGGCCGCCCGGCACCCGGTCCAGCCCGAGGAAGGAGGGCGTGAAGTTGGTCACCGGTTCGCGCGCCTCGTCGGCGGCGATGGCGGCCACCCCGGCATCCTTCCTGAGCGCGCGCACCTCGCTGTCGGTCAGCAGCGCGGCAAAACCGTTGAACACCAGCCGGTACTTGTGGGTGAGGCGGGCCGCGGCGACCTTGGCCAGCACCCCGGCCTGCTTGCGGTCGAGGTAGCCCAGGTAGGCCTGGACATCGGAGCCGGTCACGCTGAGCAGGCGTCCGGGCGCCGGCTTGGTGGCGGGCAGCCCGGCCACGCCGCCGGTGTAGGAGGCAGCCGGCTGGTCGGCCAGTTGCACGATATAGGAGCGGCGCACTTCTTGGGCGCCGGCAGGTGTGGCCAGGCTGGACAAAAGGGCCAGCACGCCGAGCGAGACGGGATGGAGTTTCATGGAATCGGTTCCTTGATCGGTGGATGGGCGTGTGGCACGATTAGTCGGGACGGCGCCGGGCCAGCAGGCCCATGCCGGCCAGCCCGAGCAGCATCATCAGGTAGGCCGAAGGCTCGGGAACCACGCCCACATGCAGGTCGTCGAGCGCGAACTGGCCCTGGTTCTGGAGCAGCTCGTGGGTCGCGATGCAGGCCCCCGTGGCGTCGTACAGGCAGGCGTTCGCTGTCAGGCTGAGCAGGGCTGTATCGCTGAACGAGGGGGCCAGGATCCAGTCCGAGAAGGTGTAGTTGCCGTTGCTGTCGGGGGAGCCGAAATCGCGGCTGGTCGAGACGCTGCTGCCGTCGGGCCGGCTGCCGGTCAGGGTCAGCTGGCCGTGGCTGAAGTCGACCAGGCCGCCCAAGGGCGCGACGAAGGCGAAACGCAGGGAACTGATTTTGAACGCCTGTGCATCGGTGCGCGAGAGCGCGAGCACGGCATCGTTCAAGCCCGCAAAATATTTGCTGGCATTGCCGATCGGGCATCCCAGTGCGAAACAGTTGTCCAGGTTCGCGCCCGAGACCTGCGCGCCCAGCAGGCCGTAGTCGGCGCTGCCGGCCGAGGCGCTGTTGAGCAGCTGCATGGTGAAACCGGCCTCGCGGAACGCGTCGCCGGTGTTGTAAATTGTGTCGCCCGGCGCCAGGCTGGTCGTGGCGACGTTCTGGATCGTCTCGAAATTGATGGTGTCGGCCTGCGCCGGCGCGAACGCGGCCAGTGTGCTGATCAATGCGCTGCAGAGCAGGCGCGCCGGCTCGCTGCGCGCAGCGGCGTGGCCCGCTGCAGGGTGGGACTGGGGTTTCATGGGTGTGCCCTCGTCAGTTGGTTGCTCGGTTTTTCCGCCCGATTTCATGGCAGGAAATGATTTGCTCCTAGACTTGAGTTTGCCCCACGTTGTTTAAAACTATACGAAATTAAACAAGTTTCGTGAATATAATTGCAGCAAAATAAAGTTCCCTCCACGGGGGGCGAGCGCGCGCAGCGTCAAGACGCTGCATCCGTTTGCGTTTGCTCAATTGCACAAAACGCGTGCCGGTGGCGCACTTTCTGACATGACATAGAAACGCATCAAATGCCTGTTCGAAAAGTTTTTGCGGATGGGGACGGCGTGGTAGCCTCAGGCCACCTCATAGCTCGCCGGGCGCGGGAACGGCGGCCTTTTTCCGATTCAAGAGGAGGCGCGACATGGTTGGAGCACACACGCGGGGCGTCAGCCGGCGGCGGCGGCGCGCCGGATTTACCCTGCTGGAACTGTTGGTCGTGATCGTCATCATTGGCCTGCTGGCGGCCTACGTCGGACCGAAATATTTCGCCCAGTTGGGCAAATCGGAAGTGACGATCGCCAGGGCCCAGATCGAGGCGTTCGAAAAATCGCTCGACACCTACCGCCTCGACGTGGGGCGTTATCCGAGCACCGAAGAAGGGCTGGCGGCGCTGCTGGTGGCGCCACCGGCCGCGACCGCCAAATGGAACGGCCCTTACCTGAAGAAAAACATTCCGTCGGACCCGAGGGGCCATCCGTACGCCTACCGCGCGCCCGGTCCCAAGGGGGATTTTGAGATCGTGTCGACCGGCAAGGACGGGCAGCCTGGCGGGACCGGCGAACAGGCCGACATCAGCTCGCAATAGTGCGTGCATACGAATCGCCGGAGGCTCCATGCAGTTTACCGTCCGCACCCTCGCGCCTGACCTGTCGATCGCGACCGTGCTGGTCGACGCGCGCGACGAGGCCGACGCGCGGCGCCAGATGCAGG
>JBAQKU010000306.1:0-4581 GCA_049301315.1 Telluria sp.
GTCTTGAACAGGTCGGCGCCGAGCAGGGCCAGGTTGCCCTGGCGCGGCACCACTTGGCGCACCACGCCATCGGGCGCCAGCTGCAGATTGTTCAGGCCGCCGTCCAGCGCGAGCATGTGCAGGCCCACCGACTCGAATTCGGGCACGCTGCCGCCGCCCTGCCGCACCAGCGCGGCCAGCGCGTAGGTCGACGCGAGCGAACGCAGCAGGCGGTGCTTGAGCAGCGCGCCCTGTTCGGCGGCGATGCGCTCGGCGCTTTTCTGCTCGTACAGCGCAACGGTCTGCCACGACAGCACGCCGAAAGCGGCGCCGATCACGAGCGTGGCCACGAACGAGAGCGCGCTCGACAAGTGCAGGCGAAACTGCAGGCGCGCCGCTTCGCCGCTACTGCCCATCAGATGTGTCATCGCGCGTTCCATGGCGGGCGGCGCTAGAGCGATGGCATGAGTTGCGCCGCTTCGTCGTTTGCCTGCAGCGCCGCGAGCAGCGCGCCGATGGCGGCGGGCGCGGCCGGACGGCCGAGCAGGAAGCCCTGGCCGATGATCTGGCCGTAACGTTGCTTCAAATGCTCCAGCTGGGCCGGATCGTCGATCCCCTCGGCCACCACGCGCAGCCCGAGCGAATCGGACATGGCCACGATCGCGCCCACGATGGTGGCGCCGTCGGCGTTGCCGGCGATGTCGCGGATGAACGACTGGTCGATCTTGAGCGCCTTGATCGGCATCTTCTTGAGGTAGGCCAGAGACGAGTAGCCGGTGCCGAAATCGTCGATCGAGAATTCGACCCCGAGCACCGACAGGCGGTGCATGATGTCGACGCAGGCGTCCACGTCATGCATCATCATGCTCTCGGTGATTTCGAGTTCGAGGCAGTTGGCCGGCAGGCCGCTGTTGTCGAGCGCGGAGATGACGTGCTGCACGATGTCGGGGTGCTGCAGCTGGCGCGCCGACAGGTTGACCGCCATCAGGCGGTGCTGCCCGGAATGCTGGCGCCAGGCCTGGGCTTGGGCGCAGGCCGTCTGCAGCACCCAGGCGCCGATCGGAACGATCAGGCCGGTTTCTTCGGCAATCGGCAGGAACAGGCCCGGCGACAACAGGCCAAGCTCGGAATGACGCCAGCGCAGCAGCGCTTCAAAGCCGATCAGCTTGCCTGAATGGCATTCGAACTGGGGCTGGTAGTGCAGTTCCATTTCATGATGCTCGAGCGCCTGGCGCAGGCCGGTCTCGATGGCCAGCCGCTTGCCGGCCTCGGCCCCCAGATCGCGGTCGTACATCTCGTAGGCCAGCCCGCCCGACTTCTTGGCGCGGTACATCGCCATCGCCGCGTTTTGCAGCAACGCGTCGGCGCCGCTGCAGTCGGTCGGGTAGACACTGATGCCGATGCTGAGCGACACGTGGATCGGCTCGCCGTTCAGGGGGAACGGTTGCTCGAAGTCGTGCAAGATGTGCGAGGCCACGCCGACCGCGTCCTCGGTGCTGCCGATGTCCGACAGCAGCACCGCGAATTCGTCGCCATTCATGCGCGCCAGCGTGTCGCCGGCGCGGATGCTCTGCTTCAAGCGCGCCGCCACCATCTGCAGCAACTGGTCGCCGGCTTCGCGGCCCATGCTGTCGTTGACCACCTTGAGCCGGTCCAGGTCCAGGTACATGAGCGCGATGCGCTGCTCCGGCTGCGACCTGGACTGGGTGAACAGCTGGTGCAGGCGGTCGGTAAACAGGACGCTGTTGGGCAGATCGGTGAGGCGGTCATGGTAGACCGCGTGCAGGTTCGATGCATGCGCCGCCTTCAGTTCGGAGATGTCGGAAAACACGCACACGTAATTGGCGGTCTTGCCGTGCTGGTCGCGCACCTCGGTGATGTTGAGCCACTGCGGGTAGATTTCGCCATTCTTGCGGATGTTCCAGATCTCACCCTGCCACTCCTGGCGCGCCGCCAGCGCGGCCCACATGTCCTCGTAGAACTGGGGGCTCTGGCGCCCTGAATTGAGCAGGCGCGGGTTCTGGCCGACCACTTCCTCGGACGCGTAGCCGGTGATGGTGGTGAAGGCACGGTTGACGGTGACGATGTTGCGGGCGGCATCGACGATGGCGATGCCTTCGAGCGAATTTTCGAACGCCTGGTTGGCCAGGCGCATGGCGTTTTCGGCCAGCTTGCGCTCGCTGATGTTGCGCACGATCAGCTGGACGATGCTGTCGCCGCCGACGGTGGCGCTGCTGATGGTGACCTCGGCCGTGAATTGCTCGTCTTGCAGTGACTGGAAGTTCCATTCGAAGCGCGGGCTGGCGTGCGCCGCCACGGCCGCTTCGAGGCCATTGCGCCAGGCCGGGCCGGAAGCGCTGCCGTCAGGCTGGAAGTGCGGCTGCAGGCGGGCCAGGCCGGCGCGCGTGAGTTCGGCCACGCCGCTCGCGCCGAACAGGCGCAGCGCGGCGTTGTTGCAGTCGATGATCTGGTCCTTGGCAAGCAGGAGGATGGCGTCGCTGGTGCCGTTGAACAGGGTCTTGAACAGCGCGTGTTCGCGTCCCAGCTGCAGGCTTTTCTTCCTGCCGTCTTGGGCCTGGCGCCAGGTCAGGGCCGCAGTGGCGCAAAAAAAGACGGTCGAGAGCAGGGCCATTGCCAGCAGCGCGTCGAGCGCATCGCGATTGCGCTCGTTGGCCTGCTGGTACTGCAGGCGTGCCTCGGCCCGGGCGAGCGCAACGGCGCTGGGCACGGCGGACAGGTCCTGGACGGCCGCGATGCGGGCCAGTGCGGCGCTGCCGGCATGCTGCATGCGGACCAGGTCGCGCGAGCTCGAGTGCAGTCCCCACCAGGCAACCGCGCTCAGGAAAAAACCTGAAGCTGCTCCAACCAGAAACATGAGTAGCAACAGCTTCGAAACAATCGATGTGCGCATGATGCGCTCCCTTCTGATGATTCTGCCGCCAGCGGGACCGGCGCGCGCATGACGCGCAGCGCAGGCCCGGAAACGGGCCGGCACGCGTGAGCGCGCCGGCTGGCGGGTATTTCCCGTGCTTGCTACTTACTTGGACTGGCCGAGCATGAAATCGACGGCTGCTTGAACGTCAGCGTCGGACAGGGCGGCGTTGCCGCCTTTTGCGGGCATCACGCCTTTGCCCTTGAGGGCCGAGGCGTGCATTGCGCCAGCGCCGGTGGCAATGCGCGGGGCCCAGGCAGCCTTGTCGCCAAGCTTCGGTGCGCCGGCCACGCCGCTCGTATGGCAGGCGGCGCAGGTGCTTTCATAGACATCCTTGCCGGCAGCGGCGTTGGCCTGGGCGGCCACGAGCAAGCTGGCGGCGACGCAGGAAGCGGCGAGGACTTTGCTGACGATACGTGTATGCATGATTTCTCCTTGAGAGTGCATTAGTGGTTGAGGTAATCGTGTGAATGCGTTCGCATTGAATTAGTGGTTGGGGTAAGCGTGTGCATGCATTTGCATTGATATTGAGCAAATTGTGTGCCACGAGGGAAATGTGCGCGCGCCATGCACGCGCGCGTCGGCACGCGCCTGCGGCGCGTGCCGCGTTTCTCGTTATCGGTAACCGATCGCTCTCACTTCAGAGACGGCGCGCGCTCCGCAGCCGCGCCAGCCTCCCCGGCCGGCGCCTTGGGAGCGCCGATCGGGTGGAAGGCGCGCCCGATGTAGGCGATCAGGGCCTCGATGTCGGCCGGCGACAGTACCGACTTCCAGGCCGGCATCGAGGTTCCCGGCAGGCCGTCCCGGATCACGCTGGCCAGCCGCTGGTGCGTCATGCCGGTCATGAAGGCCGGTGCGGTCAGGTCGCGCGGATGCGGTTCGAGGAAGCTGCCGATCCAGTTGCGCGCGGTGCCGTCGGCCGCGTGGCAAAAGGCGCAGTTCTGCTGGAACAGGAATTCGCCGCGCAGCTCGCGTGGGCTCGGCTGCGTCAATTGCGGCGCCTTGTCGTGCAAGTGGTAGGGCGTGGCGCTGGCCACCGCATCGACCTTGTTGGTGTCGTCGCCAGGCGAGAAACCGTTGCGCGGATACGATAGCGGGCGCGCGTCCCAGGGCGAACCGGCTTCGTCCACATGCGCACGGTCGTGGCAACTGATACAGGTCGACATGAACAGGCGGCGCCCGGCGCGCTGCTCGGGCGCGAGCGAGGCGACCGGCGCGTCGAGCGCGATCTTTCCGGTGGCGAAAGGGAAGGCCGCGCTGTAGCGCTCGTGATCGGGCCAGCCGTTCTCGCTGGTGTGATAGCGCGTGTTGCCGGCCTTGGCGACCATGAATTCCTGGCGCACGAAGTCGGTCACCGCCGCGATCTCGGCCGGCTGCAAGATGCCGGCAAAGCTGCGCATGGCGGTGCCGTTGCGGCCATGCGTGATCGCGTCCAGCATTTGCGCGCGGCTCACCTGGCCCGGGTCGGTGGCGTTGAAGTCGCGCGGGCGCGGCGTCAGGAAGGTGCTGGCCAGGGTCTGCGCATCGCCCGAATAGCCATGGCAGAAATAGCAGCGGAAATTGTAGATGCGCCGCCCCTGCTCATGGGTGGACGCCGCGCTCGATGTGGCCTCGATACGCGCGGGCGGGGCCGCGCGTTCGCCGCAGGCGCCCAGCAGCAGGGACAGGGC
>JBAQKU010000307.1:0-6162 GCA_049301315.1 Telluria sp.
GGGTTGCCATCGATCCATCCCGCGATAAACGGCGTCGTCACACTACCTAAACAAAATTGGGACAGTTCGGGTTTCTCACCCTCGAATAGGGTGAACCCAAGATCCTAAAATACTGCGGTGCGTAACAACTGGTACGGTCGGCGTTTTCCATCCTTGCCTGGCTCTCCAAAGAAGATGAGGTCCGTGTTAGCTGGTCTGATGGGGTTCGCTACAGCGGCCTTAAGTGCAGCGGTCGCCGCCGCAGAAAGAGGTACTGTGCGAGCCGAATTGTTCTTCGTGTCCAAGAGCCTTGCGACACGGCTGGCCAAGTCCACGTGCTGCACTCGCAAATTCAATATTTCCGATTGACGCATGCCTGTTTCGATAGCGATACGCACAATCCAGGCAAGCATTGGATTGCTATGGCGGTCAACGGTCGCCAGGAGGCGGGCCTCTTCATCGGCCGACAGCCGGCGGTCGCGACCTTGGCCTGGACTGGGCTTGCGGATGTTCGTAACAGGGTTGTATGTCAGCCCAAGGCCCCATTCCTGGATTGCGATGGTGAACAAGTTGCTCAACATCGCTAGCTCGATCCGAATCGTGTTGTTGGCCTTGCCCTCCGCAATACGCTTGTCCCGATATGACGCTGCGAGTTCGCTGGTGATTGCCGCCATGGAGTATTTTCCCAGGAACGCAGTCAGATGCTTTGCGGTGATGCCTTCGCTGCGTTGAGTCGTCGCCTTTTTTGTCGGAGTGACCTCGGCCAAGTAGCGATTGACGGCGGCTTCAACTGTCATGCTCTCTGAGCCGGCACGGGACAAAAATGTGCCACGCACCATTTTGTCTTCGGTCCTACGCGCCCAGTCGATGGCGTCGCGCTTGAGGCGGAAAGTCTTGGAGACAGTGGGCCAGCCCTTCATGCGCACGAGCGCTTTGTGGGTGCCGGATGGGGTAGGAACGATAGTCGCCATGGAGCCTCTGTGATTGCTGAGTGTACTGAAATTGTACTTTTTGCGGAACACAAAGACAAATGCCTCACGTGGTTTACACGTAAGGCATTGTTTTCAAAGCTAATTTTTGGTGCCGACTGCCGGTTTCGAACTGGCCACCTGATGATTACAAATCAACTGCTCTACCAAATGAGCTAAGTCGGCGATACTTTTGAGGCCCGAATTATATCATTATTTAATTCTGGTCAGTGTCGGTCGTCCGCCCTTTTTCGGCGGGTCGTTGTCGTCGTCCGGGCGCTGCGCCAGGTCGGTCGTGCTCGCCTGCGCAGCCGCGCTCGGCACGGAGGCAAGCGCCGGCGTGCTGGCGGCGCTTTCGCTGGCCGCTTCCGGCGCCGGGTTCTCGGCCGCGGTCGCGCCCACCTCGAACGCCATGCCCTGGCCGTTTTCGTTGGCGTAGATCGCCAGCACGTTCTGGACCGGCACGTAGATCTCGCGCGAAACGCCGCCGAAACGCGCGTGGAAGCGCACCGCTTCGTTGTCCATCTTCAGGCCCGAGGTGGCGCCGAAGCTGATATTGAGCACGATTTCGCCCTTCTTCACGTATTCCATCGGCACGGTCGTGGCCGCATCGACCTTGACGGCAAGATAGGGCGTGAAGCCGCTGTCGGTGCACCATTCGTAGATGGCGCGCAGCATGTAGGGCTTGGTTGAGATGTCTGGCATGTTGATTGGTGGTGTGATGCGTGATTGCACGCCAGTTTACTTGGATTTGCCCGAAGGCGTCGGAAACCGGCGTGCAACAGGACTGCGTTTAACGGCGCATGACCTTTTCGGACGGGGTCAGCGCTTCGATGTAGGCCGGACGCGAGAAGATGCGCTCGGCATATTTCATCAGCGGAGCCGCGGTCTTGGACAGTTCGATGCCGTAGTGGTCAAGGCGCCACAGCAGCGGCGCCACGGCCACGTCGAGCATCGAGAATTCGTCGCCGAGCATGTACTTGTTCTTGAGGAACAGCGGCGCGAGCGTGGTCAGGCGGTCGCGGATCTCGGCCCGGGCCTTGTCGTGGCTCTTGTCGTTGGCCTTGGCGCGTTCGCTCTCGAGCACGTGCACGTGCACGAACAGCTCTTTCTCGAAATTGAACAGCATCAGGCGGGCGCGCGCGCGCATCAGCGGGTCGGCCGGCATCAGCTGCGGATGCGGGAAGCGCTCGTCGATGTATTCGTTAATGATGTTCGATTCGTACAGGATCAGTTCGCGCTCGACCAGAATCGGAACCTGGCCATACGGGTTCATGGTCGAGATATCTTCTGGCTTGTTGAACAAATCCACATCGCGCACTTCGAAGTCCATGCCTTTTTCAAACAGGACCAGGCGGCAGCGTTGCGAGAATGGGCACGTGGTGCCGGAGTAGAGAACCATCATTTTTATAGTTCCTTAGAAACAAAGGGGGTGAAACGTCTAGCGAATCACCCCGAAATGATTGCCCGCGGATAGCGGGCAATGAATGTCTTACTTAACTTCTTTCCAGAACGAGGCGTTCAGGCGCCATGCGAGCACGGAGAAGAACGTCAGGAACAGCAGTACCCATACCCCCAGTTGCTTGCGCTTGCCGGCAACCGGCTCGGCCATCCACTCGAGGTAGCCGACCAGGTCAGCCGTCGCGGTGTCGAACTCGGTCGCCGTCATCGTACCAGGCGCGACTTGTTCAAAGCCGGCGAACTTGTGCACGGTCTTGCTTGGATCATGTGGATCTTTTTCCTCGACCATCTTGACGGTGCGCACGCCTTGCAGTTGCCACATTGCGTGAGGCATCGCAACGTTCGGCACGATCAGGTTGTTCCAGCCGGTCGGGCGGGTGTCGTCCTTGTAGAAGGTGCGCAGGTAGGTGTAGAGGTAGTCGGAACCGGTGCCGGCGCCCGACGCCTTGGCGCGTGCGATCACCGACAGGTCCGGCGGTATCACGCCGAACCATGCTTTCGCATCGGCCGGGCGCAGCGCCGTGGTCATCATCTCGCCCACCTTGTCGGCGGAGAACAGCAGGTTGTTCTTGATCTGCTCGTCCGTCAGGCCCAGGTCTTTCAGGCGGTTGTAGCGCATGGAAGAGGCCGCGTGGCAGTTCAGGCAGTAGTTCACGAACAGCTTGGCGCCGTTCTGCAGGGACGACAGGCTCTCGCGCGCCGGCGCCTTGTCCAGCGGATGACCCGCTTCGCTTGCGAATGCCAGGCATGGCAGCAAGGCCAGCATGGCGATCAGTTTTTTCGGAAAATTCATGTAAATGTCCTTTTTCGCTGTGATGTCGTCAATTAGTGCGGGTGGAACGTCACACGCGTCGGCACGGTCTTGAACGTGCCCATCGTGCTCCACCATGGCATCAACAGGAAGAAACTGAAGTACAGCAGGGTGCACAGCTGCGCCAGCAGCGTGAAGGCGGCCGTCGGCAACTGGGTGCCGAGGTAGCCGAGCGTCACGAACGACACGCCGAACAGGATGAGCACGTACTTGTGCCAGTGCGGACGGTAGCGGATCGACTTGACCGGCGAATGGTCCAGCCATGGCAGGCCGGCAATGATCATCACGGACGCGCCGAACAGCACCACACCCCAGAACTTGGCGTCGAGCACTGCAGGCAGCATGCCGACGATCATGACCAGGGCGACGACGGCGATCGCGGCCTTGGTCTTGAACGACAGGCGCGACTTGAGCCAGATGAACACGACGTAGGCGGCGATGGCGGCCATCAGCACGTACATGAAGTCGGCCGTGGTGGCGCGCAGCACCGAGTAGAACGGCGTGAAGTACCAGGTCGGCGCGATATGCGCCGGCGTCTTGAGCGAGTCGGCCGGGATGAAGTTGTTGTACTCCAGGAAGTAGCCGCCCATTTCAGGCGCGAAGAACACGACGGCGCTGAAGAGCACCAGGAATACCGACACGCCGAAGATGTCGTGCGTCGAGTAGTAAGGGTGCGAAGGGATGGAATCGAGCGGGTGGCCGTCGGCCCCCAGGTGTTCCTTCACTTCGATGCCGTCCGGATTGGACGAGCCGACTTCGTGCAGCGCGATCAGGTGGGCGACAACCAGGCCCAGCAGGACGAGCGGCAGCGCGATCACGTGGAACGCGAAGAAGCGGTTCAGGGTTGCGTCCGAGACCACGTAGTCGCCGCGGATCCACAGCGACAGGGTCTCGCCGATGAATGGAATCGCGCCGAACAGGTTCACGATCACTTGTGCGCCCCAGTACGACATCTGGCCCCATGGCAGCAGGTAGCCGAAGAAGGCTTCGGCCATCAGCGCCAGGAAAATGGCAAAGCCGAACAGCCAGATCAGTTCGCGTGGCTTGCGGTAGGAACCGTACAGCAGGGCGCGCGTCATGTGCAGGTAGACAATGATGAAGAAGGCCGACGCGCCGGTCGAGTGCATGTAGCGCACCAGCCAGCCCCACGGCACTTCGCGCATGATGTATTCGACCGAACCGAACGCGAGCGTCGCGTCTGGCTTGTAGTGCATGGTCAGAAAGATGCCGGTGACGATCTGCAATACCAGTACCAGCATCGCGAGCGAGCCGAAGATGTACCAGAAGTTGAAGTTTTTCGGAGCGTAGTACTGGCCCCATTGGTCGTTCCACAGCTTGGTCAGCGGGAAGCGGTCGTCGACCCAGCCCAGCGCTTTTGCCGCGACCGGCGCATCGGCCGGCAATTTGGTTTCTTTGAAAGCGGCCATGATTATGCTTCGCCTTTCTCGTCTTTACCGATTACCAGGCGGGTATCGCTCAGGTACATATGGCGTGGAACCTGGAGGTTGTCCGGGGCCGGCTTGTTCTTGAAGACCCGGCCCGCCAGGTCGAAGGTGGAGCCGTGGCACGGGCACAGGAAGCCGCCGGCCCAGTCGTCCGGCAGGTTCGGCTGGGCGCCGGCTGCGAACTTGGACGAGGGCGAGCAACCCAGGTGCGAGCAGATGCCGACGGCCACCAGGTATTCCGGCTTGATCGAGCGGGTGTTGTCCTTGCGGGCGTACTCGGGCGTCAGGACGTCCGGTGCGCGCTCGGACGCAGGGTCGGCCACCAGCGCATCGGTCTTCTTGAGCGACTCGAGCATTTCCGGCGAGCGGCGCAGGATCCAGACCGGATTGCCGCGCCATTCCACCGTCTTCATTTCGCCCGGCTGCATGCCGGCGATGTCCACCTCTACCGGCGCGCCGGCGGCTTTCGCCTTCTCCGACGGCTGAAACGTGCTTACCAAGGCTCCCGCCGTTGCCAAACCGACAACGCCGCCCGCCGCGCACGTAGCGACGAGCATTCCGCGTCGGCCCGGATCGACCTGCTTTTCGTTACTCATACCCACCCCAATCAGTCAAAATGCGAAATCTTAAGAAGCGTACAGAGCTTCTAGCAACCTTAAATTATAAGGGAAGCGGCAGTCGAATTAAAGCAAAAATGTTCCTCCTGATCCATATCAAGCCCTTCGGCGCCCTTTTTCATGTCAATTCCGCGCAAAAACGCCTTAATTGCGATATGGCGGCCGAAGCGCCGGCTCAGGTTTTCGCGCCGCCCCATTCTTGAGTTGGAACCCTGGCGGGCGGTTTGGTTTCTAACAGCTTCGAGAGTATGATTGCCATGCAATGTTTGCACAATTTCCACGGGAGACCGACGATGTCGATGATGAGCGATTTCAAGCAGTTCGCAATGCGGGGCAACGTGATCGACCTGGCCGTCGCGGTCATCATCGGCACGGCCTTCGGCAAGATCGTCGAGTCGCTGGTCCAGGACGTCATCATGCCGCCCATCGGGAAGCTGTTCGGCGGTCTCGATTTCGCCAATTATTACCTGCCGCTCAACAACCAGAGCACGGCCCTGTCGCTGGCCGAAGCGAAGAAAGCCGGCGCCGTGCTGGCCTATGGTAACTTCATCACCATCTTGCTCAATTTCCTCATCCTCGCGTTCGTGATCTTTCTCATGATCCGGCTGGTGAGCAAGGCGCGCCGCGGCGCGCCGGCGCAGGAAGCGGCGGCGGTGCCGGAGGATATCTTGCTGCTGCGCGAAATACGCGATTCGCTGAAAAAACAGGCGGCGCGCCCGCTCTAGGGCAGTCCGGACACCCACCATGCGACGCTTCTGGTTGTTGTTTGCGCAGGCCGTGACGATCGGCCTCGGGCTGTATTTCGTGGTGGTGGCGATGCGGCCCGAATTGCTCGCGCGCGCCCCTGACGCCGGCGCCCGGGTCGGCACGGTGGGCAATTC
>JBAQKU010000308.1:0-5237 GCA_049301315.1 Telluria sp.
CCACGAGACCGAACACATCCGAAGCTATTACCGCACAGCCAGTTATTGGTAGCCGGTGCGGCACAGGAGCCACTGATGTCCCTTGTGAAAATTTCTCCGACTGCTGGCATGAGCGCGGCGGCGATGCGGCGCCGTTCCTTCCTGGCCGGCGCCGGCGTTGCGGCCGGAGCCGGCGCACTGGCGCGCCATTTGCCGTTCAATGTGATCGAACCGGCCCAGGCCGCCGATGCCAAGGCCGCCGCCGGCGCTCCCGAAATCAAGCACACCATCTGCACGCATTGCTCGGTTGGCTGCTCGGTCGACGCGGTGGTCAGCAACGGCGTGTGGGTGCGCCAGGAAGCGGCCTTCGATTCGCCGTTGAACATGGGTGCGCATTGCGCCAAAGGCGCATCGGTGCGCGAACATGGCCATGGCGAGCACCGCCTGCGCTATCCGATGAAGCTGGTCGCCGGCAAGTACCAGCGCATCTCGTGGGACCAGGCCATCACGGAAATCGGAGACCGGCTGCTCAAGCTGCGCCAGCAGGCAGGGCCGGATGCGCTCATGATTATCGGCAGCAGCAAGCACAACAATGAACAGGCGTATTTGCTGCGCAAGTTCAGCTCGATGTGGGGCACCAACAACTGCGATCACCAGGCGCGCATTTGCCATTCCACCACCGTGGCCGGGGTCGCGCAGACCTTCGGCTATGGCGCAATGACCAATTCCTTCAACGACCTGCACTCGACCAAGGCAGTGTTGTTCATCGGCTCGAACCCGGCCGAGGCGCATCCGATTTCCATGCTCCATTTCCTGCACGCCAAGGAGCTGGGCGCCAAGATGATCGTCGTCGATCCGCGCTTCACGCGCACCGCGCGCTTTGCCCATCATTACGTGCGCATCCGCCCCGGCACCGACATTCCCCTGGTGTGGGGAATACTCTGGCATATCTTCAACAAGGGGTGGGAAGACAAGCAGTTCATCGAGCAGCGCACCTACCGGATGGAGGACGTGCGCAAGGAAGTGGCGAAGTGGACTCCTAACAAGGTTTCCGATGTGACAGGCGTGCCGGAGGCCAGCGTTTACCAGACGGCCGAGATGCTCGCCACCAATCGCCCGTCCTCGGTGGTGTGGTGCATGGGCATTACCCAGCACCACGTGGGTACCGCCAACGTACGCGCACTGTCGATCTTGCAGCTCGCGCTGGGCAACATCGGGGTCGCAGGCGGCGGTGCCAACATCTACCGCGGCCACGACAACGTACAGGGCGCCACCGATATCGGCCCGAACGCCGATTCGCTGCCCGGCTACTACGGCTTGGCCGAGGGCGCCTGGAAGCATTTTGCCAGCGCCTGGGGCGTCGATTACAACTGGCTGTTGTCGCGCTACGGCTCCAGGGAGCTGATGGAAAAGCCGGGGATCACGGTGTCGCGCTGGTTTGACGGCGTGCTCGAAAGAAACGAGTATGTCGACCAGCCGAGCAACCTGCGCGCCGTCCTCTATTGGGGCCATGCGCCGAACAGCCAGACGCGCCTGCCCGACATGAAGGCGGCCATGCAAAAGCTCGACATGATGGTCGTTGTCGACCCGTATCCGAGCATGACCGCTGCCATGCACGGGCGCCAGGACGGGGTCTATCTGCTGCCGGCGGCGACGCAGTTCGAAACCCAGGGGTCGGTCACGGCATCGAACCGCAGCCTGCAATGGCGCGAGCGGGTGATTGCGCCCCTGTTCGAGTCGAAGACCGACCAGGAAATCATGTACCTGTTCGCGCGCAAGTTCGGGTTCGCCGATGAGCTGTGCAAGAACATCAAGGTGCTCCACAACGAGCCCGTCATCGAAGACATCCTGCGCGAGATCAACCGATCTTGCTGGACCATCGGATACACCGGCTGCTCGCCCGAGCGGCTCAAGCTGCACATGCTCAACAAGGCCAGCTTCAACCCGACCACCCTGCGCGCCGAGTCCGGTCCGTGCAAGGGCGATTACTACGGCTTGCCGTGGCCCTGCTGGGGTACCCCGGAAATGAAACATCCTGGCACGCCGATCCTGTACGACCTGTCCAAGCCGGTCAGCGAAGGCGGACTGCCGTTCCGCGCCAACTGGGGCGTCGAGCATAACGGCGAGACCTTGCTGGCGGCCGACGGCTCGACTACGCATGGCAGCGAAATCGACACCGGCTATCCGGAATTCGACCATGTGTTTCTTAAAAAACTAGGCTGGTGGAACGACCTGACTGCCGCCGAGCAAGCCCTGGCCGAAGGCAAGAACTGGAAGACAGATGCCTCCGGCGGCATCATCCGGGTCGTGGTCAAGCACGGCTGCGCGCCGTTCGGCAACGCGCGCGCACGCTGCAATGTGTGGAACTTCCCCGATCCGGTTCCCGTGCACCGCGAGCCCCTGATGACGTCGCGCCGCGACCTGGTGGCGGCCTATCCGACCTATGACGACAAGGCCAATTTCTGGCGCCTGCCGACCTTGTACAAATCGCTCCAGGCGATCGACTTTTCGAAAGACTACCCGCTCATCATGACTTCCGGCCGGCTGGTCGAGTTCGAGGGCGGCGGCGACGAGACCCGCTCCAACCCGTGGCTGGCGGAACTTCAACAGAACATGTTCGTTGAAATCAACCCGCAGGACGCGGCCCAGGTGGGGGCGGTCACGGCGCGTTATGTCTGGGTTGAAACACCTACCGGAGCGCGCCTGAAAATGATGGCCCTGGTGACCCCGCGGGTGCCGGTCGGCATCGTCTGGATGCCATTCCATTTCGGCGGCTGGTGGATGGGCGAGGACCTGCTGTCGCACTATCCGGACGGCGCCGAACCGATCGTGCGGGGCGAGGCGGTCAATACCGGGTGGACCTACGGGTACGACGCGGTCACGATGATGCAGGAAACAAAGGTGTCCTTGTGCCGGCTGGTGCGGGCCTGACGCAAGCGATCCAGAGGGGAGGAAAGATGGCTGCACGGATGAAATTCATATGCGATGTCGAGCGCTGCATCGATTGCAACGGCTGCGTTACCGCTTGCAAGAACGAACATGAAACCCCCTGGGGTGTCAACCGCAGGCGGGTGGTGACCATCAACGACGGGGTGCCGGGCGAGCGTTCGATTTCGGTCGCCTGCATGCATTGCACCGACGCTCCCTGCCTTGCGGTATGCCCGGTCAACTGCATTTACCATACCGAGGACGGCATCGTGTTGCACAGCAAGGACCAGTGCATCGGCTGCGGCTACTGCTACTACGCCTGCCCGTTCGGCGCGCCCCAATTCCCCGAAACCGGCTTGTTCAACCACCGCGGCAAGATGGACAAATGCACCTTCTGCGCAGGGGGGCCTGAACCGGACAATTCGGAAGCCGAATTCAAGAAATACGGGCGCAACCGCATCGCCGAAGGAAAGTTGCCGGCCTGTGCCGAACAATGCGCGACCAAGGCACTGATGGGCGGCGAAGCGGACATCATTGCCAATATTTACAGGCAGCGCGTCGAAACGCGCGGCTACGGCCCCGAATTATGGGGCTGGAAAATCGCCTACGGCCGCCCCAAGCGCGGCGGCGAGATCAAGAACCGGGGCGAGGGGAGGCGCAACAACCAGCTGCTCGACGATTCCCAAAACGAGGTGCGAAAGTTCCCGACATGAACATCCCGAGACCATGCCTTGCTGCCGCGCTGGCGCTGCTGCTGAGCGGCTGCCTGGAGGTGAACCAGCACCCGGGATGGCGCCAGGGCGAATACGACGGCAAGCGCGAGAGCCTGCATTACCAGAGGAACTTTCATGGTGACAAACTGGCCTGGTCGGCCGCTGTTACCGACCGCACGTTTCTTCAAAACGAGTACCGCCGCACCCATCCGTAAGAAAGGGATTGCCATGTGCCGCTTTTTTCTGCCGCAGCGCATAAAGTCGGTAGCGTTGCCGGCGTTGCTGCTGGCGACCAGCCTGGTACTGCCGGCCGGGGCCGCCGTGCCCCACAAGGACGCGGTGCCCGCCTACGCCGAGGAACAAACCATATTACAGGCCGAAGCGGGCGCGGAGGCGCCCGAACCCGGCTTTGGTTCGGCCGCTTCCGGGCGTCTCCATATCGACCGCCATTTCATCGGCCAATATGGAGCGAGCGAGGGCAACGTCATCGTCCAGCGCGGCGGCAATACCTGGCGCACCCTGCGCAACGGGCCGCTCGCCACCATCAGCGGCACGCTGATCCTGGTGGTGCCGCTGCTGATCCTGATTTTTTACCAGGCGCTTGGCCCTGCCCGGCCCCTGCGTCCCGAATCCGGGCGCCGGATCCGGCGTTTCAGCGCATGGGAGCGCACCATTCACTGGGCCACGGCGATCAGTTTCCTGGTGCTCGCTGCCACCGGCCTGATTATCCTGTTCGGCAAAAAGGTGTTCCTGCCATGGATGGGGAACGATGTCTTCTCGTGGGTAGCGATCATTTCCAAATACCTGCACAACTTCGTGGGACCGCTGTTCATCGTGTGTTCGGTCCTGCTGTTCCTTACTTTCCTGCGCAGAAACGTGTTTCGCGACTGGGACTGGCAATGGATCAGGCAGGGCGGCGGCCTGTTCAAGCACAAGCACATCGCGGCCGGCTTTTTCAACGCGGGAGAAAAGTTGTGGTTCTGGGGCGGCGTGACGCTGCTCGGGCTGCTCATCTCCGGTAGCGGCCTGGTCCTCGATTTCGTCAATTTCGGCCAGACCCGTTATGTGCTGCAAATGGCCAATTACCTGCACCTGGGCGCGGCCACGCTGTATATCGTCGCGGCCATGGGCCACATTTACATCGGCACCCTCGGCACCCCCGGAGCGTACGAGGCAATGCGCCACGGCACCGTCGACGCCGAGTGGGCAAGGGAACATCACGAAATCTGGTACGAGGAGGTCAAGGCCGGTATTCCCGCGGACACCCTGCGCCCGGCGCCGCCCGACCGGCGCGGTCAGCGGCCAGGCCCGGCGCTCTGAACGAATTGAACGAGGCAAACCATGAAGCAACTATTTGCGTTGATCGAAGTCGGCGTCGCCACCCTGGTGCTGGCCGTGGCCGGATGCGCCGAGCGCGACAAGTCCGAAGGCGATGTCGCCGGTGTGCGCCAGACGCGCGCGCCGGGACAGGTGACGAGCGGCGGCGGTACCAGCGGCGAAGTCCTGGCGCGCAGCCAGAGCGTGCGCGAAGGCAGCTACGCCGGCGGTACGCCCTACATTGCCGGAGGAAGCGGCGGCACTGCCGGCGGCGCCGCCACGGCGGGCACCGTGCAGGAG
>JBAQKU010000309.1:0-20207 GCA_049301315.1 Telluria sp.
CTATGAGCGCGAGCTCATCGCGCGCACCCTGGCCGGGGTCGACGGCAACGTCGCCAGCGCCGCCGACCAGCTCGGCCTGCCGCGCAAGACGCTCTACGACAAGCTCAAGAAATATCAGCTCGCCACGGGCCGCAAGTAAAGCCTGCGCGGCTACGCCGTCAAGGACCGGTACAGCGACAGCAGCCGCCCCGGCAGCTGGTTGATATCGTCCAGCACTTCATAGTCGATGCCGTCGCACATCGCGCGCAGATAGTCGCCGCCCTGAGGGTCGATGGTCAGCACGAAGGGGGTGATGCCGGCCTGGCGCGCCTCGTTCAAGGCCTGGCGCGTATCGTTGATCGCGTACTCGACTTCGGCATTCTCGCCATACTGCTGTCCGTAATCGAGGTCGAACGGGCGGCCGTCCGAAATGAGCACCATGATCTTGGTGCGCGACTCCTGGCCGCGCAGCTTGCGCACGGTGTGGCGGATGGCCGGTCCCATGCGGGTGGTGTGGAGCGGCTTGATGTTGTCGATGCGCGCCGCGACCCGGTCCGACAGGCGTTCCTCGAAGTCCTTGAGCACATGGAATTTCACGTCCTCGCGCCCGCTGCCGGAAAAGAAATAGATACCGTAGGTGTCGCCGATGCGCTCGAGCGAGGCCATCAGCAGTGCCGCGGTTTCCTTTTCAAGGTCGAGGATGGTGCGGTAATTCCTGCCGTGCAGGTGCGGCGCGGCCGGCTTCAGGCCTTCCGGTTTCTGCTCGACCTGTTCCGCCGTCGACGAGCTTTTGTCGATCAGGAACGCCACCGCCACGTCGCGCTCGGTTTTCTGGCGCGCGCTATACACATCCTCCGATGGCGTCAGGCCGCAGCGCATGTCGATCATCGACTCGATTGCCGCATCGAGGTCGAGCTCGTCGCCGTCGGGCATGCGCCTGACCTTGCGCAGCCCTTCGCGCGCGATCTGCTCGAACTGATGCTGGATATGCGGCATCAGGCGTCCGTAGCCGCGCAGCGTCTCGTCGTAATAACGCGGCGACGATGCCGGATCGATGCGCGACTCCTTGACGCAGCACCAGTTGCGCTTGTATGCCCTGGCCACATGATCCCATTCCGGATACACGAAGGACAACAGCTCGTGGCTGTGCAGCTCGCCGGTGTGCAGATGCACCTCGTCTTCGCCGAAATGGTCGTGGCAGTCGTGCTCGAGCGGCTCGTCGGGCGGCTTGGGGCGTTCCTCGCCGTTCGGCAGTGTCGGCGCCGCCGGCGAGGCGGGCGTGTCGTCCTCGGTAAACCGGTAGATCGCCTGCTGGTCGAGCGGGCCGGCGGCCTTGTACAAGGTGTAGCGCGAGCCGAGCTGGTCGCGGTAGGGCACCGGCGCCATCGCGGTCGCCAGCACTTCGTCGCCTTCGAGCCGGGTCTTTTCAGGTTCGGGCCATACCGTATTCCAGTCCGGCCCGGTCGCAGGCTGCGCCAGATCGAGCGGCAGGCCGGACCCGTAGTCCGCTTCCATGTTGGGCAGTCCCACCAGCAGGCAGTAGGCCCGCATCGCGGCCTCGGCGCTGTCCTCGACGCGCGCGTCCGGCCGGTGCAGCGCCTGCATCACCTGGTACAGCTGGCGCGCCCGTTCGTGCAGCAAGGCCGGCAATTCGACCGGCCTGGCCGAGGCCAGGCTCCAGCGCACCATCAGCTCGGCCAGGGCATTGCGCGGTCCTATGCCGGCCAGCTTCGGCCGGTCGTGCGCGGCCGCGCGCTGGATCTTGTCGTAGCCGCCGGCCAGGCCCGGATAGCGCCGCTTCGACCATTCATCGAGGCGCAGGTCCTCCATGACGGTAAACACTTCGACCGCCAGCTGGCGCTGCGCGAACAGGCCGAAGAAGGTTTCCAGGTCCGATTCGCGCTCGTGGCGCTCCAGTTCGTCCATGCTGGCCGGGCGCAGCCTGCCGAAGTGGACGGCCGGGCGCAGGAATTCGAAGGCGAAGGTGCCGCCCTCGTAATGGGCAGCCCGGTGCGTCAGCGCGATCTTGTACCACAGGAAGTTGCCATTGCCCGTCGGGAAACGCCCGACCCGGTCGGGCAGGCGGATCGTGCTGTGGGTGTCCGGATATTGCAGGGGATCGTTGCGGTTCCCGTAAGCGATCAGGGCGGCGTTGCGCCCCGCCAGGGCGCGGTAATACAGTCCGAGCACCGGGGCCACCCCTTCCAGGGTCTGGCCAGAATGGCGGTGTTCCTCGGCGTCGGGCGGCTCACCGGCCGCGATGCGCTTGAGGGCCGCGCGTACCCCCGGCAAGGTGTAGCCGCTCACGGGAAGATCGCTTCGATGACCTGACGAATCCCCTTGGCGAGCAGCATGTCGTCGGTCATGGCCTGGATGATCGCCACGTCGCAAGCGCGGCGCGCCGGCACGCCCTGGACGATGAGGCGGCCGGCATAGATCAGCAGGCGCGTGCTCGGGCCTTCCAGCAGGTTCTGCTGGTCGAGGTGGCGGATCTGCAGGGCAGCGAGCGCCAGTGCTTCGGCCGTCTTCGCGTCCACTCCGGCTTCGCGCTCGATGATGCGCTGCTCGAGCACCTGGGCCGGATAATCGAACTCGATCGACACGAAACGCTGGCGCGTGCTGTGTTTCAGGTCCTTGATGGTCGACTGGTAACCCGGGTTGTACGACACCACCAGGAAAAAGTCGGGATGCGCCTTGAGCAGTTCACCCTTCTTTTCAAGCGGCAGCAGGCGCCGGTGGTCGGTCAGCGAGTGGATCACGACGATGGTGTCCTTGCGTGCCTCGACCACCTCGTCGAGGTAGCAGATGCCGCCGGCCTTGACCGCGCGCGTCAAGGGGCCGTCGATCCAGTGGGTGCCGTCCGACGAGAGCAGGTAGCGCCCGACCAGGTCGGTCGCGGTCAGGTCTTCGTGGCAGCTGACCGTGGTCAGGGCGAAGCCGTCCCTGGCGCCGGATTGTTGCGCCAGGTGCCACGCCATGTATTCGACGAAACGGGTCTTGCCGCAGCCCGTGGGGCCTTTCAGCAGGACCGGGATGCGCTCGCGGTGAGCCGCCTCGAACAAGGCGACTTCATCGCGCACCGGAAGATAAAACGGTTCCGCCGAAGCCTGGAGCGCGGCGGCCGGTTGTGATACTGGTGAAAGCATGCGGTTTCCTTAAGCGGGTGGGCAGGTTCAGGCGAATTCGCCATTTTGTTCGCGGCGGATCCAGGACACCGGGTCCTGCGCGTAATCGCGCTGGTAGTCGCCCGGATAGTTAATGCCCGGCAGCGCAGGAATCCAGTCGTATTCGAGCAGGCCGGAGTCGCCCAGCGTGTTGGCCAGCCGTACCACGTCCGGGTCGTCCAGCATGGTCAGGCGGCCCTTGTCGATCAGCTTGACCCACTCGCCGGTTTCGCGGTCCAGGATTTCGTAGGTGGCGAACACGTTGTGCACGTGCGGGAAGTGCATGGTCGGCAGCTTGTTCTGCTTGCAGTAGTTCAGGAAGGTCTGGTCCCAGTGCTCGGCGCCGAAGCCGAAGTGGATCACGCCCGCTTGTGCGCGTTCCGGCAGGTTGGTCCACGAGTCGTTGTAGTTCCACAGCGTCTCGATCTGGCGATAGCTCTTCGGATTGGTGCCGATCGAGGCATCGTTGAAATAGGCCCACCCTTTGTACGGGAAGCCCGGATATTGCGTGTCCTTGTAGCGCTCGACGACCTGGCGCCACAGTTCGCCGTACTTGCCGCCGCCCTCGATCCTGGTGATCATGCCGCTTTCGATATGGACCTGGATGTGCGGGAAGTAGCCGGTGTGGTTGCTGGTGCCGCCCACCACGCCGTTCAGGGTAGGCATCAGGATCTTGGCTTCTTTCAGGAACGTCTCGACCGGGTGGCCGAAACGGATGCCCTGGATGGTGGAGCCGAGGATGTGGCCGGAAATATAGGCGCCCTTCGGCCACAGCGCGGCCTGCTCTTCGGTCACTTTCCAGCCGATGTTGGTGCCCTCGGGGCTGGTGATGCGCACTTCCGAGGCGCGCCCGAATGCGGCGACCAGCTTGAGGTCGATGGTGCGCCAGATTTCGTCGGGATAGCCGTTGGCGCGCGAAATGAAATCCTCATAGGTGCCGTACACCCAGTTGTTGCGGATTTTCTTGCCGGCGGCGCGGCGCCAGTGCGAGCGGCCCGCTTCGCCCGCGTACACGCCGGTGTAGCCGGGGCGGTCGTCGAGCAGGCGCTTCAGGGCGGCCGAAGCGACGTTGAATTCGACCCCGCTCTCGATCATCGGAGGCAGGCGGTCGGTGATCTCGCGCCAGCCGTCGGCCGCGCTGTAGACCTGGGTTTCGATGCCCAGGTCCTCGGTGTTGATGCGGTCGACCTTGGCCACGCCGCGCTCGAGCAAGGCACGCTTGATCGCTTCGAACACCAGGTCGTTCTGGTGCGGGAAGGTGATGATCAGCAGTTCGTCGTTCTCGCGGATGTCGCCCAGCGCCGAGCGCCCATAGCGCCGTTGCAGGTGGGCGCGCGCCAGCGGCATCAAGGCCTCGATGTCGGTGATACGCTCCTGGCGCAGGTAACTCGGATGGCGCGGCGCCGGATAATCGAAACCGGGAAGCGCGGCTGGCACGCCGGGCGAAAGAGAGTCCAACTTAATAATGCCTGACATGCTATCTCCTGTCCTTTTAATAAAATAATTGCTCATGCTCGATTGCTATTTGCGCTGCCCCCTGCAACTGGGCGCAGCGCAAATTCCGATTCCCGCTTCCTTAGCGCGACTGGCGCGTGATGATTTCCGAGTACAGCTTTTCCCACTTGGCCGCTTCGTCCAGCACGGTCGAAGCTTCCACGAATTTGAGCTGCAGCGTGTCAAGCACCGAGCCGGTCGAACGCTTGGCTGTGAGGTACTTGTTCTTGGCCAGGATCGTCTGGCCGTCGCTGAGCATGAAGTCGTAGAACAGCGCCGCGGCATGCGGATGCGCTGGCTTCTTGGACATGGCCAGGCCGTTGGCGCGAATGATCGCCGGCTGGATCACATTCCATTCGACCGGAGCGCCTTTTTTCTTGAGCTTGTCGGCGTTGTGGTTGTAGACCGTCAGGCCCATCGGGATCTCGCCCGATGCCACCAGTCCGGCCAGCAGGGTGTGGCCCTTGCGAACCGACAGGCCGTTGCCGGCAGCCAGGTCGCGAAACAGCTTGAGCCCTTTTTCCTCGCCCAATTGCTTGACCACGGTGCCGAACCAATCGATATCCTCGGCCTCGATCCCGAGCTGCCCCTTCCACCTCGGATCGAGCAGGTCCTGATAGGTCTTGGGGAAGTTTTCTTTCTTGACAAGGTTGGTGTTGTAGATCTGGACGAACATGTTGAGCCGGGTCCCGACCCATTCCTTGTGCTGCTGGATCGCCTCCGGAATCAGGCTGGCGAAGTGCGGGGAAAAGGCTTTCTGCAGCAGCTTTTCGCGATGCAGCGATTCGAGCTCAGGGCCGTTGGTTTCGACCACATCGAAGTCGAAACGGTTGGCACGCGCTTCGGTGACAATGCGCTGGACGACTTTTTCCGAGCCGGCACGCCAGAATTTCACGGGGATGCCGTATTTCTTTTCGAAGGCGTTGGACAGGTCGGTAATGTCCTCGACAGTCAGCGAGGTATAGACGGTGAGCGCACCTTCCTGCTGCGCTCCTTGCACCAGGCGCTGTTCGCGGTCGGCGCCCTCGTACAACGCCAGCGATTCGGCGGGCTTTACCGACTGCGCGCGGGTCGCGCCGGTAAAAAAAATGCAACAAAAAACCAGGACATATGACAGGAAACGATAAGACATTTTCATGCTTTGCTCCTCCAACGGGTGTTTGTTTTTATCGGGCCGAGATTGGCGCCGCCATCGCTGCTGACTGATCTCCTTTGAATTTCACGTTACCGGCAGAGGACTGCATGCGCTATGAATTTTCCCGCAGCAGTTCCGGCAATCGATGCCTTATTTAATCACAGTTTTACAAAGAAGCGCGAATATAAGAACGTGGTTCCGCATAACGGGAACATGGAGGGCGCGTGTACTTTCATGCGGAACCGCGTCCGCTTTTTCATGGCCGGCACCGGTGTGCGGATTGCCTTACCGGCCAGGGCCGCCGAGCATGTTTACCACTTCGGCGGCGGTGCGCACCCACGCCATGCGCGGGAATACGTGCTGCATCAGATGGTCGTGCGTGGCGCCCTGCGGGGATGTGCAGGCGTCGCTGGCAACGACCAGGTTGTAATCGAGGTCGCGTGCGCAGTAGGCGGTGCTGGCGACGCCAATCTCGGTCGAACCACCGCACAGGATGATGGTGTCGATCTTGCGGGTGCGCAGCGCCAGGTCGAGACAGGTCTGGAAGAAGGCGTTCCAGCGGTATTTCGGGATCAGGTAGTCGGCGCTCTGCGGCGCCAGTTCGTCGATCACCTGCGACTCCCAGGTGTTGCCTGCCACAATAGGCTGGAACACCGGTGGCTGGTTCGGGTCGACCGGGCGCGCTCCGAAATTGGTGTCGCGTATGGTGTGCGCGGTGGTCGCGCCGTCGGCGCGGTGATTGGCCAGCGCATACGCGATCATCATGCGATGCTTGCGTGCCGCTTGCAGCAATTGGGTCGCGGCGGCGATCACCGGCTCGTAGCGCGCCTGCGTCGCCGGATCGTCCTTCTTGATATGGCCGTTGAGCATATCGAAGAACAAGAGCGCGGTGCGCTGCGGATTGAGTTCATTCGAAGCCATCGAATTTCTCCTTATGAAAAGAGCAGGGACTTGATGACGACCGGGACCACGCCTTGCGGCTCGAGCAGTTCGCCGACATCGACGAAGTCCAGTTCGCGTAACTTGATGCCGTCAATCGAGACAATCTTGCTGTCGAGATGTAGTTCCTTGTGCAAAATCCGGCCCAGCGAGGCGCCGACGTCGCCGTCGATCATCAGGAACAGGGTGTGTTGCCGTTTCCCGGATGGCGCCGCAAACTGCGCGATGGCCTTGGCCATCGCGAACAGCCGTGCATGTTCCGGTGTGCCGTTCCACTCGAAGGCGAGGGCCAGGCAGGCGCTCGCGTCCAGGTCGAGCAGGTCGGCATTTTTCCTGAAGGCGCCCGCGATCTCGGCGCTGTCGATGAGGTCGGGAATGTCCAGCCCCAGATGGACTACCGGGACGTTATGAACCGGCAGCACACTGGTGTCCGGCAGGTAGATGGTCTTGCCGCTCACCTGTACCGTAAATTGCGAGGCCCCGATCACGGTGGCGCGGATACGCTCGATCGGCTCGACGATCGGAATCGAGATACGCTGTTTGATCTGGGTGACGATTTCCCCGGCAAGCAGCATGGCGATGTCGCCGTGGCCGGCGCTCTCGCGTCCGAAAATATACTCGGATACCCCGCCGGAGAACGTAATGAACTGCGGCTTCGTCGTTCGTGACAGGGGCGCGGTCAATTCGAGCGCATGGCCGAGCGCATCGAGCGCCGTGCCGGAAATCTGGTCCACCACGAGCGTCGCGAGCCGCTGCGCGATTGCGCGGCGTACCGACTCGTCGGCAAAGCTGCCCGGCGAAGCGTCGATCCCCAGTTCCCTGGCCACCAGCCGTGCCGAATCGTCGATACGGGTCCACTCGCCGTTGGCATCCTGGGCGAGCAGGCGCCCGCCGGCGGCGAAAGCGGCGACGCTGACGATCTCGCCACGGTCGATCAGGGCCAGCTTGGTGGTGCCGCCGCCGATGTCGACGTGCAGTGCGCACTGGCCCCTGCGCCTTGCCAGCGCGGTGGCGCCGGAGCCATGTGCGGCCAGGATGCATTCGAGCTTGTGGCCGGCGGTCGCGCACACGAATTTTCCGGATTCCTGCGCAAAAATCTCGTCTATCGCGCGCGCATTCTTGCGCTTGATCGCTTCGCCGGTCAGGATCACGGCGCCGCTGTCGATATCGCTGCGGCGCAGCCCGGCCTCGTGGTAGGCGTGCCGTATGAAATGCTCGAGCTCGTGGGCATCGATCATGCCGTCCGGCAGAAATGGCGTCAGCATGATCGGCGAGCGCCACAGGACCTGGCGATCGATCACGATAAAGCGGCTCGACAAGCCTTCCGACAGGCGTTTGAGCGTGACGCGCGCGAACAGCAGGTGCGAGGTGGAACTGCCGATATCGATGCCGACCGTCTTGAGCTCGATCGTGTCCTGGTCCCAGATGATCTGGGCGATCGCGGCACGGTCGGCTTCGGACAGCCGTTCGTGTTCATGGTCGAAATCGATGTCGTGCGGCACGTGAAATTCCTTCTTTCATTCAGACTGCGGGGCCGATCGAGCGCGGCGTGCGTATGACCCCGGTGAGCGATTCCTCGGGCAGCGCAAGGATCGCCGGCTCATCGAAGATCTCGCCCATCTCAGAGGCCACGCCGGTCTTTTGCAGTGCTTCGAGCCACTTGCGGTGGATCCGCGGGTCCTGGTCCTGGTATTCGAGCTGACGCCCGCCCTGTTGGATCGAAATGGAGCCGGCGCCCTCGGAACTTTTGCGGCGCAGCGAAATGAACGGATAGCGCCGGCTGCCCAGGCTGCACGCAAGATAGCGTGCCGGCTGCGGACAGGTGTTGAAGTGCTGGTGGAACATCCAGAACGGCGGCGTGTACATGAAGCCGTGCTGCCACGGGAATTGCTTGAATTCCGAATCGCCTTCATGCCACAGCAGCGAATATCCCTCGCCGTCGATTGCGTGCACGTGGGTGCCGGCCGCATGGCGGTGGGCTTTCTTGTAACGGCCCTTGGGAATTTGCGATACGTGGGCATGCATGGTGCCGTCGGCGAGCAGGAAGCTGACGTTGGTCGATCCCTTGCCGCGCTCTTCGAACTCATACAGCTTGAAGCTGGTCAGGTCATGGACGAAATTGGTTTCCCACACATTTCGCTTGACCTCGTTCTTGCTGTAGGCGGTGTGGTCGCCCTCGCCATCGAAGTATTTCGACTGGCCGGCGCGTTCCGGGAAGGTGCATGGGTTATTGAAGACGAAATCGAGGTTGTGATAAAGATTGATGGTGATCGGCGCGTCGTTGGTGCATGAAATGCGTAGCGGCGCCAGGCTGGTGCTGTTGAAGATCTGGTATTGGCAGTTCAGCGGGATCGCGAACAGCGCCTTGGGTCCCCACTCGAATACGCGGGTCTCGCCGTTCGGCAGCCAGACCTTGGTCGAGCCGTGGCCGGCAAGCACGAAGCAAAACACTTCGTACAGGTGCTTGACCGGACGCGTCTTTCCGCTGGGCGCGACTTCAAGCACGTAATTGGCCATGAAGTCGCCGGCGCCATGGGTATGGGCAAAGCATCCGCGCGCCTCATAGCGGTCCCACGGGCCGGTCTCGAGCTCGAGCAGGTTATGGCCGAAATCGAGATGGATGGGTATTCCCTCGCCTTCGGACCAGTCACGGTACGGGTCGATCAGGACCCGCGATTCCTTGATCGGGAGCTTGTCATGTGCTGAGGGATTTTCGCCGCCATTCGCCATCGGTGATACTTTCCAAAATAAGAGGTGAGGATCTGTCCGCCGTCATGCCTTGCCTGCGGCGGACAGGATGGATCGGGCAGGGGCGTGTCAGTCGCTTTCCTTCTTTGGCGCCTGGCCTTTGTGGAACAGGTCGGCCCACAATTTTTCCCATTTCTGCGCTTCGTCCAGCACGATGACCGGATCGATGGTCGTGTATGGGAAGTTGTTCAGCGGGCTGGCCACCGCAGTGCTCGACGGCACCCGGTTACGCGACTTGATCAGTTCCTGGCCCTCGGGCGAGAGCATGAAGTCGGTAAACAGCATGGCGCCATACGGATGGGGGGCATGTTTGGCGACGCCGATCGAGTTCGGACGGCCGAAAGTCGGCGCCAGCGCCTTCCATTTGACCGGGGCTCCCTTTTGCACCAGTCGTTCGATATTCTGGTTGTACGAGGTCGGGGTGATGGGAAGCTCGCCCGCGGACAGGAGTTCGGCAATCAAGGTGTGGCCAGTACGCATCTGAGGACGGGTGTCGGCCAGCTTGCGGAAAAACTCCAGTCCTTCTTTTTCGCCCATGCTCTTGACCACGGCGGCAAACCAGTCGCTGTCACCGGCTTCGATCGCGATCTTTCCGGCCCAGCGCGGCTTGAGCAGGTCGGTCAGGGTGTTCGGCACTTCCTCCGGCTTGACCAGGTTGGTGTTGTAACCGAGTACGAAGAAGTTGAAGCGGGTCGCGGCGTAGTGGCGGTGCGCCGGAATCGCCGCGGCAGGAAGGTCCTTCAGGTGCGGACTATGGAACTCGGACAGCAGCTGCTCGCGATAAATCGCCTCCATTTCAGGACCATTGGTCTCGATCACGTCGGGCGAATAGCGTCCTGCCCGCGCTTCCGTTACCGTGCGATTGAGCACCTTCTCGCTGCCGGCGCGCCACAGCGAGATCGGGACGCCATACTTCTTCTCGAACGCATCCTTGATCGGTACCGAGTCCTTGGTGTTGAGCGAGGTGTAGACCACCACCGTGCCTTCCTTGCGCGCGCCCTCCAGGATCTTCTGGTCGCGGTCGGCTCCCTTGTACATGTAGATGGCCTGGTGCGGGTCCTTCGTTGCCGCCGGCGCCGACTGGGCGGGTGCGGCGGCCGACAGCGCGAGAAGGGCGGCGCCAGCGAGCTTCGATATGGTTCCGAGTTGATGTGAGGCGAGGTTCTTCATTGATAGTCTCCTGTTACCCGGTGGTCCGGGTTTGGTGGTTTCAACGTCCAGATGCTACCTGGGTCCATTGCGTGGGGGGCGCTCCTATCGTTTCTGGGTAATCGTATCGATCAGCGCGGGCTGGCCCGCCTTGACCCGTTCAATGGCGCGCTTGAGCGCCGCTCCAACGTCTTCGCCGCGTTCGATGGGACCTTCCGCATACCAGCCCATCGAGCGCGCCATGGTAGCGAAATCAGGGGCCGGGTCGTCCATGTCCATGCCGATATGGGCTTTTCCCAGGTCGGTGCCGCGGTGCTTGGCCATGCGGATCTGGTGCTCCCAGTCGTTGTAGTAGGCGCGGTTGTTGTACATCACGATCAGCATCGGAATCCGGTGCTTGGCCGCGACCCAGAGTGCGCCCGCATCGAACATCAGGTCGCCGTCCGGCTGGATGTCGACCACCAGCCGGCCCGCATCGCGGTGCGCCAGCGCGACGCCGAGCGAAATGCCGATCTGGGTCGCGGTGCCCAGCGATTTGCCCGGGTGGCGGTATGGTTTGTCGAAATCCCACAGCTTGCGGGTCCAGTCCTCCAGCGTGTTGGCGGTCAGGACCCAGTCTTCGTCCTTGATCGCGTCCCATACCTCGCTGGCCAGGCGCGGCAGCGAGAGCGGTGTCTGGTCCCAGTTCTCGCGTGCCTGGGCTGCCCACTTCGCGCGCGCTGCCTTGTGCTTTTGGGCGGTGTCGTCAAGACGCTGGCGCACCAGCGCGGCCAGCCTGGGGTCGGCCTGGACGCGCGCGCGCGCCAGCTCGTTCAGGGCCGGAATGGCCAGCGTGGTGTCGCCCAGGATGCGCAAATCGGCGTGCAGCAGGCGTTGGTAATCCATCGCCCAGCTCGACAGCTCGATGTCGCCGAAACCGATATCGATCCATTTCGCATCGGCTGGCACGATGTTGTTGAGCTCACGGGTCGTGCTGTTGAGTTCAACGGTCGGTTTTTCCCAGTCGCGCACATCCAGGCACAGGATCAGGTCGGCATCGCGGAACACGTCCTTGACCATGCTCATGTTGAGCGGATGGTTGCTCGGGAAGTTGAGGCGGCTGTTGACGTCGAAAACCGGTATCGCCAGCGTTTCGGCAAATTCCACCAGCGAGTGGAAGGCGGCATGGTCGCGGCCGGAAAATTCGGCCAGGATCACCGGGCGCTGCGCGCGCACCAGCAGGTCGAGCGCTTTTTGCAGCGCGGCCGGGTCCGGCGCCAGCCGGGTCGGAACGGCCATGGCGGACGGCGGCGGCAGCGGCACGTCGTGATCGAGCTGCTTTTCCTGCAGCCATGCGTCATAGCACATGTAGATCGGTCCCTGCGGCTGCGTCATCATCACGCCGTAGGCGCGCGCAAACGACTCGGGCACCCCGTCCACCACGGTTGGCTGGTAATCCCATTTGGTGTAATCGCGTACCGCCTGGCCCTGCACGTTGGCGGTATGGGTCCAGTCGATGCGGGGCCGGCGCTTGCTCTCGTCCATCGGGCCGGTGGCGCCGACGATAAAGATGGGAGCGCGGTCGATGTAGGCGTAATACACGGCCATGTTCGAGTGCAGCAGTCCGACCAGGTTGTGCACGATCGCGACCATCGGCTTGCCGCTCGCCTTTGCATAGCCGTGTGCGATCTGGACCGCGGTCTCCTCGTGCTGGCACAGCATCATGCGCGGATAGTTTTGACCGTAATTGATGATCGAATCATGCAGGCCGCGGTAGCTGGCGCCCGGGTTCAGGGCGGCATATGGCAAATTGTACTGATGCAATAAATCCACGATGACATCGGAGCCCCAACGTTGCTCGCTTGGTACGACGCCAGGCGGCGGGGTGGTGCATCCGATGGCGTCAGCGGCCAGGGAGTTGGGGATGGCGCGGTCCGGCTTGTTCATCAAGAGTCCTTTTTTTCTGGTGGTGGTTTCAGTCAGTCCACACCCGGCCAGGGCCAAACAGAGTGGGCGCGGTCGAAAGATCGGCCGCGCTCAGCGTGGAGGAAACGGGCAGGAACCGGAAGCAGGAAAACTGGCGGCCAGCCTTGGTATTTGAGCGCGCAAGCGATACGCGACTGCAGGGGCCGGGAATGGGCAACCGAGTTCTGCCCGACATGCTTTTTGATTCGTCGTTCGCACTTGATGCCTCCTCCGGAGCTTGTCCGGGAACTAGTTTGATCGTCGCCGGGCGATGACGTCGCGTTCGCCTGGCTGCTGCAATCGTTCTCTCATGTGGAACGATGGTCTATATATAAGCACAGGGAAATTTATCTCTTGCTGTCATTCATGTCAACATAAATATCGGAAATACGCTTTCGCCGTATGTACGATGCGCGCTTGTTTTTGTTGAAAAATTGGGGGGAGGGAGGGACGGCTCAAGCCGGACCAGGACGGTCGGCGCCGGTGCGCGGGACCGACAGCGGCCGGCCCGCGCCCATCAAGTCATGGCTTAAGGTTTTGCGCTGTGCGCCAGTAACTCGCGCAGATGATGCTTCCACAGGGCAGCGACGGTATGGCTGCCATGGCCGCGCGTATCCGGGGTGAGCGGCAGCACGATGGCACGTCCATGACGGACCCGCTTGATTTCCCGATCCAGGATGTCCAGTTCGGGCGGATTGATCAGGTCGTCCGCGCTGTTGATGGCAAGCAGAGGCGCCTTGATGTTCTCAAGCAAGGGGGCCGGATCGTAGTCGTGCGATGCCTCGAACTGGTACAGCAGGTCGTTGGCATCGCTGCGCTTGAGACCTGCGCTCACGTAGGCGTCAAGCTCGCGGTCGGCGTCGGCCAGCGCGGGGGCCTGCTGCTGGCGCAGCACGGGATTGCTGCTCATCAGGTACAGCATCTGCTCGGCGGTTCGCAGGGACTGTGGCTGGACCGTGTAATTGCCGCCCTTCCATTGCGGATCGTTGCGGATCGCGTCGATCACGACCCGGCGCCAGACCCGGTTGCGTCCGGAGATTTGCGACGGCACGCTGGCCAGCGGCATCAGGGCATCCATGAACGTGGCGTAACGCTCGCCCCATATCCAGGTCTGCATGCCGCCCATGGAAGTGCCCATGACCAGTCGCAGGTGGTTGACGCCGAGGCCTTCCACCAGCAGCCGGTACTGGGCATCGACCATGTCGCGGTAGCCGTAGTGGGGAAAGCGCGCGCGCAGCCCGTCGCTCGGCTTGCTCGATTTTCCGTGGCCGATGCCATCGGTGAGGATGATGTAGTGGCGCGAGGCGTCGAGTACCCCGTTCGCGCTGAACAGGTCGCCGGCAAAGTCTGGCCGCAGGAACTGGGCGCCGCTGCCGCCGGTGCCGTGGGTGATCAGGACCGCGTTACTGACCATGCCTTGCGCGTCGCGTTGCGGCGTGCCCAGGGTGCGGTAGTGGATGCGCAGCTCGGGCAGGACTTCGCCCGAAGCGAAGCGGAAGTCTTTCAGGACGAAGTCGCCATCTGCCGGAGTGGGATAATCGGCGGCGAGCGCGCCGCTCGATGCCAGCGCGAGCAACAACAGGGAAAGTAAACGGCGCATGTCTTGCCTTTCTTGAGATAAACAGCATGGGAGGCTACCACGAAGGCCAATGGGTCCGCTGTCGCCTCCCTTACAAAGCATTTAATTGCTAAACAGTAATTATTGGCGGGGGATGTTGAAAAAATTTGCTATATTCCGTCTGCTTGATGAAGCAAGGAACACGGTCCTTGCGCAAGACCTGGCGCGAATCGGACGCGCGCATTCTCCAACAAAAAAGCCAATGCCAAGGAATCAACAATGAGTATCAGCCGCCGCGAATTCATGCAGGTGCTGGCCGTCGCCAGCGCCGGCGGCATGGCGATCAGCGGGCGTGACGCGCTGGCTGCGACGCCGGCCGCGAGCGAGCGCCTGTACCGCTTGCCCGCGTTCGGCAACGTGAGCTTCATGCACTTTACCGACTGCCACGCGCAGCTGCGGCCGATTCATTTTCGCGAGCCAAGCGTGAACCTGGGCGTTGGTGCGGCGCGCGGGCGCGCGCCGCACCTGGTTGGCGAGGCGCTGCTCAGGCAGTTCGGCATCGCGCCCCACACGGCCCAGGCGCATGCGTTCACCTATCTCGATTTCGACCAGGCCGCACGCACCTACGGCAAGATGGGCGGCTTTGCCCATTTGGCCACGCTGATCAAACAGCTGCGCGCCGGCCGCCCGCACGCCTTGCTGCTCGATGGCGGCGACAGCTGGCAAGGTTCGGCCACCGCGCTGTGGAGCAATGGCCAGGACATGGTCGACGCCAGCAAGCTGCTCGGCGTGAACCTGATGAGCGGACACTGGGAATTCACGCTCGGCGCCAGCCGGGTCAAGGAAATCATCGAGCGCGACTTCAAGGGCAGCATCAATTTCCTGGCGCAGAACGTGAGCACCACCGACTTCGGCGATCCGGTGTTCGAAGCGTATGCGATGCGCGAGATGAACGGGGTTCCGGTGGCCGTGATCGGCCAGGCGTTTCCATACACCCCGATCGCCAATCCACGCCACCTGATGCCCGAGTGGTCGTTCGGAATCCAGGAAGAGCGCATGCAAAAGACGGTCGACGAGGTGCGCCGGAAGGGCGCGCAAGCCGTCATCCTGCTATCCCACAACGGCATGGATGTCGACCTGAAGATGGCGGCGCGCGTGACCGGCATCGACGCCATCATGGGCGGTCATACCCATGACGGGGTGCCGGTTCCAGTGGTCGTGAAGAACGCCAGGGGCCAGACGCTGGTCACGAATGCCGGTTCGAACGGCAAGTTCCTCGGCGTGCTCGATCTCGATGTCCGCGGCGGCAAGGTGCAGGGCTACAAGTACAAGCTGCTGCCGGTGTTTTCCAACCTGCTGCCGGCCGACCGCGCGATGCAGGCCCACATCGACAAGGTGCGCGCACCGTACCGGCAAAGACTGGATGAAAAGCTCGCCGTGACCGAGGCCTTGCTGTACCGGCGCGGGAACTTCAACGGCGCATGGGACCAGCTGATCCTGGATGCGCTGATGGAGGTGAAGGGCGCCGAGATCGCATTCTCGCCCGGTTTCAGGTGGGGTACCACGATCCTGCCGGGCCAGGCCATCACGCGCGAGCACCTGATGGACCAGGTTGCGATCACCTATCCGCAAACGAGCGTGACGGGCATGACTGGCACGGCCATCAAGGCCGTGCTCGAGGACGTGTGCGACAACCTGTTCAATCCCGACCCGTATTACCAGCAGGGCGGCGACATGGTGCGCGTGGGCGGCCTGCAATACACCTGCCGGCCGAATGCGAAAGCCGGCGCGCGCATCGGCGAGATGACCTTGAACGGCAAGCCGATCGACGCGGACAAGACCTACAAGGTGGCCGGCTGGGCGCCGGTGGCGGAAGGCGCCAGCGGAGAGCCGATCTGGGACGTGATGGAAACCTGGTTCAAGGCGCACCCTGTCGTCGGGCGGCGCAAACTGAACCAGCCGCGCCTGGTCGGCGTCGATGGCAATCCCGGGATTGCCCGATGAATGCATTGCTTTCGCTTGCCGCAATCCGCGGCCTTCTCGCAGTGGCGGCATGCATGTTCGTGCAGGCCGCCCACGCGCAAGCGCAGATCACGCTCGAGCCGATCAAGGTGTCCGAACACGTCTATTACTTTCGGGGCGCGGCCGGCGTTGCCGGCGCCGCCAACAAGGGCTTCATGTCCAATGCCGGCTTCGTGGTGACCCGCGACGGCGTGGTCGTGTACGACGCGCTTGCCACGCCGGTATTGGGCAAGGCGATGATCGCCGCAATCGCCCGCGTGACCAGGCAGCCGGTCAGGAAGGTAATCGTCGGCCATTATCACGCCGACCATGTGTACGGGCTGCAGGAATTCAAGAAGATCGGCGCGCAAATCTACGCGCACACGAACGGGCAGCAGTACGTCGGTTCCGACGAGGCGCGCCAGCGCCTGGCGCAGCGCAAGGTCGCGCTGGCGCCCTGGGTCGACGACAACACGGGCGTCGTGGCGGCCGACACATGGCTCGGCTTCGAGGACAAGCAGCCGGTTGCGTTCGAGCTGGGAGGCGTGCGCTTTCGCATCATCGACAGCAGCGGCGCCCACTCGCCGGAAGATATCATGCTGTTTGTCGAGAACGACCGCGTCCTGTTCGCCGGCGACCTGTATTTTTCAGGCCGCATCCCGTTTGTCGGCAGCGCCGACAGCAAGGTGTGGCTGCGGACGCTCGATCGGATGCTCGACGCCAGGCCGGCCATCGTCATTCCCGGTCACGGCGGCGCATCGTCCAGGACCGCCGAGGACATGCGCCTGACGCGCGAGTACCTGCTGTTCCTGCGCTCGCAGATGGGCTCCGCGGTGCGGGACCTGATGAGCTTCGACGAGGCGTATAAAAGGACCGACTGGTCGGCATACGAGAAGGTGCCTGCGTTCGAGCAGGCCAACCGAATCAATGCCTATGGAACCTTCATCCTGATGGAACAGGAAAGCCTGCAACAACCCTGATAGGCGATATGGAAAGAGACGCGAAAATGAAACAGGTCAGGCGGATAGGGCAAGCGCTGGCGATGGCTGGCTGCGGCCTTCTGCTGAGCGCTTGCGGCACGATCGGCGCGATGAATAACCTGGCCGACGGCGCCGGTGCGGAATCGTTGAAAATGTGGGACCGCTGGGTTGAGTCGAAGGGCGACATTGCGGTCGCCACGACTTGGGAGCGCAAGGTCAAGGACGGCGTGACGGTCGAGATGATCGAAGAGTCACTTCGCAGCATTGCAGCCGAAGAAAATATGCGGGCGGTCGGCGAGCTGCCGCTGTCGAAGGAGCTGGAAGCGCGTTCGGGCAAGAAAGAGAAATTCCTGAAGGTGTATTCCTACTGCTCGCCTGCCACGGCACAACTGATGATCGAGTTCAGCCCGCACATGGCCGCCTTCCTGCCGTGCCGGGTGAGTGTGGTCGAACGCGATGACGGCCTGTGGATGTACACGCTCAACATGGACATGATGGTGCGCATGGGCCGCAAGCTGCCTGCCGGGCTTGAGCGGGAAGCCATGAAAGTGCGCAATACGATCTGGAAGATGATGGAGCTGGCCTCGAAGGGCGAGTTCTGAGGCGTTCGCGCCGGCGGCCATCCATGTCCTGCGTGCGTTCCCCAACCCCGGGGCTACGCGCCTGCTTCTTGTCGACATAGCCTGAATCGAACAATTGAAGTGCGACAGGCCTTCAGGCCGGGGTATTCCCTGCGCTTCTGTCTTTCGGCTTGGGTGTGAGCCGCAGTCAGATTCAGGTAAAGCGCAGCCACAGGCTGCCGACCACCTTGGGCGGGGGCGTGCCCGGCAAAAAAACCATTTATTTTTGAAAACGCTGCACTGCGTCATCGATTTTTCTTGCAAACTGTGCATATCTGTTTATGATTATGTGCGCATATAGTCACATTTGATGTATGACCGGACCGCCGCTGGCAGTCGCGGCTGCGCGCGTGTACAGGCTGGCAAGGCCTGAAATAGAAAAAGAACCGCTGGCCCATGGGTTCAATGTAGAGGAGACGTAAGGTGTCGACAGATTTGACAAAGCTAATTGGCCGTATCGTGAAGGCGCCGGAAAATTTCCTGGACGAAGGCGAACTTGAAGAGGCACGCAAGGCGCGCCGTGGCTTCATGGGCAAGGCGCTGGCGATGGGGGCGGGGGTTGCCTCGGCTGCGCTGGCGGCAGGGGCGCGCGCTGCCGAGGGCGACGATGCTATTTTGACGTTGCCCGAGCACAGCAAGACGCTCGGCCAGCCGGTAGCGGCGCTGGGATATGGCATGCCTTCCAAATGGGAGAAGAACGTGCAGCGCCGCGACAGCCCGGGGCTGACCCGCGTGCCGCAGTCCTCGGTCAGTTTCACGCCCCTGCAGGGGCTGTTCGGGATGATCACGCCGAGCGGCCTGCATTTCGAGCGTCATCACCAGGGCTGGCATGATATCGATCCGAGCCGGCACCGCCTGATGGTCAATGGGCTGGTCAGGCAAGAGCGCGTGTTTACGATGGATGACCTGATGCGCCTGCCGAGCGTGTCGCGCATTCACTTCATCGAGTGCGGCGCCAATACCGGGGCCGAGTGGGGCAACGTGGCCCTGCCGACGGTCCAGTACACGCACGGCATGCTTAGCTGTTCCGAATATACCGGCGTGCTGCTCTCGACCCTGCTCGAGATGTGCGGCTACGACAAGAAGAAGGGCAAGTACGTGTTGGCCGAGGGGGCCGACGGCTCGAGCATGACCAGGACCATCAGCATCGAGCGCGCGCTCGACGATGTCATGGTCGCCTGGGCCATGAACGGCGAAATGCTGCGGCCCGAGAACGGCTACCCGCTGCGCCTGGTCGTGCCCGGCGTGCAGGGAGTTAGCTGGGTCAAGTACCTGCGCCGCGTCGAGGTCGGCGACCAGCGCTACGACACCAAGGATGAAACGATCCACTACATCGATCTGATGCCGGACGGCTTGCACCGCCAATACACTTCGGTCCAGGAATGCAAGAGCGTCATCACCACGCCGTCGGGCGGCCAGACCTTGCTCGACAAGGGGTATTACAACATCACCGGCCTGGCCTGGTCGGGTCGGGGCAAGGTCAAGCGCGTCGACGTCAGCGTCGACGGCGGCAGGAACTGGCGCAGCGCGCGCCTCGAATCGCCCACGCTGAGCAAGGCGCTCACGCGCTTTAACATCGACTGGGTATGGGACGGATCGGCGGCGATCATCCAGAGCCGCGCGATCGATGAAACCGGGTTCGTGCAGCCGAAGCTCAATCAACTGCGCGCCGTGCGCGGTACCAAGTCGATTTACCACAACAATGCCATCCAGTCCTGGAAGATCACGCCGAATGGCGAAGTGTCGAATGTGCAGGTGAGCTGATGAAAAAACATACCTACGCGATACTGCTCGCCGCAGCCGCCTTCGCCTGCCTGGCGCAGCCAGCCGCAGCCCAGGACAAGCCATGGCATGCGCTGGGCCGCACGGCCACCCCGGCCGAAGTGGCCGCATGGGATATCGATGTGCGGGGCGACTTCAAGGGGCTGCCGAAAGGGCAGGGAAGCGTGTCCAGGGGAGAACAGGTATGGGAAGGCAAATGCGCGAGCTGCCACGGCACGTTTGCCGAATCGAACGAGGTGTTTACGCCGCTGGTGGGCGGCACCACGCCGGACGACATCAAGAGCGGCCGGGTGGCGGCCCTGGCAAAGGGCGGGGTGCCGCAGCGCACCACCTTGATGAAGCTGTCCAAGGTGTCGACCCTGTGGGACTACGTCAACCGGGCCATGCCGTGGAATGCACCGAAGACGCTCTCGACCGATGAAGTCTATGCGGTCGTCGCCTATATCCTGAACCTGGGCGCGGTGGTGCCGGAAGACTTTACCTTATCCGACAAGAACATCGCCGAGGTGCAGGAAAAACTGCCGAACAGGAACGGGCTAAGGCGCCTCGATGGCATGTGGGAAACCAAGGGCAGGCCAGATACCGCCAATGTCGCGTGCATGAAAAATTGCGCGGCCGACCCGGTGATCGGTTCGTTTCTTCCCGATTTCGCCCGTAATGCCCACGGCAACCTGGCCGAGCAAAACCGTCTCATCGGCGCTGCGCGCGGCGCCG
>JBAQKU010000310.1:0-2293 GCA_049301315.1 Telluria sp.
GCTTCGAACAGGGTGACCTTGCAGCCGGCCCTGGCCAGTTCGACGGCGGCGCTGCAGCCGGCCCAGCCGGCGCCGACCACGGCCACCGTTTTGCCCGTCTCAGCCACGTACGTAGGTCTTCCACGCGAGCCAGAGCTTGCGGATCGGGGTCAGGGAAATGCGCTGCGTGAGCACCCGGTACGAGTCGCGCTCGATTTCGCCAAGCACGGTGCGGTAGATCGCGGCCATCATCAGGCCCGGGCGCTGGGCGCGCCGGTCTTCTTTCGGCAGCAGGGCGAAGGCCTCGTCGTAGACTTTCTGGGCGCGCGCGACCTGGAAGCGCATCAGGTTCTCGAAGCGCTCGCTGTGGCGCGCGTTGAGCAGGTCGGCGGCCGTGACGTTGAACTGCTGCAGCTCGCTGAGCGGCAGGTAGATGCGGCCCTTGCGCGCGTCTTCGCCGACGTCGCGGATGATATTGGTGAGCTGGAACGCGAGGCCGAGTTTTTCGGCGTACGCCAGGGTCTGCGCGTTCTTGGTCCCGAAAATGCTGGCCGACAGGATGCCCACCACGCTCGCCACATGCCAGCAGTAGCGCTGCAGCGCCGGAAAGTCGAGGTAGCGGGTCTGGTCCAGGTCCATCTCCATGCCGTCGATGATCGCCTGCAGGTGCTTTTCCTCGAGCCGGTAAGGTTCCAGGTGAGGCTGCAGGGCCTGCATTACCGGATGGGTCGGCGTGCCCCGGTAGGCGGCCGACACTTCGGTACGCCACCAGGCCAGCTTGATGCGCGCGATCGACTGGTCGGTGCACTCGTCGACGGTGTCGTCCACTTCGCGGCAGAAAGCGTACAGCGCCGTGATCGCGCGGCGCCGCTCGGGCTGCAGGAACAGGAAGCTGTAGTAGAAGCTGGAGCCGCTCTGAACGGTTTTTTGCTGGCAGTAGTCGTCGGGAGACATGGTCAAAAGTGCAAGGTGTGGTCGAATTGAAGCCGCTATTCTATAGCCGATGGCCTGCCATGCGAGGGCCAACGGGTGGTTTTTTCGCTCACATGCGCAGCGCGCGCCACACAATCACGAGCCAGTCGCGCTTTCTCAGGCGCGGGCGGCGCCTGAACACGTCGTAGCCGGCCTGTTCGACCGCCTCCAGGATGCGCAGCCCGCCCTGGACCACCAGCCGCAGTTCCCAGCCTATCCTGCCGGGCAGGCGCAGCGCCAGCGGGGCGCCGTCCAGCATCATGGCGCGCGCGCGCGCCACTTCGAAGGCCATCAGTGCGCGCCAGGGCGCGCCGGCCTCGCCGTCGTCGAGCTGTTCGGGCCTTACCCCGAAGCGCTCGAGATCCTCGAGCGGAATGTAGATGCGGTCCTTGGCGCGGTCGATTTGCACGTCCTGCCAGAAATTGATCAGCTGGAGCGCCGAGCAGATCGCGTCCGAGTCGCGCACGTTGCGTGCGTCGGCCGCGCCGTACAGCGACAGCATCAGCAGGCCGACCGGGTTGGCCGAGCGCCGGCAATAGTCGAGCAGCAGCGCGAAGTTCGGGTAGCGCGTCGTCTGCACGTCCTGGCCGAAGGCCGACAGCAGGTCGCGAAACGGCTGCAGCGGCAAGCGGTACTGCCGGATTACCCCGGCCAGGCGGGCGAACATCGGGTCCGGCGCCGTCTCGCCGCGTTCGATCGCGCCGAGCGCGTCTTCATACGCTTGCAGGGCCGCCAGCCGCTCGGCCGGACTGGCCTCGCCCTCGTCGGCCAGGTCGTCGGCGCTGCGCGCAAAGGCGTAGATCGCCTCGACCGCCGGCACCAGCCGGCGCGGCAGCAAGACGGAGGCGACCGGAAAATTTTCGTAGTGATCGACAGGCATGAATTATTAATGACGTAAAAGTCACTACAAACGAAGTGGGCGGGATTATAATTAATAACCCGAAAGTCAGTTAGTCCTGGCGCCGGCTCGGGCATTGCATATTGTGTCAATGCAGCAGTAGCATACTGTCAATATTGTAGTAGCATAGTGTCAATATCGAGCTTCCCCCCGCATAGTAAAGGAAAACATGGTGTTTGCCCGGAAAAACCTGCGCCTCGCAAGCGCCCCGACCGCCACGGCGCTGCCGGTCCTGATCCTGTTGCTGCTGGCTGCCTGCGGCAAGCCGGCCCCGCAGGCCGAGGCCCCCCGTCCGGTGCGCGCCATAGTATTGACGGCGAGCAACACCGCTATCAAGGCCGAATTCTCAGGTGACGTACGGGCCCGGGTGGAGTCGCGCCTGGGCTTTCGGGTCGGCGGAAAAATTACCTCGCGCAAGGTCGATGTCGGGACCCTGGTCAAGCG
>JBAQKU010000311.1:0-16322 GCA_049301315.1 Telluria sp.
GGCTGAGACCTGGAATGCGCCCAGCACGCAGATGTCCAGGTGGCCGCCGCGCATCATGGCAAACGAGTCGCCGTGGTGGAAGTAGGCGCCGCCCTTGAGCAGCGTGACGGGCTGCTTGCCGGCGTTGATCAGGTCTTCGTCCTCTTCCCCGGGAGCCGGGGCGGGCCCCATGCCGAGCAGGCCGTTCTCGCTGTGCAGGAACACTTCGCGTTCGGCGGGAAGGTGGTTGGCCACCATGGTGGGCAGACCGATGCCCAGGTTGACGTAGGCGCCTTCATGGATGTCTTGCGCCACGCGGGCGGCGATCTGGTCTCTTGTCCTGCGCTGCATCAGTGGCTCCCTTGCGCGACGACGCGCTGAACGAAAATGCCGGGGGTGACGATCGTTTCGGGATCGAGCTGCCCGAGTTCGACCACTTCGCCCACCTGCGCCACGGTGCAGGCGGCGGCCATGGCCATGATCGGGCCGAAATTGCGGGCGGTCTTGCGGTAAACCAGGTTGCCCCAGCGGTCGCCGCGCAAGGCCTTGATCAGCGCGAAATCGGCATGGATGGGTGATTCGAGCACGTAGTGGCGGCCGTCGATCAGGCGCGTCTCCTTGCCTTCGGCCAGCAGCGTGCCGTACCCGGTCGGCGAGAAGAAGCCGCCGATGCCGGCGCCGGCGGCGCGGATGCGTTCGGCCAGGTTGCCTTGCGGGGTCAGTTCGAGTTCGATTTTGCCGGCGTGGTACAGGCTGTCGAAAACATGCGAATCGGCCTGGCGCGGGAACGAGCAGATGATCTTGCGCACCCGGCCGGCCTTGAGCAGGGCGGCCAGGCCGGTGTCGCCATTGCCTGCATTGTTGTTGACGATGGTGAGCTCGCGCGCTCCCTGGCCGATCAGGGCATCTATCAGCGCCGACGGCATGCCCGCGTTGCCGAAGCCGCCGATCATGACGGTCGCGCCGTCCTTGATGTCGACGACCGCCGCCTCGAGCGAGCCGGAAATCTTGTTGATCATACTGTCTCCGCATGTTGTTAAAGCATGCGGGAATGGTATGCGCGGGCCTTGGCAGCGTCTAATACTGATGCAGTATCTTCTCCATACCCGGACGGTATGAAGCCCTTACAGCGATTCCTGCACGTGCGGAATGCCTTCGGAGCGGTACAGGCCGTAAATCACCTGCAGCAGCGAGCGGATCGCGTCCGAATGGTCGAGCGCGCGGATGCTCATGATGACGGGCGACGTCAGGTTCTGCTCGTCGAGCAGCTTGTACACGACGTCGCTGCGCTTCAATCCCAGCACGCTCCTGGGCAGCACCGTGACCCCCATCCCGGCCGCCACCAGGCCCAGCGCCACCTGCAGTTCGCGCGCCTCGTATATCTTGACGGGCTCCAGGCCGCGGTCATGGAAGGCCGCCAGCACGGAATCGGCATAGCTGGGCCGGGGCGCCTTGGGGAAGACGATCAGCGTGTCGTTGACGAGCTCGCGCAGGAACAGGCCGCGGTCGAGGAAAGACAGCGGATGGCCCATCGGCAGCGCGGCGATCAGCGGCTCCTCGCGCAGGACAATGCGGCGCACATTCGCATCCTCATGGCGGATGCGGCCGATGCCGACGTCGATGCTGCCATCCTTGAGCGCGGCGATCTGCTCCATGGTGGTCATCTCGAGCAAATTGACTTCGGTATCGGCGTGCGCCGCGCGAAAGCGCCGAACGACCTCGGGCAGCAGTCCGAACAGGGTCGAGCCGACAAAACCAATATTGAACTTGTGGGTGATCTTGCCGATCCGGCGCGTCATCGAGACGATTTCATTGCACTGCGCGAGTATCTGCTGCGCGTGGCCGTACAGGAAACGGCCGGCTTCCGTCAGATCCAGCGGGCGTGATCCGCGCACGAACAGCGGCACGTCGAGAATGTCTTCGAGTTGCTGGATCTGGCGGCTCAGCGGGGGTTGGGCGATGTGCAGCCGCTCGGCGGCGCGGGTGAAGTTGCGTTCTTCGGCGACGGCGACGAAGTAGCGCAGGTGGCGCAATTCCACGTGAATACCTTTCAGGTATGGGGCCGATACTAAATCGGTGTTGGACGGTTGTTTCGCGGCTGACTATTCTGCGAATACCAGCTATCAGAACGGGTTATACCTGACTATCATGATTGAAGCAATCGAAACCATCCTGGCCGACGTGCCGACCATCCGCCCCCACAAACTGTCGGTGGCGACGATGCAATCCCAGACCCTGGTCCTGGTGCGCATCCGTTGCGCCGACGGCATCGAGGGCTGGGGCGAAGCGAGCACGATCGGCGGCCTGAGTTACGGCGAGGAAAGCCCCGAAAGCATCAAGGTCAATATCGACACCCACATCGCCCCGCTGCTTGTCGGCCAGGAAGCGAGCCGGGTGGCCGCCTGCATGGCGCGGGTGCGCAAGACCATCCAGGGCAATCGCTTCGCCAAGTGCGCGATCGAGACCGCGCTGATGGATGCGCAGGCGCGCCGCCTCGGCATCCCGCTGTCGGAACTGCTGGGCGGACGGGTGCGCGAGGCGCTGCCGGTCGCCTGGACCCTGGCCAGCGGCGATACCGCCAAGGACATCGCGGAAGCCGAAGCGATGCTCGAGGCGCGCCGCCACAATATTTTCAAGCTCAAGATCGGCGCCGGCAGCGTGGCCGCCGACGTGGCCCATGTCCTGGCCATCAAGAAGGCGCTGGGCGACGCCGTCAGCGTGCGGGTCGACGTCAACATGGCCTGGAGCGAGCTCGACGCCGTACGCGGCATCGCGGCGCTGGAGGCGGGCGGCATCGACCTGATCGAGCAGCCGGTGCGCGCCGAGATGGTCGAAGCGATGGGCCGCCTGGCGCAGCGCTTCGCAGTGCCGGTCATGGCCGACGAGGCGCTCAAGGGGCCGCAGGATGCGCTCGTCATGGGCCGGGCCGCCGCCGCCGACGTCTTTGCGGTCAAGATCTGCCAGTCGGGCGGCCTGCTGCCGGCCCGCCTGGTGGGCGAGGTGGCGAGCCTGATGGGCATCGCGCTGTACGGCGGCACCATGCTCGAAGGCGCGGTCGGCACCATCGCTTCGGCGCACCTGTTCTGCACATTTCCGAACCTCGACTTTGGCACCGAACTGTTCGGCCCCTTGCTGCTGACGCGCGAAATCCTGCGCGAGCCGCTGGTGTACAAGGACTTCATGCTGCAGGTGCCGACCGGCCCCGGCCTCGGCATCGACATCGATCCGCACAGACTGGCCGAAGTGCGCCGCTAATCAGACAACAGGAAACAGACTATGTTATTTCACGTAAGAATGGACGTCGCGCTGCCGCGCGACATGCCGGCCGCGCAGGCCGACGAACTCAAGCGCGTCGAAAAGGCGCGCGCCGCCCAGCTGCAGCAGGCCGGCACCTGGCGCCACCTGTGGCGCATCGCGGGCCAGTATTCGAACTTCAGCGTGTTCGACGTCGGCAGCACCGACGAACTGCACGAGCTGCTGTCGGCACTGCCCCTGTTTCCCTACATGCGTATCGAAGTCACAGCGCTGGTGCGCCACCCTTCCTCGATTCGCAACGCAGACTTTTGATTCACACGCCAAAACCAACGGAGATCGCCATGAACCACGCAGAAATCGAACAACTCGTCAAAAATTTCGTCGTCGACACCGCCAAGGCGCCGGCCGATGCGCGCCTGCAGCAGGTCGTCGTGCGCCTGCTCGGCGACCTGTTCAAGGCCGTCGAAGACCTGGACCTGTCGGCCACCGAAGTATGGAAGGGCATCGAATATTTCGCCGAAGCCGGCGCCACCCATGAACTGGGCCTGCTCGCAGCCGGCCTTGGCCTGGAACGCTTCATCGACATCCGCGCCGACGAAGCCGACGCCCGCGCCGGCCTGTCCGGCGGCACCCCGCGCACCATCGAAGGCCCGCTGTACGTTGCCGGCGCGCCGGTCAGCACGGGCTTCGCCCGCCTCGACGACGGCACCGAGACCGGGGACGGCGAAGTGCTGTTCATGCAGGGCACCGTCTATGACGGCAACGGCAAGCCGTTGCCGAACGCGATGGTCGAGGTGTGGCACGCGAACCTGATGGGCAACTATTCATTCTTCGACAAGTCGCAATCGCACTTCAACCTGCGCCGCACCATCCTGACCGACGCGAACGGGCGCTACCAGCTCCGCAGCATCGTCCCGAGCGGCTACGGTTGCCCGCCGAACGGCACCACCCAGGCGCTGCTCAACAAGCTGGGCCGCCACGGCCAGCGTCCGGCCCACATCCACTTCTTCGTCACCGCGGATGGCCACCGCCGCCTGACCACCCAGATCAACATCGACGGCGACGCCTTCCTGTGGGACGACTTCGCCTTCGCCAGCCGCGAAGGCCTGGTGCCGGGCGTGGTGCGCGTCAGCGACAAGCAGGAACTGGCCAAGCGCGACCTGCAACAGCCGTTCGCCAGCATCGACTTCGATTTCTGCATGGTGGCGCAGGCGGCCAACGTGCCGAGCGGCGAAGTGGGCCGCACGCGCGCCGCGGCCTGATCCGACAGAGGAGGAGACACCATGATTCCGATCATTCCAATCAAGACCGGCACGCCCGCCGGCATCGACAAGCTGCTGGTGGAAAACCATGAAACGGGCGACCACCGCGTCCACCGCGGCGCGTTCACCGACGAAGGCCTGTTCGAACTGGAGATGAAGCACATCTTCGAGGGCAACTGGATCTACCTGGCCCATGAGAGCCAGGTCCCGAACAACAACGACTACTACACCACCCATATCGGCCGCCAGCCGGTATTTATCGCGCGCAACCGCCAGGGCGAGCTGAATGCCTTCATCAATGCCTGCAGCCACCGCGGCGCCACCCTGTGCCGCCACAAGCGCGGCAACAAGGCGACCTATACCTGCCCGTTCCACGGCTGGACCTTCAACAACAGCGGCAAGCTGCTCAAGGTGAAGGACCCGGAGGACGCCGGCTATCCGGAGTGCTTCAACAAGGAAGGCTCGCACGATCTGAAGAAAGTGGCGCGCTTCGAAAGCTACCGCGGCTTCCTGTTCGGCAGCATCAACCCGGACGTGCTGCCGCTGGCAGAATTCCTGGGCGAAGCGGCTCGCATCATCGACATGATCGTCGACCAGTCAGCCGACGGCCTGGAAGTGCTGCGCGGCGCATCGACCTACACCTTCGACGGCAACTGGAAGCTGCAGGCCGAAAATGGCGCTGACGGCTACCACGTCTCGGCGGTGCACTGGAACTATGCCGCCACCACCAGCGCGCGCAAACAGCGCGAAGCGACGCCCGACCAGATCCGCGCCATGGACGCCGGCAAGTGGGGCAAGCAGGGCGGGGGCTTCTATGCTTTCGACCATGGCCACCTGTTGTTGTGGACCAGGTGGGCCAATCCGCAGGACCGGCCGAACTATCCGAAGCGCGAGGAATTCGCCGGCAAGTTCGGCGCCGCCACCGCCGACTGGATGATCGAGAACTCGCGCAACCTGTGCCTGTACCCGAACGTCTACCTGATGGACCAGTTCGGATCGCAGATCCGCGTGCTGCGCCCGATCTCGGTCGACAAGACCGAGGTGACGATTTACTGCATCGCCCCGAAAGGCGAGCCGGCCGAGGCGCGCTCGCGCCGCATCCGGCAATACGAAGACTTCTTCAACGTCAGCGGCATGGCGACGCCCGACGACCTGGAGGAATTCCGCGCTTGCCAGGAAGGCTATGCCGGCGCCGCGCTCGAATGGAACGACATGTCCCGCGGCGCGACCCACTGGATCGACGGCGCGGATGAAGAAGCTGCGCGCATCGGCCTCAAGCCTGTGCTGAGCGGCGTGAAGACCGAGGACGAAGGCCTGTACACGATCCAGCACCGCTACTGGCGCGACGTGATGAAGAAGGCACTGGAACAAGAAGGGATGCAAGCATGAGCACCATCGATTTCGGCGCGGTCAGCCAGTTCCTGTACCGCGAGGCGCGACTGCTCGACGACGAGCAGTGGGATGACTGGCTCGGCTGCTACGACCCCGAGGCCGTCTACTGGATGCCTTCATGGGACGACGACGATACCCTGATCGACAATCCGGAACGGGAAATCTCGCTGATCTACTATCCGAACCGCCAGGGCCTGGAAGACCGCATCTTCCGCATCAAGACCGAGCGTTCGTCGGCGACCATGCCGAGCACCCGTACCAGCCACAACCTGTCGAACATCGAGATCGAAAAGGTCGACGGCCAGGTTTGCACCGTGCGCTACAACTGGCTGACCATGAGCCACCGCTACAAGACCGACTACAGCCATTTCGGCATGGCGCGCTGCGTGATCGATTTTTCCGGTGAGTCGCCGCGCATCCTGAACAAGTACGTCGTTTTGAAGAACGATTACATCCATCAGGTTATCGACGTTTACCACATCTGACTTTGCCAGCGCAGGAGCCGCAATGAACTTCAAAATCGCCCTTCAATTCGAAGACGGCGCCACCCGCTTCATCGAGTGCGCGCCGACCGAGACCGTCTCGGACGCCGCCTACCGGCAAAAGATCAACATTCCGCTGGACTGCCGCGACGGCGCCTGCGGCACCTGCCGCGGTTTGTGCGAATCGGGCGAGGTCGACATGCCGGCGTCGAGCTATATCGACGACGCGTTGACGCCGGAAGATGCGGCCAAGGGCTTCATCCTGGCGTGCCAGGCAAGGCCGCGCTCGGACCTGGTGATCCAGGTGCCGGCGTCGTCGGCCTCCTGCAAGACAGGTTCGGCCAGCCACGCGGGCACCATCGCAGCAGTTGACCGCCTGTCCGAGTCGACCATCGCGTTCTCGGTCGAGCTGGAGCACCCGGTCGGCTTCCTGCCGGGCCAGTACGTCAAGGTGGGCATCCCCGGCACCGCACTGACGCGCGCCTACTCGTTCAGCTCGCCGCCGGGCAGCCGGCAAGCCGCCTTCGTGGTGCGCAACGTGCCGGACGGGCGCATGAGCACCTGGCTGACCGGCCAGGCCGCCCCCGGCCAGCCGATCGGCATGAGCGGCCCGTACGGCAGCTTCTACCTGCGCGACGTGGTGCGCCCGACGCTGTTCCTGGCCGGCGGCACCGGCATCGCACCGTTCCTTTCGATGCTCGAAGCACTGGCCGCGCAGGGCAGTGCGCATCCCGTGCGGCTGGTGTTCGGCGTGACCAACGACCACGACCTGGTCGCACTGGAACAGCTCGATGCTCTGGCACGGCGGCTGCCGTGGTTCGAATACCGCACCTGCGTGGCAGGCGCCGACAGCGCGCACCAGCGCAAGGGTTACGTGACCGCGCACATCGAGCCGGAATGGCTTAACGGCGGCGACGTCGATGTCTACCTGTGCGGCCCGGTGCCGATGGTGGAAGCGGTGCGCAGCTGGCTTGATAGTTCCGGCCAGCCTCCGCGTAACTTCCACTACGAAAAATTCTCACCGAGTGTCGACGCATGAACTCCACCCAGCGCTTTCACAATAAAGTCATGATCGTTACCGGCGCCGCCCAAGGCATCGGCGAAGGGGTCGCCGTCGCCGCCGCCAGGGAAGGCGCGCAGCTGGTGATCGCCGACCGCTCGCCGCTGCTGCACGAAGTCGCAGCGCGCATCGGCGCTGCCGCGCTGCCGGTGATCGCCGACCTGGAAACCTATGCCGGCGCAAAGGCGGTGGTGCAGGCCGCACTGGACAAGTACGGCCGCGCCGACATCCTCGTCAACAACGTGGGCGGGACCATTTGGGCCAAGCCTTACCAAGCCTATGAGGAAGATGAGATTGAGGCCGAGATCCGGCGCTCGCTGTTTCCTACGCTGTGGTGCTGCCATGCGGTGCTGGCGCCGATGATCGAACGCCGGCACGGCGTGATCGTCAACGTGTCGTCGATCGCGACGCGCAGCATCCACCGCATTCCGTACGCAGCGGCCAAGGGCGGCGTCAATGCCGTCACCGCCAGCCTGGCGCTGGAACATGCGGCCGACGGCATCCGCGTCAACGCGGTTGCGACCGGCGGCACCAATGCGCCCGCGCGCAAGGTGCCGCGCAATCCGTTGCCGCTGAGCGTGCAGGAGCAGGAGTGGTACCAGGCCATCGTCGACCAGACGCTTGCCTCAACCCTGATGGGACGCTACGGCGAGATCGAAGACCAGGTTCGGGCGATCCTGTTTTTGGCCAGCGACGAAGCGCGCTACATTACCGGCTCGGTGCTGCCGGTAGCCGGCGGCGACCAGGGATAGGAGCGGGCATGCCACAGATGATCTTGGACGACGCCAGCATCCACTACCGGCTCGATGGTCCCGCGACGGCGCCCGTGCTCGTGCTGTCGAATTCGCTCGGCACGACGCTCGATATGTGGCAGCCCCAGGTCGAGGCATTTTCCGCCCGTTTCAGGCTGCTGCGCTACGACACGCGCGGACATGGCGGGTCCGCGGCCGGACCCGGCCCGTATTCGATTGCCCAGCTCGGCGGCGATGTGGTGCGGCTGCTGGACCGTCTCGGGATCGGGCGCGCACACCTGTGCGGCTTGTCGATGGGCGGCATCACGGCCATGTGGATCGCGCTGCATCACCCCGGGCGGGTGGATCGCCTCGTGCTCAGCAATACCGCAGCGTGGATCGGTCCCGCATCGAATTGGACCGAGCGGGTCGAGAAGGTGCGGCAGGAAGGCATGGCGGCGATTGCGCCGGCCGTGGTGTCGCGCTGGTTGACGCCCGCGCATGCGGCCAGCAACCCGCAGCAGGTGAGCGCGCTGCAGGCGATGCTTGGTGCCACCACGGCGGCCGGGTACATGGGGAACTGCATTGCGGTGCGGGACAACGACCTGCGCGCCGAGGTGGCCGGCATCGGTGCGCCGACGCTGGTGATCGCAGGCGCCGGAGATATGCCTACGCCGCCGGCGGACGGGCGCTTCCTCGCCAATTCCATTGCCGACTGCCGCTACATGGAACTCGATGCTGCGCACTTGTCGAACCAGGAGCAGCCGGCCGCTTTCAATGCGGCGGTGCTGGAATTTCTCGCGGCGCCGCTCGCTCATTGAAAGGGGTAAAAGCCGACTGAAAATGCGAGTTTGCAATTCACGTCTTCGTCGCGTGCCCCAGTTTGTCATGCAGATCGGCTCGTGCAGGACTATGCTTGTAGCGCTGCGGTTCGAGTAGAGACGGACGCGCGACCCGCTCAATACTTTGTCGGTATCAATTTCATACCGCTAAGGTATGGTGGTCGCGCAAAAGTGCTCGGTATTGTGCGGATACGCATTTGGTCGTGGACGCGCCGGTCGTTGTTATCTATCATGCCGATGGTGATCAGCCGGACGAACTTCTCGGGTGTGCACGCGGCGACCTCCCGACGAGATGCTTGCCTCCTGGGTGGGGCCGATCGGCGCCGCCGTGTCAGGCTCGCTATTGAGTGGAAGTTGGAAGCGTTGGTAAGGACAACATGGCCGGCGCCCGGCACCCATTGCCGATCACATTGTTTCCCGCGTTGCCCCTGCCGACGCGGTGGGCGCGCACCCGGTGTCCTCACCAGCGACGAGCATCGCCAAGCGGCGCGATCGGCACGGTCGCCTACTGCGCGCTGCGCGCTGCGTGAGCGCTGGCGGCGTGAGCAGCACCATCAACGACATTAATAACCACGGAGAAACGAGATGCGACAAATTGATGTTCACAAACTGGCGGACGAAGCGCGTTTGAACCGCTTTCATATCGGCGTCCTGTTTTGGTGCGCGCTCATTATCGTCTGCGATGGGTACGACCTTGCCGTCGCCGGCATTGCGCTGCCCTCGATCATGAAAGAGATGGGGGTCACCGCTCAGAACGCCGGATTCATGGTCAGTTCCGCGCTGTTTGGCATGATGATCGGCGCAATCTTTCTGGGTAGCGTTGCCGACAAGATCGGGCGCCGCAAGACCGTTGCAATTTGCATCGGCCTGTTCAGCGTGTTTACTGCGGCCGCCGGTTTTGCCAGTTCGCCGTACACCTTCAGCGCGCTGCGCTTCCTTGCGGGGTTGGGAATCGGCGGCGTCATGCCGAATGTCGTGGCGCACATGACGGAATACTCGCCCAGAAAAATACGCTCGACCATGGTGACATTGATGTTCAGCGGCTACGCGGTGGGGGGCATGCTTGCCGCGCTGATGGGCAAGGGAATGATCGAAGCGTACGGCTGGTCCTCCGTCTTCGTCGCCGCCGGCGTGCCGGTCATGCTGATCCCGTTTGTCCTGAAATATCTCCCGGAGTCCATGCCCTTCCTGATCGAGAAACAGCGGTTGGATGAATTGAAGGCCATTGCGATGCGCATCGACCCTGGCTACCGGCCCGATATCCATGACCGGTTCGCCCTGCCTGCCCGCGACAAGGCGGAAGGCGCGCCCATCTCCAGGTTGTTTCAGGACGGCCGCGGGTTCAGCACCGCCATGTTCTGGGTGGCGTTCTTTATGTGCCTGTTCATGGTGTATGCGCTCAGCTCATGGCTGACCAAATTGATGGCGAGTGCCGGTTTCAGCCTGGGCTCGGCGCTCGCATTCGTGCTCGTCTTGAACATGGGCGGCGTGGTTGGCGCCGTCGGCGGCGGCTGGCTGGCCGACCGCTTCCATATCAAGTACGTGCTGGTGGCAATGTACGCGCTGGCAGCCGTCTCGATCACGCTGCTGGGCTACAAGGTGCCGGTGGCAGCGCTGTATCTGCTGGTTGGTTTGGCCGGCGCAGCGACGATCGGCACGCAGATCGTCACCTATGCCTATGCTGGCCAGTTTTACCCGATGGCGGTGCGCTCGACAGGCATCGGGTGGGCATCCGGGGTCGGTCGCAGCGGCGCGATTCTGGCGCCGATCGTGATCGGAACGCTGGTGGGAATGGCGCTTCGGCTGGAACTGAACTTCCTTGCTATTGCCGTCCCGGCGGTCATCGCCGCGCTTGCCGTGTCGCTGATCAAACATGATCGTTCGGCATCGTGGCGCGACAAACAGGCCGGTTCAGTGTTGCGCGATGCGGCCACCGTACCGAAATAGCCGGATCGGTTGCGCGCGCTTGCCGTCCCGGTGCGGCAGCAGCGCACAGGACCGGCGCGGACGCGGCGTTTCCGGCCGTGATCGTGCCGGCAGCGGGCACCACCGGCGTCAGGCCGGCAAGCGTCTCGATGGCCGTTTCGCGCAGATGCTCGTTCACGTGCCGCCAGCCGGTTCGCAGCTGGCCGAGGTGGTCGGCGAAAAGTGGATGCTGACGCCTAAACGAAGGGGGGCGCGCGGCATCAGCGGCACATCTGATGCGATTTCGAGTCCCACTGGGGCGAGATGGCTGGCTTGTCGGACCTGGACCGGCTATCCTGGTCCAAACCGCGGGCCCACCCGGTCCGACCATTGAGGAAGCAAGTGCAAAAATTAATCTCAGAATTGACAAGGTTGTACCTTCCAACGAATGCGCTATCGCCAGAAGTTTTGGAGCTGCAATTGCTGGGTCGGACAACCCGAGCCATCAGCCTGGTGACGGGCGAGGGTCTGACGCGCGCCCTGGTCATTGCCTTCCGCAAAATGGCCGATAGCGAGGAAGCGCAGCATTGGACCTTGTTGTGTGCGGTGGCGAATGCCTTGCAGGTTCAGCTTGGCTTCCCGGCTCCGGCGGTGAGTATTTCCGGCGCCGACGGCTATGGCCTTTGGCTATCGCTGGAGGTGCCTGCGCCAACGGCTCTGATCCAAAAATTCCTGGAGCTGCTTTGCAAGGCGTATTTCCCGAGCATGGAGCTGGGTCCTGACGCAGCCATCGCACCGGTCGAGTTGCCGCCTTGCCTTCATCAAAGCACCGGCAAGTGGGCTGCGTTCATCCACCCCGGCTTGGGCGCTTCCTTCGCCGATGAGGCGGGGCTTGAGATGGCTCCGCCGTTTGCCGGGCAGGCCGCTTTGCTGGAAAACTTGCACAGCATCAGCGAGGCGCAGTTCCGGCACGCAATGAATGTGCTCGAGCAATCGCACGGTGTGGCGCCAATGGTCGGCGAGCCGGTGTCCACGCGCGCTTGCGCCCCCGACGGCTTGCTACTGAAGGACGCAACGCTGGAGGATATTGTGGGCTATCTGCATTCGAAAAATATCGAGCCGACATTTCGGCATCTGATCCGGCCCGATCGCCATTTCCGCCCCACAAAGCCGTGACATCGATGCTGGTAGCTATGGCTTTTTGTCGCCATCGCCCATCTTGAACAGCGCATCGAGCGCTTCACGATTTTGTTTGGTGCGCGCCATCCCGCGCCGGCCAGAAAATTCCTCTTCTATATTGTCGCGATAATAGCTCCATGCCGACGCCGAGGTCGACAACTTGCGCCACACCTCTTGCCCGACACCCGCATAGTCGATTGCGCTTCCATCATCGAGTTCGACGCGCAGCATGCGTTCTCGCTGGTCATATCCGATAGCGCGCAGCTTGCCTGCATTAATGCGCTTCATTTCCATGGTTGTCTCCTGGGTGGATGCCTGAACCGCCATCATACCGGCGCCGGCCTCCTATTGCCTGGTTCGGGCCGCAGGGCCGGGCCGCCGTTCAATGCGAGCGGCAGCGCCCTGGCCCACCGATCTTCCTGTTGCCACCCTTGAAGCGAGAACCAAGGATATTCTGTCCCCAAAGCCCGGTGTCAGAATCGTTGTCACCGCGATAGCGGTGCGAACTGGCCAACCGCTTAGCCCCCGACCCGCTTCGGGCCATGCCCATGCCTTTTCAGCGCTTCCATGATCAGGTCGCAGTGGTCGCCTTGCACCTCAATCACGCCATCCTTGACCGTCCCGCCACAGCCGCAGGCCGTGCGCAACTGTTTTCCCAGTGCCGCCAAGGAAACGGAATCGAGCGCCAGCCCTTTGACCAGGGTGACGCTCTTGCCGCCCCGTCCCTTGGTCTGGCGCGAAACGCGCACCACGCCATCACCCACTGGAGCGGCCCTTGCCGTGGCCCTGCAGGCGCACTGCGCGAGCGCAAGCCGGCATTCAGGACAGATGCGTCCGGCATCGGTGGAATATACAAGTCCGCCTCTTGAACTACTTTTCATCTCAATCTGACTCCGGTTGAAACCCCGGCCTTCAGGCCGGAGCGCAGAGAATACCCCGGCCTGAAGGCCGGTCGCACTTCAATTGTTAATTGATTTACTCAGGAATATTTGAAATGTGAATCACCACGAGCTCGGCAGACGCCTCCGTCTGTGCGCCGTCGGTCCAGCTTGAAACCAGGGTGCGCCGCTCATATGGCTAAAAGACCACATGCATCCATCGGCATTGCAGGCGCGACAAGCGCCGTCGATACGGCTGAACCGGTTGCCAAGTGTAACAGTTTTCTCCCTGCAGTGTCCCCAAAAAGCACGATCCAGGCCCCGCCGCGACTAGCCCGAATTGACTATCCGGCCTACGCCCTCTGCGTATCCTGCGCCCTGGACCTGCGGTATATGATTGATTCAATGATCTGAATCAATTAATTTGTAGCCCGCAGGAGAGCCACCATGAAAAAATCCCCCATCGTCATTCCCCTCGTTCCCTCGGTCGAATTCGACGCGGCCCTGATCAACAAGCTGAGCCAAACCGGCCCGCGCTACACCTCCTACCCGACCGCCGACCGTTTCACCGACAGCTTCGGTCCCGACGATTACGTCCGGGCGGTCGAGCGGGTGCGTGCCCGCGGGCCGGCCCAGCCGCTTTCGCTGTACGTGCACATTCCGTTTTGCGAGTCGCTGTGCTATTACTGCGGCTGCAACAAGATCATCACCCAGGATCACGACAAGGCGGTGCTCTACCTCGACTACCTGAAACGCGAGATCGCCATGCAGGGCCAGCTGTTGGCAGGCATGAACCAGGTCGAGCAGCTCCATTTCGGCGGCGGCACGCCGACCTACCTGAGCGACGAACAGATGGACGGCCTGCTGGCCTACATGCGCGAATGGTTCGATTTCGTGCCGGACGAGCAGGGTGAATATTCGGTCGAGGTCGATCCGCGCACGGTCTCGCCGGAGCGCATTCGCACCTTGCGCAAACAGGGCTTCAACCGCATCAGCCTGGGCGTGCAGGACTTCGACGCCGAAGTGCAGCGCGCGGTCAACCGCATCCAGCCGGAAGAGCAGACCGTCGAAGTGATCGAGGCTGCCCGCGCCGCGGGTTTTCGCTCCATCAGCATCGACCTGATCTACGGCCTGCCCAAGCAAAGCGCGCTGACCATGGAGCAGACCCTGGCCAAGGTGGTCGCGGCCAACCCGGACCGCATCGCCATCTACAACTACGCGCATATGCCGCACCTGTTCAAGTCGCAGCGTCTGATCGTCACCGAGGACCTGCCCACGCCTGACGTCAAGCTTGAGATGCTGCGCCTTTGCATCGAGCGCCTGAGCGCGGCCGGTTATGTGTATATCGGGATGGACCACTTCGCCAAGCCCGATGACGACCTGGCCGTTTCGCAGCAGGAAGGAAAATTGCACCGCAACTTCCAGGGCTATTCGACCCACGCCGAGGCCGACATGGTCGCGCTGGGCGTGTCGGGCATCAGCGCCTTCGGCGGCACCTACAGCCAGAACGACAAGAGCCTCACCGGCTATTACGAACGCCTCGACGAGGGCCATCTGCCGGTACGGCGCGGCATCGCGCTGGGCGACGACGACCTGCTGCGGCGCACCGTGATCGGCCGCCTGATGTGCGACTTCGAACTCGCCTATGCCGACGTGCAGATTGCCGGCGGCACCGATTTCGCGACCTACTTTGCGGAAGAACTGACCGCCTTGCAAAAACTGGCCGCGGACGGCCTGCTCACGATATCCGGGCAAGGACTGAAGGTGAGCCTGAAAGGGCGCCTGCTGATTCGAAACGTCTGCATGGTGTTCGACAGCTACCTGGCTGCTGCACGCCAGGCACTGCCTTCGCCGCGCCGCTACTCGAGCACCATCTGATGAGGACCGCCATGACCCGCCCAAGTGAAAAAATCAAGGCCCAGGCCTTCCTTGCGCAACTGGCATTGTTCGATGCCATGAGCGATGCCGAACTCGATCGCATTGCGCTCGGCACCAGCAGCCTGCGGGTTCCGCGCGGCTCGGCTGTGTTCCAGCGCGGCGACCCTTGCCTGGGGTTCCACCTGGTGGTCTACGGCCAGGTCAAACTCGCTTTCGTATCGGCCAACGGTGCCGAAAAGGTGGTCGAGCTGATCGGACCGGGCCACAGCTTCGGGGAAGCCATCATGTTCATGGGGAAGCCGTACTTCGTCGCGGCCCACGCCATGGAAGACACGCTGCTGCTGCACGTCACGCGCGAGGTGGTGCTGGCCGAGATCGCACGCGACCCTGCGCTCGCCTGCAAGATGCTGGCCGGCATGAGCCGGCGCATGCATGGCCTGATGAGCGACCTTGAGTCGTTCTGCCTGCGCTCGGGAACCCAGCGCGCCATCGGCTACCTGCTGCAGGATGAGGAAATCGAAAACGGCGGCGAGGTGCGCCTGCCGGTGGCCAAGGCGGTCGTGGCCTCGCGCCTGAACCTGACGCCGGAACACTTTTCGCGCATTCTCTCCGACCTGTGCTCGCACGGCATGATCGCCGTCGAGGGCCGCAGCGTCACGATCAAGGACTTGGGCAAGCTGCGTCAGTACGCCGCGTGAAGACGAAACGCGCGCGCCAGGTTGGCAGCGAGCAGCGCGCTGGACGCTAGCAGCGCCAGCGCGGCCGGACGCGCCAGTTCCTGCGGCCACAACACCGCAAGCGCGAGCAGCACAACGGCGCCCGCGTGGCTCCAGAACTGCGCCGTCGCGCGTCCTTCGGGAATCAACAGCCGGATACTCGGCACCGGGCGTGCCAGGCCTTGTTCCTGCCAGTGATGCCACAGCAGGAAGGGCACGATCTTGTACAACATCCCCAGCACTGCCGAATAGGCAAATCCAAGCAGGAACAGCACGCCGAGCAGCAGCGAGCGCGTGATCGGATCGAACGGAGAAAACCACAGCGCGGTGCAGCCCAACAGGCTGGCCATGGCCATGCGCCAGAAGCGGGTGGTCGCGTCCGGCGCCGGCCGCTTGCGGCGCGCCAGCAGCATCAGCGTCACGGCGGCGAACAGCGCGAAGCCGGCCAGCAGCATGGTGTGCAGCAGTCCCAGGCTCCAGTGCCCGGCCAGTTTTGCGGCGCTACCGGCCAGCATCAGCGAGAGCAAGGTCCAGCCGAGCGCCTGCATCAGCCTGGGCGGGTAGAGCGGGGTGACCTGGAACATCGGGATTACCTGGTAGGCCACTGCGATCAGCAGCAGCCCGACCCAGCCGAGCAAACCCCACAGCATATGCAATTCGGTCAGCAATTCGAGCGGCAGGCCAAGCGGCCAGCTGAAGGCGCAGGCCAGCGCCACCCCCAGCCCCAGGGTCGGCAGCAGCGCGCACAGCGCCATGCGAATGC
>JBAQKU010000312.1:0-4451 GCA_049301315.1 Telluria sp.
CGCCATACCTGCTGAACGTTAAACTTCAAATGGGGTTCCCGCCTGCGCGGGAACGACGGGAACGACGTGCCTGCGCGACGTGCCGGTGGTTCGATCGCGTGTCAGGAAAGCCCGGCTTCGGCGCGCAGCAGCGCGATCTTGTCGGTGCGTTCCCAGGTGAACTCGGGCTCTTCACGTCCGAAGTGGCCGTAGGCGGCGGTCTTGGCGTAGATCGGACGCAGCAGGTCGAGCATCTGGACGATGCCCTTCGGACGCAGGTCGAAGTGCTCCATCACCAGCGCGGCGATCTTGTCGTCAGGGATCACGCCCGTGCCTTCGGTATAGACCGTGATGTTGATCGGCCTGGCCACCCCGATCGCGTAGCTGATCTGGATCTGGCACTGGCGCGCCAGCCCGGCCGCGACGATGTTCTTGGCCACGTAGCGCGCCGCGTAGGCTGCCGAACGGTCCACCTTGGACGGATCCTTGCCCGAGAACGCGCCGCCGCCGTGCGGAGCCGCGCCGCCGTAGGTATCGACGATGATCTTGCGCCCGGTCAGGCCGCAGTCGCCCTGCGGACCGCCGATGACGAAGCGGCCGGTCGGGTTGACCAGGAATTTGGTGTCGACCAGCCACTCGCGCGGCAGCACCTGCTTGATGATCTCCTCGATCACGGCTTCCTCGATCTGCGAATGGCTCACTTCGGGCGCGTGCTGGGTCGACAGCACCACCGTGTCGACCGCGACCGGGCGTCCGTCGACATAGCGCAGCGTGACCTGCGATTTCGCGTCCGGGCGCAGCCATGGCAGGCGCCCGTCCTTGCGCAGTTGCGACTGGCGTTCGACCAGCCGGTGCGCGTAGTGGATGGCGGCGGGCATCAGCTCGGCCGTTTCGTCGCAGGCGTAGCCGAACATCAGGCCCTGGTCGCCGGCGCCCTGGTCGAGGTCGATGCCGGCGCCTTCGTCCACGCCCTGCGCGATGTCGGGCGACTGCTTGTCGTAGCACACCATGACGGCGCAGCCGCGGTAGTCGATGCCGAAGTCGGTGTTGTCGTAGCCGATACGTTTGATCGTTTCGCGCGCAACTTGAATATAATCCACATTGGCGTGGGTGGTGATTTCACCTGCGAGCACCACCAGGCCGGTGTTGCACAGGGTCTCGGCGGCCACGCGCGCCTTCGGATCCTGCGCGAGGATGGCGTCGAGAATGGCGTCGGAGATTTGGTCGGCGACCTTGTCCGGATGACCTTCGGACACGGATTCTGAGGTGAAAAGATAATTGTTCGACATGCAAGGCTCCCGTTGTTACTGCATCCGTATTGTTGTCGCAGTAATTCGTGGTGCCTGCGACGCTTTAGCGACATTTATATTCCGCTTCGCAAGTTGTCTATTAACTCGGCGGATCCTGCACGTGGTATTTTACGCTCCTTATAAAATTTTGGTGCGGCAACCCTTCTTTTGTTGAAGCACATCAAGCCTATGCTGGTTTTTCTGTTCCGCCTCCTGTCGACACTGCCCTTGCCAGCCCTGCACGCGCTGGGGGCGGCGCTGGGCTGGCTCGTGTATCTCGCCTCCCCTTCTTACCGGCGCCGCCTGCGCAGCAATCTCGAGGGCGCCGGCTTCCAACGCCATTTGGCGCGCGCCGTGTCCGAATCGGGCAAGGCGATCGTCGAACTGCCGTTCGTGTGGTGCGCCGCCCAAGAGCGGGTGGCGCGCCACGTCAGCATGGAAAACTGGGAGCTGGTGCAGTCGGTGCTCGACAGCGGCCAAGGCATCGTGTTCCTCACGCCGCACCTCGGATGCTTCGAGATGACGGCCCAGCAGGTGGCGCGGCGCACCGCGCTCACCGTCATGTACCGCCCGCCGCGCAAGGCCGCGCTCAAGCCGCTGGTCGAAGGCGCGCGCGCACGCCACAACCTGCACCTGGCGCCGGCCAACCTGGCCGGCGTGCGGATCCTGGCCAAGGCGCTCAAGAAGGGCCAGCCGGTCGGCGTGCTGCCCGACCAGGTGCCGCAGGAAGGGGAAGGCGTATGGGCCCGCTTTTACGGGCGAGCGGCCTATACCATGACCTTGCCGGCCAAGCTGGCGCAACTGGGCCACGCCCGCATCATCCTGACCTATGCCGAGCGGCGCGCGCACGGGCGCGGCTTCATCGTGCGCTTCGTGCCGTTCGAGGGCGACCTGTCCGGCACGCCGGCCGAACAGGCGCAGGCCATCAACGACGCGATGGAGCAGCTGATCGCGCGCTGCCCGGCCCAGTATTTCTGGAGCTATAACCGCTACAAGCGGCCGGACGGGGTGGCTGCCCCCGAAGCGGCGCGGGAGGCCGCATGAGATTGTTATTGGCCCTGATGTGGGTGCTGCACTGGCTGCCCTTGCCGCTGCTCGGGCGCTTCGGCAGCGCGGTCGGCAGCGTGCTGTTCGTGCTGCTCAAGACGCGCCGCCGAATCGCGCTGACCAACCTGCGCCTGTGCATGCCGGAGCTGTCCGAAGCCGAGCGCGTGACGCTGGCGCGCCAGCATTTCCAGGCCTATTCGCGCAGCGTGTGGGAGCGCGCCATCCTGTGGTGGGCGCCCAAGGAGCGCCTGCGGCGCCTGATCAGGGTCGAGCCGGGGGTGCCGCTGGCGGCGATCCAGGCCGGCCCCGTCATCTTGCTGTGCCCGCACTTCGTGTGCCTGGACGTGGCCGGCGTGGCCGCCATGCTGGAGACGAATGTGTGCTCGATGTACGTGCAGCAGAAAAACAAGGTGTTCGACGAGGTGCTGCGGCGCGGACGCTCGCGCTTTCGTCCGGTCCAGCTGTTCTCGCGCAAGGAAGGCGTCAAGCCCATCATCCGCGCCCTGCGCGAAGGCCTGCCTTACTTCATGCTGCCGGATATGGATTTCGGCGACAAGGACTCGGCCTTCGTGCCCTTCTTCGGCATTCCCGCCGCCACCCTGACCGCGCCGGGGCGCATCGCGGCCGTCACCGGCGCCGCCGTGATCCCGGTGATCGCCACCTTCCTGCCCAACTACCAGGGCTGGCGCGTGAAGTTCTACCCGGCCTGGGAAAATTATCCGGGCCAGGACATGGCCGAAGCGGCGCGCCGCATGAACGCCTTCATCGAGGAACGGGTGCGCGAGGCGCCGGCCGAATATTTCTGGACCCACAAGCGCTTCAAGACGCGCCCGCCGGGCCAGCCTTCGCTGTACGCGAACGGCCAGCCGGCGGCTCCGCAGACCGAGCCAGTCCGGTATACTTAGCCCATGAAACTCAAATTTACCAAGATGCACGGCGCCGGCAACGACTTTATCGTGATCGACGCGATCGCCCAGCAGGTCGAGCTGAGTGACCGGCAATGGGCGCGCCTGGCCGACCGCCGCTTCGGCATCGGCGCCGACCAGATCCTGGTGGTGCAGCGCCCCGACCGCGCCGACTGCGATTTCCGCTACCGGATCTTCAACAACGACGGCGGCGAGGTCGAGCAGTGCGGCAACGGCGCGCGCGCCTTCGTCAAGTTCGTGACCGAAAAGGGCCTGACCGGCAAGCGCAGCATCCGGGTCCAGACCATGGCGGGCGTGATCGCGCCGCGCCTGGAAGCGGACGGCTCGATCACGGTCGACATGGGCGCGCCGGTGCTCGATCCGGCCAGAGTGCCGTTCGACGCGGCCGGCCTTGACGGCCGGGCCGAGGGCGGCGATACGCTGTGGCCTTTGGCGGTGGGCGCCGGCATGGTGTTCGTGTCGGTGGTATCGATGGGCAATCCGCATGCGGTGCAGGTGGTCGAGGACGTCGAACTCGCGCCGGTGGCCGAGAGCGGCCCGCTGATCGAACAGCACATGCGCTTTCCGAAGCGGGTCAACGCCGGCTTCATGCAGGTGGTCAAGCGCGGCCACATCAAGCTGCGCGTGTACGAACGCGGGGCCGGCGAAACGCTCGCCTGCGGCACCGGCGCCTGTGCGGCGGTGGTGGCCGGGATCAGGCGCGGCCTGCTCGACTCGCCGGTGCGGGTCAGCGCGCGCGGCGGCGAACTGTCGGTGGCGTGGGAAGGCGAAGGCAGGGCGGCCTACCTGACCGGCCCGGCCGTTACCGTGTTCGAAGGCGAGATCGAGCTGTAGGGCGCCGCCGGAAATACCGGTGCGCCAGCGTCAGGCCGCCAGTTCGTACCTGTGCGGCCGGTTCCGGAGCACCTCCGGTTCCGGCATCAGCGTCTTGAGCCGGTACAGCCGCTGGCGGTAATTGCCTTCGGGCCCGCCCGGGCCGCAATCGACATTCTCGAACAGGTGCACGATCCGGTCGAGCGCCTGGCGCTCCTGTACCGTGTCGACCAGCACCAGGCGGCGCTTGCTGCGCCCGTAGCTGCTGCGGATGTCGATCACCAGGCAATGGCCCTGGTCGGCCGCCCGTACGTCGAGCAGCAACGCTTCGGCCCGGTTCAGGCAGAACAGCGCGGCCAGTTCCAGGCGCGCCGCCAGCAGCGGATAGGCGCCGGCC
>JBAQKU010000313.1:0-12220 GCA_049301315.1 Telluria sp.
AGCCAAGCGCGCGCAGGGTGCGGTAAGCAGCAGAACCATCCGGATGCACCGTGGCGCCCGGCTCGATGACCTGCTGCACGAAGGGACGCACGCTGGCTGCAGAGTCATCGCCGATGCGTTGCAGTCGAATTCTCCCGAAGCCTTTGGGCTCAAGCATTTCCACCGCAATGACTATGAGCGTCTTGGCGGCATTGTTCTTGCGCCCCTTCGCGTTGATCGGTTTTTGACGGTCGCTAATGGCCAGATAGGTCTCGTCGACTTCGACTTTGCGCTACCTGATAAATCCTTGCCCGCGCCAGTCGGCCCAGCGGAACTAAAGCGCAGGCGGGCCGCTCTCTAAGCAATGGAGTGTCATCTGGAGGACATCATGAGAGCGCCGAAGAAACTTGCTGGAAAGCGGATTGCAGTGTTGGCAGCGGACGGTTTCGAGAACATCGAATTAGTCGCTCCCGTTGCGGCGCTCAAGGAGGCCGGCGCGGAGGTCGCGATCGTCGCTCTGCATTCGGGCAGAATACGCGGCATGAATCTGCACCAGTCGGCCGAGCTGCTACGGGTCGACAAAACCGTGAACGACGCGCGCGCCCACGACTACGACGGCCTTTTGATTCCTGGCGGCTATATTAGTCCGGATCTTCTTCGCCAGTCGGCCCAGGCCCGCGACTTCGTTCGCGCCCTGAACGCCCTCGGCAAGCCGATCGCATTGCTGTCCCAGGCGCCATTGGTACTGGCATCGGCCGGGCTGGCGACCAGCCGTACCCTGACGTCATGGCCCGGCGTGAGGGATGACCTGGTCAATGCCGGGGCAACCTGGCTGAACGAAAAAGTCGTGAGGGACAGCAACTGGCTGTCGAGCCGAGGTCCGCAAGACATGGCGCCGTTCATCGGAGAGATGATCTCATTCTTTGCAGGCGAGGCCGAGAGTAGTTCGGCACTGCGTCATGCGCATTCCGATCCCCAGCGCGAGGAACCGTCCGAAATGCCCGGCCAAGCCCTCCACTGGCTGGCGACACCTTCGGTGCGCGCCATGCTCAGTCTCGCGTTGTTGGGTGTGGGGGTGGTGGCGGCCAATCGTGGGCGCGGCAAGCGACGAACCACCGACGCGACGGTCCAAGCGAGTGCCGAGCGGAAATAGAGGAATTGCGCCTTCAGGACGTGATACCTTGACCTGCTGCGATCAACAACAGGAATCCATATGCGCATAGTGACTCACGGAGGCAAGTTCCATGCGGATGATGTTTGGGCCGTATCCGTACTGAACATCTTGTTTCCTGATTGCGAGATCAGCAGAACGCGCGACCCGGCCTTGATCGAGGCGGCCGACTTCGCGATCGATGTCGGCGGCATATGGGATCCGGCCCACGGCCGCTTCGACCATCACCAGAAGAACTTCAGTGCAACAAGGTCGAGCGGTGTGCCTTACGCCAGCGCGGGGCTGGTTTGGAAGGAATATGGGGCGCGCTGTGTCAGCGCCCTGGCCGCTGGGCATGGCGGACATCAGGTGAGCGAGGATTCGGCCCAGCAAATCGCCTGCGCGATCGATGATGATATCGTGCAATACCTGGACTTGTCGGACGTGGGTGCCGCGAAAAACGCGCCTGGCGGGTATGGGCTCTCGGCAGTGATCTCCGGATTCAATCCGAACTGGCTGGACGAGCAAACGCTGGGCTACGGGGATGCGGCAGAAGCGTACCGGCTAAGCCAGTTCCGGCGCGCGCAGGCCATTCTTACTGACATCATGAGCAATGCGGTGAAATACCGCGTCGGCGCATTGCTCGCGCTCGCGCAAGTTCGGCAATCGGAAGTGCTGGAGGGCGGCACAGTGCTTTTTCTGAACAATAGCGCGCTGCCATGGACCGCCGTCGTGCGCAAGGAAATGCCGAAAGTCCTGTTCGTCATCAGTCACAACCTCGCTGAACAACGTTACATGCTGCATACCGTTCCAATCAGTTCAGAAAGTTTCGAAGCACGGGCCGATCTTCCGGCGGCATGGGCGGGACTTCGCGACGCAGAGCTCGCCGCCGTAACGGGAGTGCCTGATGCCAGCTTCTGTCACAACGGCAGATTCATCGCCGCGGCCAAGTCGTTTGAGGGAGCGCTTGCGATGGCAAGGCTGGCGTTGCAGGCGGTTGTGGTGGGCCGGTAAACACTAGCTCCGGGCATCCTTCGGCCCGCCGCCCTTTGGCCGCAAGGACACCGAACCGATCGTGCAACATTTAGCGAAATTTATTAAGCGCGGCATTATCATTTTTCTGCTCTGGCAAGCCGGTGATGGCGGGCAGCTCGGACAGGCGCGGCATCCCGCCTTTGACCTGGACTTTTCCTTGCTTGTCCTTCCAGATCAGTCCGGGAGTGCCGGCGATACCGAATCGCTGCATCAGTTCGCCGTTCTGGCGGATGGCAGCCGCCAACGCCGGCTGCGCCGCCTCGCTGGCCTGGCTTGACGGCGACCAAGGTTTGCCGTGGTTTTCCTCCATCTTGCGAAAAGCCGCAAGCCGGTCCGCCGCCGCCATCACTTCGATCGCCTTGGGCATGCTGGTCGGTCCCAAGGTGGCGACCGGAATCCAGCGTACCTGCAGGCCGACCTTTTCGTAGGCTTGCAAGGCAAGCCATGCGTAATGGCAAAATGGACAATTTGGGTCGACAAAAACGTAGATCGTATTCTTTGCCCCCTTGGAAGCGCCTTCCGCGACGAAGCTCGATTTTTCCAATTGCTGGAACAGCATCCCGAAGTCAGGCTTGGGTATATATTTCTCTTCATACTGGGCGCCAAGGTTTTCTCCGCCCTCTCCGATCAATTCGCCGGCGAGCAAGGTCTTCCGATCCGGCGTCGTGTACACGATAGAGAATCGACCGTCCTGTGACAGGACCCAGCCGGTCAGGCTGGACGCAGCAGGAAAACTCTTGACGACCTTGACACCCGATTGAACCGCCTGGCGCAGGGCTTTCGGATACGGTTCAGCGGAAACGACGCTGGAGGATGCCGCGATTGCGACCGAACCGCCCAGTGCGGCTGCGGCGCCAAGCACGCGGTTCATGTTGATGAAAATGAAGGATTGTGCCATTAAATATCCGTTTTGTTGGTTGGTGAGATGCCGGACGGTGCCCGGCATCTATCGCACGTCGAGCACGCGGTCGAGCCGCTGCGCCAGACTGGCCGCGGACAGCTCGCCGACGCGGGTGTCGACCAGTCGTCCCTTGGCGTCGAAAAACAAGGTTGCAGGCAGCCCCTGTGAACCTATCATTGCCGGCAACTCAAAACGGTGGTCGAGCAGGACGTTTTGCAAGGTGATGTCCTGCGCGCCAAGATAGCCGCGCACCGCAGCGGCCGACTCGCCTTGATTGACAAAGACAAAGGCGATGCCGGGGTGGCGCTTCTGCGCCTGGCTGAGCAGCGGCATTTCGCGCCGGCAGGGAGGACACCAGCTGGCCCACAGGTTGACCACCAGTGGCTTGTCACCGAAGCCGTCCAGACCGGTCGTGCCACCGGCTAGATTCGGCAGCGCGAGGTGCGGGACTTGAAGCGCCTGGCCAGGCTTGGCGCCGACGGCCAGCGCCACGCCCGCCCACACCGCCACCCCCACCACGCCGCTGGCGATCAGCGCCATGCGCTTGGCCGGCATGCGCCAGCTGAACCATGCCAGCAATACCAGGCCCGCGACAATGCCCGCCCAGGCGATCGAACCGCCATCGCGCACGTTGAACACGCTGGAAGGGTTACTCATGTACGCATCGCGATAGCGCAAGACGTAGGCGGCGCGCGCCATCAGGAGAGCGCAAGCGATAACGATCCATAATGTCGACTCAACCCGCACACCGGTGGCGCGCGCAGTCCGGTTGCCTGCGGCCGTGGCGAGCACGATCGCGGCGAACGTCGCCAACATCTCCACTGACAGCGACAGCGGCCCGAGGCTGACCGCGCCCATTAGCGCGCGACCTTGCTGTTCCGCCTGGCCAAGCCTGGAATTCGGCTGGCGTTGGGTGGTTTTGCTTGCATCTTGCACACTCCGATCAAGTTCACGACCGTAGCATAGCGCGCGCCGATTACGCCAGCGTTAAGGCAGCACTGCCGGCGTGTTAACCGCGCCTTAAGCACTGGCTGCTATCATCGGATCTTTGGCATATCGCGCCCATGCACGTACTACTGATAGAAGACGACGAGCTCGTAGCGAGCGGCATCCTGGCAGGCTTGCGCCTGTCGGCGATCAATGCCGACCATGCCGAGTCTGCGAAATGGGCGGACGCCGCCCTCGCCATCAGCAGCTTCGACGTCGCCATTCTCGACCTCGGCCTGCCCGACGAGGATGGCATGGCGCTACTGAAGCGCTGGCGCAGTGCGGGAAAGGGCTTGCCGATCCTGATACTGACAGCGCGCGACGGCATACAAGACCGGGTTGCGGGCCTACAAGCGGGCGCGGATGACTATCTGCTCAAGCCTTTCGACCTGGCCGAACTGGTGGCGCGGCTGCACGCGCTTCATCGGCGCTCGGCCGGCCGCAGCGTTGACCTTATCGAGCATGGCGCCCTGCGGTTCGCCCCCTCCAGCCGTGAAGTCACCCTGAACGGCGAAGCGGTGGAGTTGTCGCGTCGCGAGTTGGCGCTGCTGCAAGCGCTGCTGCATGCCGGCAAACGCATCCTGAGTCCCGATCAGCTCAAGGACAGCCTGTACGGACTTGGCGAGAATGTCGAGAGCAATGTCATCAATGTCCATATCCACCACTTGCGGCGCAAGCTCGGCCCGCACATCGTCGAGACCGTGCGCGGGCTCGGTTACCGGCTCGGAGAGGCAGGTCCATGAGCCTGCGACTGAGGCTGCTGCTCATCATCGGCCTGCCCTTTGTCGTGCTGTGGACGGCGGCGTCGACCTGGATGCTGGTGGACGTACGCACCGAATTCAGAGCCGCGCTGGACGAACGCCTGGCTGCCTCGGCGCACATGGTGGCAGGCCTGCTTGCGCAATCGGCCCGGACGCCGGCGCCGGCCATGTCGCCGCTTCGCCAGATGCCATCGATGGGGCCCGCCAGCGGCGTTGCCTGCGAAATCCGCCTGCTGCGCGGCGCCCTCGTGGCGCGTACGGCGAACAGCCCGGAGCAGCTGGGCGTTGCCGCACCGGGCTACCAGACAAGGACCATTGGCGGGGAACGCTGGCGCACTTTCACGCTCGAAGAAAATGGCCTGCGCGTGACGACCGCCGACCGGCTCGGGCGGCGCGAACAGCTGCTGCGCGAGGTTGGCGCCGCGGCGGCGATCCCGGTGCTGATTGCCGCCGCCGGCAGCCTGTTGGCGTTATGGTTTGGCGTTCGCAGCGGACTGGGGCCGCTCGAGTCCATTCGGGCAGCGCTCGCGGCACGCGAGCCGGGGGCGCTGCAGCCGCTTCCCGACGCGCGCACACCGGTCGAACTGTCGCCGCTGGTAACGACGGTGAATGCACTATTGGCACGCATTGCCGGAGCACTCGAACGCGAACGCCGCTTTACCGGCGACGCTGCGCATGAATTGCGCACGCCGCTTACCGCAGTGAAGACGCACATCCAGGTGGCCCGCCTGGCGCAAGGCACGGAAAGCAAGGACGTGGCCTTAAAGCATGCCGAGGAAGGCGTGTTCCGGCTGCAGCGCACCATTGAACAGTTGCTGATGCTCGCTCGTCTCGACGGCCCGTTTGCGTTCGATCACGAAGACGCGGCCAGCGCCGGCGCGATTGCGCGCGCGGCAACCGAACAACTCGCGCCACACGCGCAGGGCCGTATCGATGTATCCGGCATCGGCGCGCACGTCCTGCTGGCGCTGCCCGCCACTCTCGCCGTGACCGCGCTTCGCAACCTGCTCGACAACGCAATACGCTACTCTCCCCCCGATACCCAAGTGGTATTGCGGTTCGACACAACGGGCCGGTGGGCATATTTTCAGGTCGAGGATAACGGTAGCGGCATGAGCGCGGACGACACCGTGCGTGCCGTCGAACGGTTCTGGCGCCACGGACGTGGCCAAGGCTGCGGCCTGGGCTTGTCGATCGTCGAGGCCATTGCGCAGCGCTACGGCGGCGAGCTTAAGCTCAGCGCCCGCCCGGCAGGCGGCCTGATCGCGCAACTGCGCCTGCCGACCGCATCATGACCGTCCATCCGGTCGCCGCTACACGGCAGCCATCACCCGCTCCAGGCGCTGCCGCACCTCGCCGGCAAGCGCCGCGATCTCAGGCTTGTCGACCAGCTGCAATACCGCGTCGGTATCCATGAACTCCACGCTCACGTTCCCGTCGGGTATTTGACGCACCAGCACATTACACGGCAGAAGCAGTCCGATCGAAGGCTCCGCCGCGATCGCCCGTTGGGCCAGCGCCGGATTGCAGGCACCGAGTATGCGGTAGGCAGGCATGTCGGCGTTCAGTTTCTTCTTCAGGGTCGCGGCAACGTCAATGTCACTGAGGATGCCGAACCCTTCTGTCTGCAACGCGGCGGTGACGCGTTCAATTGCCGCGTCAAACCCGCAGGCGACCGTCTTGCCGAATCCGTATCTGGTTCCCATCGCTACCTCCAATTTGTTGGTGTTTGATGCGCCATGCGCGAACCGGCAACGGGAAGATCATTGATCGATCCTTGCCAGAAACCCGCGAAGCGCTGTTGCGCTATCGTACAGCAATCCGGAAAGTTAAAGCGCCTGGAGTAGCAAGCGGCCAGGGCGCCACGCGGAGAAACGAGCGGAGCGCTTTGCGGGGCGACCACTTGCTTCTCAGTTCACGGTTGCCCGCAACGCATGCAGACGCACCAGGCACGACAATGCCTTGCTGCGCCATTGCAGCCGCATCAGGGCAGCACCGGTGCCGGCAGCGGGGTACCGGTGTCCAGGCTGTCGGCCCACGCCTGCACGGCCGGGTGATCGATGACATGGCCGGCCTTGACGTCGGCCATCGCCTCGCGCGTCAGACGGCTGCGTGCCTCTTCCTCGTCGACCCAGGCGCTGAGCGCCTGTTTGGCCACCCAACCGCGCGAGCGCTCCAGGCGGGTGGTCAGCAGGTCGACCGTGTCGGCCAGCGCCAGCGGTACGTGCGCGGTAAGCACCTTGGTTTCGTTTTGAGCCATTTTATGTGTCCTCAAGAATCGGCATCCAGTATGGTGGATGATGGCGGATGCGCAAGCCGAACAGACCTGACTAGCGACGAGTTCGCTCTGTAACTGGTTGGAAATCGTCGGAAGCAGAAGATGTAACTTGCTATTGAGACAATTCACTATTATCCTTTTTCCTGTCGAACTTTAAGTTCTTGATTTGGTCGCAGCGCGCATGGCGGAAGGTCTCGAGAACGGGGTGCACGTGAGGCAAAAAATGAAAAGCGCGTTATTGGCGAGTGGTGCGCTGCTCATGCGTGCACGTGCTGTTTTTCATGATTTGTTGTTGAAGTACGGATCGTGGTGTGGAAATTGAGTCCTAAAAATTAAATAACCTGGAGAGCCTTATGGACAAGGTACTGACGATTGCAGCGCGGTTGTTGATGTCGCTGATCTTCATCATGGCGGGTTGGGGCAAGCTGACTGGATACAGTGGCACCGTCGGCTATTTCGCTTCGATCGGCTTGCCCTTCCCGGCGTTGGTGACGCCGCTGGTCATCCTGATCGAACTCGGCGGCGGCCTGGCCCTGCTGCTGGGGTTGAAGACGCGCGTGGTAGCGGCCATCCTCGCCGCATTCAGCGTTGGCTCCGCCCTGATTGCGCATACTAATTTTACCGATCCGAACCAGATGAACAATTTCTTGAAAAATCTGGCAATGGCCGGTGGCTACCTGCTGTTCGTCAAATACGGCGCCGGTTCGCCGGCCGTCGACGACCGCCTCGACACATAGCGCCGCTCGCAGGCGCTGGATCAAGGCACCCGCACAGGACGAGGCCGAAGGCTCCTGGTTTTCGTCGTTTGCGCTGATCCAGATGCGTCTTTTTCGACACGTCCCTGCGGCGCGAGTCCTGCCGGCAAGCCGCCTCCCGAGCCACGCCTAGACGCTCCAACTGGGCAAGCGGGAAGCAGGGTCAGTGCCGACATCCGAACATGAACTCTGCGGAGCTACATTTCTTCAGAGATTCCAACCACGGACGAGTCCGTGTCCGAATGTCGGCTCTGACCCTGGCACTGCTGGCACTGTACCAGCAACGGAAAAACTACGTGAGGAAAAACTACGTGAGTGTCCCCTCGTTTTTGACCATGCCGTAATTATGAGATTTGGCATGTGCTGGTGCCAGCACATGTCTTTTTTATTGGGATTTAGAATGAGAAACGCGACGTTTGCTATATGGACCGGCACATACATAATCCTAGCAGCCGCAGGCTATCAGGCGCGCGGCGGAATGGCCTGGTTATTTCTATTGTTACTGCTGTTCCAGATGCCTCTACTTCTATTCGGCTATTTACGTGGAAAGGCTATCGCCAGCAAGTTTCGTTCCGCCTTAGTATTTCTGCAATTTCCGTTTGCGGTAGCGCTGTGGTTCCGAAACGTGATGCCTGAGGAACTATTTATCGGAATAATCATCGTATATCTCGTCGCCTCAATTTGGATAGCACGAAAAATTCGGTCATGTTCGCCGTCTGATTTTGTTGGACATTAGGGGACGCCCACTTATTTCACACGCGCCGAGCCACGCCCAGGCGCTCCAACTGTGGCAAGCGCGGGGCGGTGAAGATGCCAGATTTCGGTCAGGTTCATGGCTTGATACGAAATGATCAGCTAGTTGTATAACTGTAAGGAAATAGCTGGCTCCGTAGCTGTCCGAAGCCATCGGCCGGCATCCAAAATCGTTTTCCCGCACTTTTCCCGTATAAACAAAAAAGGCCCGCAACTGAACGCTGCAAGCCTTTGATCTCAAAACGAATTATTGGTGGGAAGTGCAAGTTTCGAACTTGCGACCCCTGCAGTGTGAATGCAGTGCTCTACCCCTGAGCTAACCTCCCGAAGCGGGGCGTATTATCGCACATCATTGGAAAAACGTCACCCCTATGTGTAATTTCTCCACACACAATTTCCCTTGACTGCCTTGTCGAGCCCGCCAAGCACGTTTTCGTGCTCGGCGATCTCGTCGGCGCTGGGCGCCAGCACGATCACGGCGGCCAGCGGCACCACTTCGAGCGGCGCGCCGTCGGCCGAGGTGTCAACCTCGATCTCCATCGACAGGCTGTTCTGCCCGCGCGTCATCGACAGGTACACGTCGGCCAGCAGTTCGGCGTCGAGCAGCGCGCCGTGCAGCTTGCGGTGCGCGTTCGATACCCCGTAGCGGTCGCACAAGGCGTCGAGCGAATTGCGCTTGCCAGGATGGAGTTCCTTGGCGTTGACCAGGGTGTCGATCACCCCGCAGCAATGCTCGGTGAAGGTCGGCAGCCCCAGCAGCTTGAATTCCTGGTTCAGGAAACCGAGGTCGAACGGCGCATTGTGGATGATGACTTCGGCGCCGTTGATGTACTCGCGCAGTTCGGCCGCAATCTCGGCAAACTTCGGCTTGTCGCGCAGAAATTCAGTTGTCAGCCCGTGCACCGCCAGCGCGCCCTCTTCCGAATCGCGCTCCGGATTGATGTAGCGGTGGAAGTTATTTCCCGTCAACATACGATTGCGGAGCTCGACGCAGCCGACTTCGATGACGCGGTCGCCGTTGCGTGGGTTCAGGCCGGTGGTTTCGGTATCAAGGACGATTTGGCGCATGGATTGGCTTGTGGTGGTGAGGCGATGGCGCGCAGTATAGCAAAGCGCGCCCAGCCTTAGGAGCCTGTCGGACTTAGGATCGCCGTCCGACAGGCTCCTAGCGCCTGACGGTCTCGACGCCGCGGTTGGCCAGCACGTCGGCCCGTTCGTTGCCTGGATGCCCGTTGTGCCCGCGCACCCAGCGCCATTCGACCGCGTGCCTGGCTTGCGCCTGGTCGAGCGCCTTCCACAAGTCTTCGTTCTTGACCGGCTCCCTGGCCGCGGTTTTCCAGCCGCGTGCCTTCCAGCCGTGAATCCATTCGGAGATGCCCTTTTGCACGTACTGGCTGTCGGTGTGCAGCACCACTTCGCATGGTCTCGAGAGCGTGGTGAGCGCTTCGATCACCGCGCGCAGCTCCATGCGGTTGTTGGTGGTATTGAGCTCGCCGCCAAAAATTTCCTTCTCATGCCCGTCGGCCACCAGCAATGCACCCCAGCCGCCTGTGCCAGGGTTGCCCTTGCAGGCGCCATCCGTAAAAATCTCGACTTTGCTCATTGTGCTGCTTTACTTTCTGTTAGTTGCCGGCACGGCCTGAGGGGCCGCCGCCGATTTTTTGTTCCATGCAGGCCCGATGATGGTCATGCCCTTGACCCGCTTGATCGCATGCACCATGTACACCGCCCCAAGGTAGGGCCACCAGCGCTGCCCGGCGCGCTCCATGAAGGCGAAGCGGTGCAGCCATTGGGCGGTGCGGCAAGGCGGCGCGTAGCAGCCGAAATGGCTGCGCGTGACGCCCAGGTTCAACAATTTTAACCAGTCTTTCATGCGCGGCATAGAGATGAATTCGCCGGCCACCGGCAGGTAGCGGCTGCGCGTGATGCGTCCGAGCCCCTGGCGCAGGCCCCACAGGCTGGCCGGATTGAAGCCGCAGATGATGACCTGGCCTTCGGGAATGAGCACGCGCTCGACCTCGCGCAGCACCTGGTGCGGTTCGGCTGCGAATTCGAGCACATGCGGCAGCACCACCAGGTCCAGGCTTTGCGAGGCGAACGGCAGCTCGGCGAAATCGAGCGCGACCGTGATCTGCTTGCCGCCCGGGGCCAGCTTGAGCTGCTCCAGGCTGGAGGTGCGCGTGGCCGCCTGCCATTTGTTCGGCATGCGGTTGGCCGCCAGCGCGTCGATCTGCGGCAGCCCGACCTGCACGGCGTTGAATCCGAATATGTCTGCCGTGAGCCGGTCCAGGCAAGCCTGCTCCCATTGCCGGACATACACGCCGGCCGGCGACAGCAGCCAACTGTCGAGCGCTATAATGGATCTTTCGGATGTTGCACTATCCATGCCTACCCTTCTGTCGGAACCTCACACCATGATCAATTCGTCGCCCGTGCCCAGCGTGCTCGCCATCCCGGCGTTCCAGGACAATTACCTGTGGCTGATCCATGACGGCGTACACGCGGCCGTGGTCGACCCTGGCGACGCGGCGCCGGTACTGGCGGCACTGGCCGCGCACAAGCTCACATTAACTGCCATTCTACTCACCCATCACCATGCTGACCATATCGGCGGTGTGCCGCAATTGCTGAGCCATGCCAAGGTCCCCGTGTTTGGCCCTGCCAGGGAGGACATCGGCGCCGTCACCGAGCCATTGGCCGAGGGCGAGCTGGTGCGCCTGCCGGCCCTCGGCCTTGCGTTCTCGGTACGCGACGTGCCGGGCCACACGCGCGGCCATATCGCGTATGTGCGCGAAGGCGGCGGCGAGCGCTGGCTGTTTTGCGGCGACACCTTGTTTGCCGGCGGCTGCGGGCGCCTGTTCGAAGGCAGCCCGGCGCAAATGGCGGCCTCGCTCGACAAGCTGGCCAGCCTGCCGGACGATACCAAGGTGTTTTGCGCGCACGAGTACACGCTGGCCAATCTGCGCTTCGCGCAAGCGGTCGAGCCGGACAACGTGCAGCTGCGCCAGCGCATCGAAAACGAGAGCGCCAAGCGCTCCGCCGGCATCCCGACCGTTCCTTCGAGCATCGGCCTGGAGAAGGCCACCAATCCCTTCCTGCGCTATCGCGAGCCGGCCATCGCCGCGCACCTGGTTGCCGCCGGCAAGCTGGCCGCGGGCGCATCTGCGCTCGAGGCGTTCGCCGCCCTGCGCGAATACAAGAATACATTCTGAACAAGCTGCGGCACAAGGCCCGCACCGGTAGCGCTGCGCCTGCGGCGTTCCACTTATTGGTTTGGAAAACAGCGTTGCGAAGTATTGTCCAGTAATTATTTTTTTATCGTCGCTCAATAAATCATTTGTAAAACCTTTCTCGGAAGATACAATCCGCAGGCTGCCCTCACGCGCGCTATTAATGCGCCGTAAACGGACTGTGGTGCGCAGCCGGGCCGACGCCCCTGGCAAAATACCAAAAAAGATCGACGTTTTTCGTCACAATCAGGTTGCAACGGAATCAGATGTTCCTAGAGGAAATATTTGCCGAGTCGTTTGCCGGAAGGCCGGGCCAGATGAGGCCAGCGCGAGCCGGCTGCGCACCGGGCTTCGGGTCGTTCTTCGGCGCCGCGGCCGCGCTGGCGCACGC
>JBAQKU010000314.1:0-2288 GCA_049301315.1 Telluria sp.
GGTAGGTCCAGCGCCGCGTGCCGGCGGGCGGCGCACCGCTTTCGGCGAATACTTCGGCGGCGGCCTTGTTCAGGATGAGGCGCGTGACCTCGCGCCGGTTTTCCACGTAGGCGCCCAGCAGCGCGCGATCGCACAGCAGGTTGATGCGGCGCGGCACTCCGTGCGTGAGGTGGTGGATGCGCGCCATCAGCCGTTGCGGCAACGGTGAAGGCGGCAGCGCCCCAGCCACCGCCAGCCGGTGCGCGACGTAGCTGCCGGTTTCCCCTTCCGAGAGGGAACCGAGGTGGTAGCGCGCGATCACGCGCTGCGCCAGCTGCTCCAGTTCCGGGCGCGCCAGCATCGTGCGCAGCTCGGGCTGGCCGATCAGGATGATCTGCAGCAGCTTGCGCTCGTTGGTTTCAAGGTTGGTCAGCAGGCGCAGTTGTTCGAGCACGTCGGCCGACAGGTTCTGGGCCTCGTCGATGATCAGCACATTGTTCTTGCCCTGCGCATGGCTCTCGAGCAGATAGCGGTTGATCGCGTCGACATAGCTCTTGATGCTGACCGCGCCCGGGCCGGCCGGCGGCAGGTCGATGCGAAATTCGTCGCAGATCGACAGCAGCAATTCCTCGACCGTCAGCTTGGGATTGAAGATGTAGGCGAGCCGGCAGTTCTCGGGAATCTGCTCGATGAAACAGCGGCACACGGTGGTCTTTCCGGCGCCGATCTCGCCGGTCAGCAGGACGAAGCCGCCGCCGCTGCCGATCCCGTACAGCAGGTGCGCGAGCGCTTCCCGGTGCCGTTCGCTCATGAACAGGTAGCGCGGGTCGGGCGCGATCGAAAATGGTGCTTGCTTCAGACTGAAATAGTGCGTGTACATGGATTTCCTGGATGTGCATCACGGACCATGGCGGTCGGCTGGCATTGACTTGTATCTTGCGCAGTATATTTTCGATTTGCTGTTGAAGTAGACGATCTTGCTGCCGGGACGCGACTGGCGCACCGGGAAGGCCGAGTCGTCGGCCTTGTAATGGCGTACCCCGACCGCGCCGCGGATCGCTTCGTCGAGCGCCTCCGGCTCGGTATCGCTGACTGCGACGACGAAGGTCAGTTCGCTGGTGTCGTCGCTCACGATGATGTCGCTGACCGAGGCGCCCCACAGCATGGCGTCGGCCTTGAACCAGTACGCCCCGCCCTCGCGCTTGTATGAGGGGCCGAAGGCGTCCGACAGGTAGGAACGGAAGTAGGCGTTGTCGAGATGGCTGCGGCACAGGATGGCGCTGCCGATGACCGGGCCGAAGGTCGATGGCGCCGCCTGCGAGAGCGCCGCCGCCAGGCATAGGGCCGCAGCCAGCCAGGCGCGGCCAGCGGCAAGCACCGCTTTCCTGCCTGTCGCCATGCGCATGGATTGCCCCTGGGTGGCCACGCGCTTTAGTGGCGTGCGCGCTCTTCCTTCTTGACCTTCTTGGCTTCCTTCTTTTCCTTCAGGGTCTTGGCCGGTTCCTTCTTGGCTTCCTTCTTGCTGTCTTGCGCTTTACTCATTGCCCACTCCTCCTATTGCGATTCAAGCGGCGCGCGCGTGGCGCTGTGTCCGGGTGCTCACATTATGACACCAGCCCGCATGTTATTGCCATCAATTCCGGCCAAGGGCCGGCGCACGAAAAAAAGCCCGCACAAGTGCGGGCTCCCGAGATGAGCAGAAGCTAGCTCAATACAGCTTCTTGTTTTTGTTACCGAGTCGCGCGCCGGAACTTCGGGCATCCGGCGGCCAGGTTTCATTTTAATGAAACATTCCAAATAGAAATATATCACGGACACGCTCGGCGGCCCCGATTTGATTTTCCCGGCCGTTGCGGGAAACAGACGCGCTTCCCCGCCCGCCCTCAAACGGCAGGCAGCCAGGGATCGGTTTCGGGGCGCGGGAAGCGCTGGTTCATGAAGTCGACGAAGCTGCGCACCGCAGCCGATACCAGGCGCCGGCTGGGGTACACCATCGCGACCGACAACTGGCCCAGGTGATGCCCCTTGAGCAGCTGCACCAGGCGGCCGCTTTCCAGGTCGTCTTCCAGGGTGAACGAAGAGCGGATCATGATCCCCATTCCCGCCAGGGCGGCCTGGCGCAGCACCGCGCCGTTGTTCGAGATCATGCGGCTGTGGATCGGCACGTCCAGGTGCTTGTTTTCCCACTGGACCGGCCAGTGGTGGCGCAGCTGCTCGAACGCGAAATTGAGGCAGTCGTGCTGCGCCACGTCGGCCGGGGTGGCCGGGGCGCCGCGCCGCGCCAGGTAGGCGGGCGAGGCGCACAGCAC
>JBAQKU010000315.1:0-1830 GCA_049301315.1 Telluria sp.
CGTCCGGCCGGCCCGCGCAATACCGGTCCGCGCCGCCCTTGAGCCAGCGCACGATGTCGAAAAGGTAAGGAACAGGCTTCTATAGTATAGTCATTGCATGAGTGGCGCCGCCGCGCGTGGCGCCGTGCGTCCAATGCTAATGGGAGTTTCCTGTGTCCACCGATCCGGCGGTCGACTTGCCTGTCTCGTCCGACGATTTCTTTCTCGCCCGCCAGCCTATCCTGGGACGCGACCAGCATCTGGTCGCGTTCGAACTGCTGTTTCGCACCGCCGGCGCGAGCGAAGCGAGCGTGACCGACGGCGCCGCCGCCACCGCCGCCGTCATTGCCCACGCCTCGCAGCTGGGCATGGCGCAGGTGGTGGGCGAACAGGTCGCCTTCCTCAACGTCGACGAAGTGGTGCTCATGAGCGACTTCGTGCGCTTTTTGCCGACCGACAAGGTCATCCTCGAAATTCTCGAAACGGTGGTGGCCACGCCGGCCCTGATCGCGCGCGTGCTCGAACTGAAGGCGCTCGGCTTCAAGTTCGCGCTGGACGACGTCATTGCCGATTCGGAACAGGTGCGTGAGCTGATCAAGCTGGTCGACGTGATCAAGATCGACCTGCAGGGCGTGGCGCCGGGGGCATTGGCGACGCTGGCGCGCACGCTCAAGGGGCCGCGGCAAAAGCTGCTGGCCGAAAAGGTCGAGACCATCGAGGAATTCAAGCAATGCCTCGAGCTCGGATTCGAATATTTCCAGGGATATTATTTTGCCCGGCCGGTGCTCCTGAGCGGCAAGAAGATCGCCCCGTCCGAGCTGGTGATCCTGCAGTTGCTCGAACTGGTCAAGTCGAACGCCGATAACGAGCGGATCGAGGCCTGCGTCCAGCGCGACGCGCTGATCAGCCTGAACCTGTTGCGCCTGGTGAATACGCCGGTGGCCGGGGCCCGCACCCGCATCGATTCGCTGGGGCAGGCGCTGGCCGTGCTGGGGCGCGATCAGCTGCAGCGCTGGCTGCAGATCTTGCTGTATGCGACGCCGGAAGGCGGGGTCGAATTCAATGCGCCGCTGCTGCAGATGGCGACCACGCGCGGCAAGCTGCTCGAACTAATGACGCGCAAGGTCAGGCCGGGACAGCGCGAGAGCGCCGGCACCGGTTTTACGGTCGGCATCATGTCGCTCACGGACGCGCTGTTTTCGATGTCGATGCAGGACATTCTCGATACCGTGGACGTGGCCGACGAGGTGCGCGCGGCGCTGCTCGAGCGCTCCGGGCAGTTCGGCGAGATGCTCAGGGTGGTCGAGCTGCTCGAAACGGCGCAGCGCAGCCCCGAGCTGCGCCAGCACTTGCGCAACCTGAACCTGACGGTCAGGCAGATGCGCGAGATCGAGCTGGCCGCGTTCGAATGGGTCAACGAGCTGGCGCACGAGATGCATTGAGCGGAGCCCGCGGTGCGGCCTGGCTACTGCGCGAGCAGCAAAAACACCGTTGGTTTCTTGTGGAAATCGGGCCCCTGGCCCGACCCCAGCAAGGCTTTCCATTTGGCCGCGCTCATGGTGCGGATCGATTCGCCCGGCAGGCTCAGGTCGGTTGCCACGCAGATCAGCGTGCCCGCCTGGCAGGCGCCGGCCAGCGCGTCGAGCATGGCGCCATTGCGGTACGGCGTCTCGATCAGCAACTGGGTCTGCTTTTCGGCGCGCGAGCGCTGCTCGAGCTCCTTGATGCGCTTGGCGCGCTGCGCGGCGTCGGTCGGCAGGTAGCCGTTGAAGGCGAAGCTTTGGCCGTTCAGCCCGCTTGCCATGACCGCCAGCAGCAGCGACGATGGACCGACCAGCGGCTTGACGGCGA
>JBAQKU010000316.1:0-3902 GCA_049301315.1 Telluria sp.
GTGCAGCCTTGTTCACGTCGTTTTGCAGCTTGAGCAGGCCGAGCTGGTGGCTGCGGTCCTTGTCGACTTCGGCGTCGCGCAGCTGGCGCTCGTGCTCGGCGCGTTCCTGCGCCATGCGCGCCGCAGCCAGCGGCGTGACGCTGTTGGCGGCGCCAACCACGCTTGCGAGGGCCTGCAGCTGCTCGGGGCTCATCGCTGAATGGACTTGCGTCTTGAGCAAATCGGCCAGCGCGGCGGCATTCGGCGCGGCCGCCAGCGCGACCTTGGCGGTGTCGTCCAGCGCGCCGATGGCTGCGGCGCGCGCGATCTCGATGCGGGCCAGTTCGGCGCCATGCGCAAGCTGCGCGAATTTTTCTTCGCGTGCGAGTTCGAGCCGCCTTAGCTCCTGCTGCCACTGGGCTTCGTGCTCGCGCTGCTTCATGGCGTGCAGCTTCTCCTGCGCCTCGAGTTCGATCTGCTGCGCATTGCGCGCATGCACAGCGTCGGCCTCGATCGTGCGCAGCAGCTTTTCATGCTGCGCGAGCGCCTCGGCCTGCGAGCCGGTGCGGCGCATGGCCTCGATCTTCTGGTCGATCTCCTCGGCCTCGGCCTTGGCGCCGCTGTCCTTGAGCATAGCGGCGCGCAGCAGCTCGCGCTGGCGTTCGAGCGCGAGCTGGTCTTCCCATTCCTGCACGCGCTCGGCCTCGCGCTTGCGCGCCGCGTTGGCCAGCGCCAGCGACTGCCATGCCTCCTTGTGCCGCTCGGCCTCGAGTTCGTGTTCGCGCCCGACGGCCTCGGCCTGGCTTTGCTGCAGGCGCGCCAGCTCTGCGCGCTTGCGCGACTCGTCCTCGATGCCGAGCGCCTGTGCGATCTTGTTCTCGATCTGCTGTTGCAGCAGCTGGTGGGCAAAGCGCTGCTGTGCGAGCTGGCGCGCTTGCAGCGCCTCCTGCTGCGCTATCTCGAGCTCGGTGCGCATGCGGATCTGCGCCAGCTGGCGCAGGTGGGCCCAGGCGAGCGACTCGTCTTCGCGCGCCACCCCCTTCTTGGCCAGCTCGTGCTCCAGTTCGACCAGCACGTCCCCGGCCCCCTGCTCAATGGCCTGCTTGCGCGTCTTGGCGTCGACGATCCGGCTGTACAGGTCGATCTCGCGCGCGCGGATTGCATGCACCCGCTCGGAATTGCGCAGCGACAGGTCGGCGCGTTCCACGCTTTCGTCCTGGCGCAGTTCGGCGCGCCGGTGGCGCTGCCTGCCTTCCTGTTCCTCGCGCTCGATGCGCTGCCATTCGGCGGCGCTGTACAACCGGTCGAGCTGCCGGGCATGCTCGAGCCTGGCCTCGCGCTCGCCGGCAACGAGCCACAAGGTGCCGATGCACTCCTTGCTCGCGTCGTATTTGTCGTGCCGCAGCGCGAGCGTGTCGACCGCGCTCACCGCCAGTCCGTATTGTTCCAGCCGTATCTTGAGCGCGCCTTGCAGGCGTTCGTCCAGCTGCAGGCGCAGCTCCTGGTTGCCGGCCATGTCGCGGATGGTGCGGCTGGCGATGAATTCCGCGGCGAGCTGGCGCAGCGACGGCGCCAGCAGTTCGCGCAGGTGCTCGTGCGTGACGCTGCCCGGCAAGGCCATGAAATGGCGGGAGAAGGCGGCAACCTGTCCGATCGCGAGCGCGACCGTGAAGCGGGCCGCCACCTGCAGGTGTTCGGCGCTGTGCAGGTCGTCGAACGAGAACTCGACCGGCAGCGGCGCGCTGCGCGCAATCAGGACCTCGCCATGGCCGCTGCGCTCGAGTTCAGGCAGACGCGCGAAAAACCGCTCGGCCTCGTAGTCGCCAGGCGGTACTTCGGTGACCTTGTCGTCTTGCAGGATGAAGGCGCGCGTGGCCGGCGGCACCCGCAGCGGCCGGGCAAACATGGAGGACAGCTCGCGCACGCCGAAAAACACGGCCAGCTCCTGCGCGCCGGCGATCCAGCGGTTCTCGTGCAGCACGGGCCGATTGGGGGCGGCGCCGAGCGTCAGGCCGCACTGCGCGCAGTAACCCGACTTGTCGGCGTTCTTGTGCTCGCAGCGGGGGCATTTGACGCCGCCAAATCCAAACATCTGGAACATATCTGACTCCTGTTTAGTCAATCCGCACGGCCCGGCTCTGCCATTCGCCCTGTTCAGGCCGATTCTAGCAGGGGCAGGCGAGCTTTACATTGCACGCGCAAGCGTGCGCGCCCCGGCAGTCGCAGGCGCGGGCAGCGGCTCACCCTTCACGATCATGCCATGCAAGAGCGCTGCGCAAGGCGTGCATCAAACCCCGGTTTACCCTTCTGTTCCGGTTTCCGGCAAGCGCTGCGGGCGTGCGGCCGGCGCATTCCGTTTATCGCCTTTTTTTGCCCTCCGCTCCGCCAAATCGCCCACTCGTCGCACGCTGCTGGCGGCCGCACCGGCGCATGTCTAAAGTGATCGCATTGAAACCCAAACATGAAAGGAATCATCGTGGATATCCTCAAGCACATGGAAGCAGCGTTCGTCGTGACCTTGGGCCTGGCCTGCGCCGCCACCTACGTTCTCGATACCCTGCCACAAGCGCGCTCCGGCAGCCGCGCGGCGCACAGCGCCAGCGCTCCGATGACGGGGCCGATGCAGGTGGTGGTGGTCAGCGCCAAACGCATGAGCGCGGCGGAAAAGCGGCAGTCGCTGCGCGACGAGGGCGCCTTCGCGACCCTGCGCAATGCCCTCGCGAATCGCAGCTGAATGGCCTGGCCCGGCGCATGCGGTCCTGCCGTTGCGCCAGTGTGGCGGCAGAACGCCGCGTCTGCCCGCTATGTTCGCTGGCGCACCCGATCCGCACATTGTGTGTCAGTTGTAAGCACTTGATTCAGTTCCCCTGCCGCTCCGGTTGCGTTGATATATTGAATCGTACGCTTTTAACCGGAGACGCAAAATGAAACGCACACTTACGCTTGCAACCTTGATCGCCCTCGGCGCAGCCGCTTCGCTGCCATTGCCGTCGCTGGCGCAGACGGGATTCAGTATCGTTATCGGTTCCGCCCCGCCTGCGCCCCGCTTCGAAAGCGTGCCGGCGCCGCGCCGCGGTTATATATGGGCGCCGGGCTACTGGAATTTGGAAGGCGATCGCCACGTGTGGATGTCCGGCCGCTGGGAAGCGGAGCGCTATGGCCAGCAGTTCCGGCCCGCCGGATGGGTGCGCGAGCGTGACGGCTATCGCCTGCAGCGCGGCGGCTGGCAGGTGGTCGGGCAGTCCGGCTACGGCGTGGTCCAGCTAGCGCCACCCCCGCCGCGCTATGAGCGTATTCCCCGTGCACGGGATGGATACATCTGGGAACCGGGCCACTGGGAATCGCGCGGCCAGCGCCATGGATGGGTTCCCGGCGTGTGGCTGGCCGAGCGTCCCGGCTATGCGTACTCGCAGCCGCGCTGGCAGCAGCGCGACGGTAACTGGTACATGGAATCGGGGCGCTGGGACCGTCATGATGGCCGCGACCGCGACCGCGATGGCATTCCGGACCGCATGGAACGGCACGACCGCGACCATGACCGCGATGGCATCCCGGACCGCGTGGAACGGCGCGACCGCGACCATGACGGAGTACCCGACCAGTACGACCGCGACCGCGACAACGACGGGATCCGCAATCGTTTCGACGCCGACCGCGATGGCGATGGGGTGCGTAACGAGCGCGACAGACGGCCGGACAATCCGCGCCGGTATTGAGGACGGCGGCGTCATCGGTCCCGCGAAACCGGTTATGCTGGCGGGATGATTGAATTGTCCCGCTTGCTGAGCGTCGCTTACAAGGCCGAACGTGCCGCCAGCCGGCGCCATGCCGCCGGGTCCGGCATTTCCGAGGAACTGGCGCTGCGCCAGATCCTCGAAGCCGTGGCCGGCGCTTCCGGCCTGCCCGCCCTGGTGGCCGCGCGC
>JBAQKU010000317.1:0-6740 GCA_049301315.1 Telluria sp.
GGCGGGAACCTAATTTCGCCGCGTCACAGCAGCTAAATGGGGTTCCCGCCTTCGCGGGAACGACGGCTGAAGGTGCTAACGAGATTCCGCCTCCCCTTTTGCGACAGCCTCGAAGGCGGGGACCCCATTTGAAGTAGCTTGCGATTCGCCGAACTCAAGACGAGCCAAGAGTCGCACCACTGGCGCGACCATTGTCTTGGAGCCATAATTTGGCCATCATTGGGCAGAGCAACGAGCAGAAGAATGCAAGTTCTGTCTGCGCTCTCGCCCGCTGGAGGGGCGCGATTACTGTTCCAGCGTCCAGACGTAGGCAATCTGCGCCCAGGCCTGCTCGGCAACGCCGCCGCTGGTGGCCGGCTTGAACTTGCACAGGCTTAAGGCCGATACCGCAGCCTTGTCGAGTTCGCGCGACCCGCTCGATTTCTGGACGCGCGAACCGGCTACCCGCCCGTCTGTGCCAACCAGCAATGCAAGCGTGACCGTGCCGCTTTCGCCGTTGCGCGCTGCGCGTGCCGGATACTCGGGCGTGCCGCAACCGCGCGCATCGGCAAACACCGCGGTCCGCATTGCCGCCGTACCCGGTTCGGCGGGCGGCGCTTCGGCCGCTACCGGGCCGGGAGGGGCCGGGTCGGGCTGGACCGCTGCCTGGATGGTCGGCTCGACTTGCTGCTGCGCTACCTCGACTTCGGGCGGCGGCGCGTATGCCTGGGGTGGCGGTGCGACCTTCGGTGTCGGCTTGGGCGGCTCAGGCGGAGGAGGCGGCGGCTTGGGTGCTTCCGGCGTGATCATCATGATGGTTTCAGCCAGCTTGGGCATGGAGATGGCCTTCATGTCCATGCTCTTGACGAGCACCAGTCCGAGCACGACGTGCAGCGCGGCAACAATGCCGATTTTGGTGATCCTGGCGCCGCTTTCGGCGTGTTGGTGAGAGAAATGCATGGCGTTCTCCTTATTATCTCAAGATGTGCCGATACTCTCATCGCAGCGCGATTACTTCCGTGTGTTGCTCCACATAGTCACCTTTCAATGGTAAGCAGTTGTAACCATGCCTTCGGGCGCCGCCGGGCCAAACGCCCACAGCCGAAACCAGATGCTGTATCGTAGCGTTTTTGTTTTCCACAAGAAGATCAAAAGACATGCCAAACCAACTGCAGACGCCCTACGAAAAGGGCAACGGGAACCAGACCACCACCCTGGCCGAGTGCATCGCCTACTACCACGAACTGGCGCGCCGCTTCCCTTCCATCCTCAGCTTCGGTGCGGTCGGCACGTCCGATGCCGGCCACCCGATCCATGCCGGCGTGGTCAGCGCCGACGGCGTGTTCGAACGCGCGCGCATCAAGCGCGAAGGGCGCCCCGTTTTCTTCAACAACAACGGCATCCATCCGGGCGAGCCGGAAGGCGTCGATGCCTGCATGGCGCTGGTGCGCGATTTCTGCCTCGAGCCCGAACGCCTCGCGGCTCTCGGCAAGACGGCGTTCCTGTTCGTCCCGCTCTACAACGTGGACGGCAGCCTCAATCGCGCCAGTACCTCGCGCGTGAACCAGGATGGGCCGGAGCAGTTCGGCTTTCGCGGCAACAGCCGCCACCTCGACCTCAACCGCGATTTCGTCAAGTGCGACACCTTGACCGCGCAGGTGTTCAACAAGCTGTTCACGGCGTGGGACCCGGACGTGATGGTCGATACCCATACCTCCAACGGCGCCGACTACCAGTACACGATGACGCTGATTCACACCCAGGCCGACAAGCTCGGTGGCGGCTTGGGCGACTTCCTGCGCGACACCATGCTGCCCGCGCTGTTTGGCGAGATGGAGCGGCGCGGCTGGCCGACCACCCCGTACGTGAACCCGGTCAAGGACAGTCCCGACCACGGCATCGCCGAGTTCCTCGAAACGCCGCGTTTTTCGACCGGTTACGCCGCGCTGCATCACACCATCGGGTTCATGCCCGAGACCCACATGCTCAAGCCGTTTTCCGATCGCTACCAGTCGATGCGCGCGCTGGTTGAAACCGCGCTCGATTTCACGGTGCGGCACGCCGCACAGATCCAGGCGTTGCGGCAGGCCGCCAGGGAGCAGGGCAAGACCAGCCGCAACTGGGCGGTGCACTGGGCGATGGACGAGAGCCGCGCCGCGAGCTTGCTGTTCAAGGGCTACGCCGCCAGATACAGTGCGAGCGTGATCGGCGACTACACGCGCCTGTCGTACGACCGCAGCGCTCCGTGGGAGCGCGAGATCGCCTACTACAATCGTTTTCCGGCCGACGTGGTGGTCGACACGCCGCGCGCATATATCGTGCCGCAAGCGTGGCGCGAGGCGATCGAGCGCCTTGAATGGAATGGCGTTCAGATGGAGCGTATCGAGGCCGACAAGCTGGTCGATGTGCAGTACTACCATATCGCATCGGTCACTTCGCGCGCGAGTGCCTATGAAGGGCATATGTTCCATGACGATGTGCAGCTCGAGAAACGCACGGCGCAGCTGATGGCGCACGCCGGCGATGTCTGGATCCCGCTCGACCAGGACAAGGCGCGCTACGCGATCGAAACGCTCGAGCCGCAAGGGCACGACAGCTTCTTCCGCTGGGGATTCTTCAATAGCGTGCTGGAGAAGAAAGAGGCGTATTCGGATTACGTGTTCGAAGACCACGCGCTTGAGCTGCTGCGCGACGAGCCGCGGCTGAAGGCGAAGTTCGACGCGTGGAAGGCGGGGAATGCGGCACTGCGGTCGGACCAGAGCGCAGTGCTCGATTTCATTTTTGCGAACTGCGAGCGCTATGCGGAACCGGAGTGGCGGCGCTACCCGGTGTTGTCGGTGTTCTGAGCGGCACCGCCGCTGGAACGGCGATAGCAGCCTATTTGCTCTCGGCGATCCAGCGATCGACCTTCGCCTCGAGCAGCGACAGCGGCAAGGTGCCCTCGCCAAGCACGATCTCGTGGAATTTCGGGAGGCTGAATTTCTCGCCCAGCGCCGCGCTCGCGCGCTGGCGCAGTTCGCTGATCTTGAGCGAGCCGATCTTGTAGCCAAGCGCCTGCCCCGGCCACACCATGTAGCGTTCGGTCTCGCTTCGCGCCAGCGCCTTCGGGTAGCCGAGCGTGTCGCGCATGTACTGGATCGACTGCTCGCGCGACCAACCTTTCGAATGCATGCCGGTGTCGACCACCAGCCGCACCGCACGCAGCATTTCATCGGACAAGTGGCCGAAATAATCTTCCGGCTTGTCGAACAAGCCCATCTCCTTGCCCAGCGTTTCGGCGTACAGCGCCCAGCCTTCGGTGAACGCGTTGTTGCCGCCGAACTTGCGGAAATTCGGCAAATCCATCTCTTGCAGTAGCGCGATGTGGAAGTGGTGGCCAGGCTGCCCTTCGTGCAGGAACAGCGTCACCATGCCGGTGCTGCCATATTGGGTCGGGTCGTTGACGACCGACCAGAACACGCCCGGGCGCGAGCCGTCCGCGGCCGGCGCGGTGTAGTGGTCGGACGCGGTCGCGCGGCTCAGCTCCGGTTCGAGGCGCAGGTCGAGCGGCGCTTTCGGCATCAGCGTAAACAGCGCCGGCAGCTTCGCTTTCAATACCGTGTCGAGCTTGCGGTAGACATCGATCACTTCAGCATCCGTTTTGAACGGACGGAATTTGTCCTGCTCCGCGACCCAGGCCGGCAGCTTGGCCGCCGGTCCCATGTAACCCATCTTCGGTCCCAGCACCGCAAACTCGGCCTGGATGCGCGCCACTTCCTTCAGTCCTATCGCGTGGATCTGCTCCGGTTGCAGCGTGGTGGTGGTCTGGCTCGCCACGCGCGCGAGATACCATTGCCTGCCGCGCGGTAGCGCGCCCCAGCCGCTGCTGGCGCGGCTGGCCGGCAGGTAGTCGTTTTCGATGAATCGCGCCAGGCGCGCCAGTGCCGGCGACAGCTTGGTGCCGATGGTCTTGCGGTAGGCGGCGCCCAGGCTTTGCTTGTCGGCGCTGGAAAAGCCGGCAGGCAGGTTCTTGATCGGGGTGTAGAAGATGCTGGTTTCGGGTTTTTCGCTGAGCAGTTGCCTGAACTGGGGCAGGGCCGATACCATCGCCGCGCGCGGCTGCACGATCCCGCGCCGCATCCCTTCGCGCATGTTGGCGATGGCCTGGTCGATCCATCCCGGCAGCTGGTTCAGCCGGTTCAGGTAGGCCTTGTATTGCGCGACCGTGGTGAGCGCTTGCGCGGCTTGCCCGCCCGCGTAGTTGGCCAGCGTGACCGGCATGCTGTCCATCTGGTTCAGCGGCAGCAGGTGTTCGGGCAGATTTTCGAAACTGAGCGCGCTGCCGAGCTCGTAGCCGAGGATGTCGTAGTTGGTCTGGTCGCGGCGGTCGAGGTGGGCGCGCTTGATCGCCTGCAGCCGGTCCGCGAACTTGTGGTACAGCGCGAACTGCCTGGCGCGCATGTCCGGCGCAATGCTCATCCCGATCTGGTCGTCGAAGCGATTGTCGCCGCTCTCGGTGGCGCCGACCGGATCGAAGCGGGCCAGCGCGTCGTAGTATTCGTCGGCCAGCGCGTCGAGCTGTTTTTTTGCCTGCGGGTTGCTGATCGCGGCGGCGCTGAGCGTGGTGCTCGCCAGCGCGGAGCCGACTGCGGCGCCCGAGCTGCAGGCGATCAAAATGGCGGCGCCGATCGCGCTCAGGGAGAATATTTTTTTCATGATTATCCGGTATGCATCAGGGATGGAAACGCCGACGAGGATACCCGGGAATGTGCATGCTCAACATCCCCGGCTGAAGGACCCCGCCGGGCGCGAAAGGGTCAGTAGCTCGCCAGCGGCACCGGCTGGCCGTCCTTGAAGGTGTACACCGTCACCGCCGACTTCTTCATGTTGCCCTTGTCGTCATACGCGTAGGTGCCCACGACGCCCTTGTAGTCGGTCGAATGCAGCGCGACCCCCACCACCGAGGGATCGAGCGAATTGGTCTTGCGCATGGCCTGCGCGATGAACATCATCTGGTCGTAGAACGAGGCCGCATACACATCGGGGTCCTGCTTGAAGCGCTGCCTGTAGCGCTTCTCGAAGGCCGGGCCGCCGGCCTGCTTTGCCAGGATCGCGCCACCCTGCGCGCACAGCACGTTGGCGCCGACCGCGTCGCCGCCCAGCTTGCCCATCTCCGGGCTGCACAGGGTGTCGCCTCCGAGCAGCTTGACGTTCATGCCCAGCTGTTTCATCTGGCGTGCCATCGGCGCGCCTTGCGGCGCATAGCCGCCGAAGAAGATCGCATCGACCTTTTTCGCCTTGAGCGAAGTCAGGATGGCGGCGAAGTCGGTCGCCTTGTCGGTGGTGAATTCGTGGCCGGCGATGCTCATGCCCGAGCTTTTCGCCTGCTTGATGAATTCACTTGCGATGCCCTGGCCGAAGGCGGTGCGGTCGTCGATCACGCCCACCTTCCTGAGCTTGAGCTGGCGCGCCGCGTAGGCGGCCATGGAGGCGCCCACTTGCGTGTCGCTGGCAACGATGCGAAACACGTTCTGGTAGCCGCCCTGGGTAATCTTGGGGTTGGTGCCGACCGTGGACATCATCATGCCGGCCGCGTCGTACACGCGCGAGGCCGGAATCGCCACCCCGGAGTTGTAGGGTCCGAGCACGAATCCGACAGCGCTGTCGGCCAGTTTCTGCGCCACGTTCACGCCGGCCTTGGGATCGCCCTGGTCGTCCTCGGAGATCAGTTCGAACTTGAGCGTCTTGCCGGCGACCTTGATCGGGGCGGCATTGAGTTCCTCGAGCGCGAGGCGCACGCCGTTCTCGTTGTCCTTGCCGGCGAATGCGTTCGAGCCCGACAAAGGGCCGCTCATGCCGATCTTGACAAGCTGCTCCTGCGCGGCCGCGGCGGTCGACGCCAGCAGCAGCGCCGCCGCGGCGCATGGCAGCAAGTTTCTGGTGAAGCGCATACGACTATCTCCTCTGATCTGTACCAGCGGCAATGATCGCACGATTCGGCACAACTAATATTCAGTTTTCAGGCAGGCAGGCCGTGCGAAATGAGCTCCAGCGGCAGGGCCGTGGTGAACTTGATCTGTTCCATCGAGAAGGCCGACGAGACGCCGCTCAGCTGCGCGGTCTTGATCAGCTTCTTGTAGAAGCGGTCATAGCCGTCGATATCGGTGGTGACCACCTTGAGCAGGTAGTCGACCTCGCCGCTCATGCGGTGGAATTCGAGCACCTCGGGCAGGGCGATCACGGCTGCCGCGAACCGTGCCAGCCATTTTTCGTCGTGCTCGGTGGTGCGCACGCTCACGAACACGGTCACCGGCAGCCCCACCTTGTGGCGGTTGACGATGCTTACCCGGCTCTCGATATAGCCTTCTTCCTCGAGCCGCTTGACGCGTTTCCAGCATGGGGTGCTGGACAAACCTATCTTTTCGCTCAGAGCGGCAATCGACAAGGTGCCGTCGGCCTGGAGCGCGGCCAGGATGGCGCAATCGAACTTATCAAGACGATTCATATCGTCAATCCGCAACTAATAGGTTGTCTTTTCTTCATTTTTGCAATAAACAGGGAAATTTGGAACGTTTTTTCGTATCTTAATCTTTACCATATTACTCAACATTACCGCTTGCACGAAACATTTCTTTCAGATTCAACAATTTGCATCCATGAGCAGCGAAATCTACCTTGACGCGAACGCGACCTCGCCCGTTCTGCCGGCGGCGCTGGCCGCCGCCACCGATGCGATGGCCTGCCGGTTCGGCAACCCGAGCAGCAGCCATGCGGCCGGGATC
>JBAQKU010000318.1:0-3372 GCA_049301315.1 Telluria sp.
ACTAGCATCCTGGTGTCTAACGACAGTCCTAAAACGCATACAAATTAGAGTTCAAACCATGCAAGAAAGTTCAAATTCCTTCTTCACCTGGACTGCTGCTGCCGCCGAGGCTTTCTACTGTGCCCGATCTGCTTTGCAGATCGCTACGCGGCCGGCTCCTTCACCCCCGCCCTGAAGCCTGTCCGCCACCTGCATTCCCGAGCTTGACCTGGAACTGAGGATCACGCTTTCGGCCGGCGTGGTCGTGCGCCCCGGTGGCGAGCCGTTTGCCGACACCATCACCCGCGCCGACAAGGCCATGTACATGGCGAAATCGGCCGGTCGCAACCGCATTATCCCGGCTTGAGCCGGCGTGCGTTCAGGCGCTAGAGCGCAGGCGCACGATCAGGGCGTCGGGGTCCGATTCGACCCGCATGAGCGCCGCATGCTCGTCGCGCACGAAGCCTTGGCCCTGCAAATGGCCGATGAAGCTGACCAGGCCATCGTAGAAACCGCCCACATTGAGCACGCCGACCGGTTTGGCATGGATGCCCAGCTGCGACCAGGTCAGCATTTCGAACAGCTCCTCGAGCGTGCCCATACCGCCCGGCATGGCGATGAAGCCATCGGACAGGTCCGACATCATCGCTTTGCGCTCGTGCATGTCCTTGACCACGAACATGCGCGTCAGGCCAGTGTGCCCGACTTCGCGCGCGATCAGCGCGCGCGGTATCACGCCGGTCACCTCGCCGCCCAGGCGCAGCACTTCATCGGCGATCACACCCATCAGGCCGACGTTGCCGCCGCCGTAGACCAGCGCGATGTTATGTTCGACCAGGGCGCGCGCCAGTGCGCGCGCGGCATCGGCATACAGGGGGGAGGCGCCGACGGAGGCGCCGCAATAGACGGCAATCGATTTCATTTGATTTCAGCTTCGATGTTCATGGGCTCTTGTGGTGCGGGTGCGGGTGCGCGCGCGGCATGGCCTGGCCGCTCCTTATTTTAGTTTTTTCAAGTATTCTTCGGACAGTTTCTGGAACAGCAAACGGGTGTCGCCGCGCAGGTAAGGCCCGACCAGCGACAGCACCTGGTAGCAGCCGCGCGCCAGCGCATCCGACATGGACTGCTGCTCGGCGTACTTGCGCGGATTGCGCACGTATTCGTACGACAGCCAGTAGGTCGCCACCACCACCATGTTGGTGGCCATGGCGTTGATCTCCGGATCCGATGCCTCGAGCGAATTTTCGCTGCGCAGGTCTTCGCACAACTGCCTGGCGACCTTGATCTTGTGCCCGAGGATCAGCTTGAAGTGCAGTTCAAGCTTGCGGTTGCGCGACAGCAGATCGTTCAGGTCGCGGTAGAAAAAGCGGTAGCGCCAGATCAGCTCGAACATCAGGTGCAGGTACAGCCAGACGTCCTCGATGTTCGAGCGGCGTCCCTTGGGCACGGTCAGGATACGTTCGATTTCGGCTTCGAACTGCACGAAGATCGAGTTGACGATGTCGTCCTTGTTGCGGAAGTGGTAGTACAGGTTGCCGGGAGAGATATTCATCTCCTCGGCGATCACGGTGGTCGTGATGTTCGGCTCGCCGAACTCGTTAAACAGGCGCAAGGACAATTCAAGAATGCGTTCGCGCGTTCGGCGTGGGGCTTTTTGGAGCATGGCGTGGGCCTCGGTTTTTTCTGTTGCAAGCATAACACCGAATGCCGGGACGACAACCCTTGCGGATGGCTCCGCAAGGACGGAACAATGCATGACGTGACGCAGCTGGTTTACTTTCCCTTTGCGGCGCCAGGCCTGGCCGCTGCCGTTTTTTTCGCCGGCGCCTTCGTTGGCGCCGCCTTGGCCAGCGCTTGCGCGCCCGCCTTCAGGGCCGGCTTGACGGCGCTTTTCCTGGTTGCCGGCTTGACGGCGCTTTTCCTGGTAGCCGGCCTGGCCGGCGCTTTTTTGCCGCCCAGTTCAGCGACCAACTCGCTCAACTGCTCGACGCGCAGCGTCAGTGCCTGGATGTCTTTGTGGGTCGGGACGCCAATCGTCGCCAGCGCGCGCGCGACCCGGTCCTCGAACACCTGTTCGAGCTTGTCCCAGGAACCGGAGGCCTGTTTTCCCACGCTGTCGGCGACGCTCGAGACGGTGTCGCCCGCTTCCGCGATTTTCCCCTCGGCCATCATGCGCGAACGCTTCTGCAGCTCGGTGCCTTCCTGTACCAGCTTGCTAAATACACGGCCGCCTTCTTCCTGCGCCTTCGCGAATGCGCCCAGGCCGGCCTGCCAGATCTGATGCGCAGAGGTACGCACGGCATTGACCAACAGCGTGTCTTCTGTTTTTTCCGGTGTCTTCGGTTTCTTTGGCATGAGGGGCTCCCGCTACGGTGATGCGGCCATTTTAGAGAGCAAAACTAGAGATCGGATACTAAAACCGCAAGTCGGCGCGCAGGGCACAATGCCGCTACGCCTGCACCGGGGCGTCGCCGAAACAGATGCCGAGCTCGCGCGCGGTCTGCACGGCGTCGCCGTCGACCGCCACGCGCTTGCTGCGCCCGGCCACGTCCACCAGCGGCACCAGGGTGATCGCGGGATAGCCGAGCGAGACCATCACGCCCGAGCGGCCCTGCTCGATGGCGCGCACGGCGGCTGCGCCGAAGCGCGATGCGCATACCCGGTCGAAGGCGGACGGACTGCCGCCGCGCAGCAGGTGTCCCAGCACGACCGAGCGGCACTCCTTGCCGGTACGCTCGGCCAGCAAGGACACCAGGTGCTCGCCGATCCCGCCCAGCCTTTCTTCGCGCCCGGGCATGGCCGGCGCCGCAACGTCGCGCCCGGCGCCCCCCGCCTGCGCTCCTTCGGCGACCACCACGATGGAATGGCGCCGTCCCGCGCCATCGCGGATCAGGATGGCGTCGGCGACAGCGTCGATGCTGAACGCGATCTCGGGTATCAGGATCGCGTGCGCGCCGGCCGCCATTCCTGCATACAGCGCGATCCATCCTGCGTAGCGCCCCATCACTTCCACCACCATCACCCGATGGTGGCTGTGCGCGGTGCTGTGCAGGCGGTCGATGCATTCGGTGGCAAATCCGAGCGCCGAGTCGAAACCGAAGGTCGACATGGTGTGGTCCAGATCATTGTCGATCGTCTTGGGCACACCGATCACGCGCAGGCCCTGTTGCTGCAGCCCGTTGGCGATTGCCATGGAACCGTCGCCGCCGACGACGATCAGCGCTTCGAAGCCGCGCTGCCTGCACTGCGCGACCACTTCGCCGGAACGGTCCGCCTCGCCCATGCTGCCGTCGGGCGCGCGCACCGGATAGCGCATGGGATTGCCGCGGTTGGTGCTGCCGAGGATGGTCCCGCCCAGGTGCGCGATGCCGCGCACGTCGTCGGGCGTGAGGC
>JBAQKU010000319.1:0-19554 GCA_049301315.1 Telluria sp.
GATGCGGCGCACGCGCTTTCGGCGCCGGCGCGCTGTGCGCCGGGGCATGCAGCGCGCCAAGCTTGAAGACGCTGACCACGCGCGACAGCTTGGCCGCCTGGTCTTCCAGCGATCCGACCGCGGCGGCGGCCTCTTCCACCAGTGAGGCGTTTTGCTGGGTGCCCTCATCCATCCGGTTCATGGCCTGGTTGATCTGTTCGATGCCCGAGGTCTGCTCCTGGCTCGCGGCCGTGATCTCGCCCATGATATCGGTCACGCGCCTGACGCTCTCGACGATTTCCTGCATGGTCGCGCCAGCCTGGTCGACCAGCTTGGCGCCGGCATCGACCTTCTCCACGGAAGCGCCGATCAGGGTCTTGATTTCCTTGGCCGCCGCGGCGGAGCGCTGCGCAAGGTTGCGCACCTCGGTAGCGACCACGGCAAAGCCGCGCCCCTGTTCGCCCGCGCGTGCCGCTTCCACGGCCGCATTGAGCGCCAGGATGTTGGTCTGGAACGCGATGCCGTCGATGACGCCGATAATGTCGACGATGCGTTTCGACGAATCGTTGATCGAGCCCATCGTATCGACCACCTGCGCGACCACCGCGCCGCCCTTGCGCGCGACTTCGGATGCGGACGCCGCCAGCTGATTGGCCTGGCGCGCATTGTCGGCATTCTGGCGCACGGTGCCGGTCAGCTCTTCCATTGAAGAGGCCGTCTCTTCCAGCGAGCTGGCCTGCTGTTCGGTGCGGCTCGACAGGTTCAGGTTGCCCGCAGCGATCTGGCTCGAGGCCGATGCGATGGTATCGGTGCCGCTGCGCACCTGGCCGACGATCTGCACCAGGCTATCGTTCATGTGCTTCAGGGCGTCCAGCAATTGCCCGGTTTCGTCCGTGCTGGTGACCTCGATATGGCTGCTCAGGTCGCCGGCGGCGACGGTCTGCGCGACCTTCACCGCAGTATTGATCGGCCCGACGATATTGCGAGTGATCCACATTCCCAGTGTCGTGGCGAGCACGACAGCGAGCAGCGCGGCGCCGAACAACAGCGCGCGCTGGTTCTGATAAGAACTTTCCGCCGCGGCCCGGGCGGCGCCGATCGCATCGCGCTGCTGGCGATCGAACTTGCCCAGCTCGGCAAGGTAAGCGGCCTCCGCCCCAAGCAAGCCCTGGTCGTTGAGGGCCGTGCGCGCGGCATCCGAGTCGCCGCCCCTGATCGCCTCGGTCACCTTGTCGATGCCAGCACGAAATGCCGTTTCGGCGGCCTCCACCTGTTTCAGGGAAGCGTGCGCGGCATCGTTGTCCAAGGTATCGGCCAGCGCCTTCCTGGTGGCCACGGTGTCCGCCCGCACCTTGTCGGCTTGCTTGAGATTGGCCTGGACGGCGGCGCCGTTATCGGCCATCACTGCACGGCCGAGCACGCTGGACATCTCCTGCGCCTGTTCGATGAGGTCCGCGGCCAGAACGCCGGCGCGCACCTCGTGGTCCAGCATGGACTGCATCGTCTTGTTGAGTGAACCCAGGCTGAGTATGCCAAAGGCAACGCATGCCACCAACAGCAAGGTCAAGGCGCCAAAGGACGTCCCCAAGCGGAAGCCGATGCCCGTATTTCGTGCCGAGAAAATCTTCATGAGCATTCCTTTTCCGACGCCGCGCGGCCGCGCAGGGCGGGCCGCGTCAGGCATGTCGCATTAGTGCGATTTGGCTTCTTTGGCGAAGGCGTCGATCACCGCCTTGACTGCCGGCTTGGGCGCGCCCAGGGTGACCAAGGCCAGCGGCGTCTCGAGCTTCTTGCTTTGAATCGCTTTCATTTTGGTCTTGTCGATGAAACCCTTGCCGATGCCGGCGATGCCGCCCTCGTCGCTGCCCACCATTTCTGCCGAGCGCTTCAGCGAGCTCTGCGCTTTTACCCCAGGCCCCATCTCCGCCCCGCCCATCACATGTTTCTTGATGGTCGCGCGGGTGGCGCCGGCCAGTGCGTCGGTGTACACGACGATCGGCAGATCCTTGCCGCCGACAGTCTTCCAGTTCGTGATCTTGCCGGAGTAAATGCCGGTCAATTGCTCCCAGGTCAGCTTACCGACCGGATTGGACTGGTTCACCACGAACACGATTTCATCCTTCTTCAGCTCGAAGAACTGGAAATCCTTGGTGTCGATCTTCTTGCCGCCCTCCGCGGCGGCTTCGGCCGCCACATCCATCGACACCGACACCATCGCGATGTCGGTTGCGCCAACGAGCAGATCGTTCAGGCCCTTGCTGGCGTTCGAACTGAACAGCTCGAGCGTATGGCCGGTACTTTTTTCGACCGCGCCCTTGGCTGGCGAGACGATGGCGCTGAACACGATCGATGCGCCGGAAATCTTCACGGTGTCGGCGGCGGCGCTGCCGGCCAGCGTGGCCGCGGCGGCTGCAACGACGGTAAGGAGAACTTTTTTCATGGGTCTTTTCTTTGCGAAGGTTGGACGGCATAAGGAAGTGGACGGGAAAAACAGCTGGCCGTTCGAGGACCGAACGCGCCGCCAACGCCACCATGCATTTCCTCTAAGCAAGTTTTATTCCAACTTCCGGGAAACGCCGCGCACGGCGCGTGCTGTTCATGTTTTTCTTGCAATTGGGAAATATTTTGCCGTAAAGCATTCTCATATTTGGGAATGGCGCTCGGTTCGAGCAGATGGCAGCACGGCGCCGCCGGGGCGCCGTGTGGGATGGTCGCGACGATGTGTGGTGACAGCGTCGGTTATTTGGCGCCCTGAGGGTTAAACACCTGCTGATAGAGTTTCGACCATTTGTCGGACTCGTCGAGAATCTTGACCGGATCGACGAACTTCCATTTCACCTGCTTGGGCATGCCCTCCATCGAGCGGATCACAGGAATCAAGTCGAGCGAGGGAAACATCGCTTGCGCGTCGGACAGCATGAAGTCGACGAACAGCACCGCCGCGTTCGGATGCGGGGCACGGCGCGCCAGCGTGACACCGCTGGTGCGCGCGACGGCCGGCTCAAGCACGGTCCAGGCAACCGGTGCGCCCTTGGTCTTGCGCAGCTTGTCGATGAAATAGTTGTAGGTGGACAGGACCAGCGACACCTCCCCTGCCGCGGTCATGCTCGCCAGCACCGGATGGCCCTTGCGCAGGGAGACGCCGCTGGTGCGCGCCATGTCCTGGAACAGCGCCACGCCTTTTTGCTCGCCCATCTCACTGACCACGGTGGCGAACCAGTCCACGTTGTCCATCTCGGCGGCGATCTTGCCTTTCCACTTGGGATCGACCAGATCGCGATAGGTGCTCGGCACGTCCTCCGGCTTCACCTTGTTCGTGTTGTACGCCTGGACGAACAGGTTGACGCGCACGCCCAGCCATTCGCCGTGTGCCGGCAGCGCTTCCGGAATGATCGCCGCCGTGAACGGCGACGTGACGCGCTGGCTCAATTTCTCCCGGTGAAATGCCTCCATCTCAGGACTATTGCTCTCGATCACGTCAACTTCGAAACGGTTGCCGCGCGCTTCAGTGATGGCCCGACGCGCAACGGTTTCCGAACTCGCGCGCCACAGGTTCACCTTGACGCCATACTTTTTCTCGAAGGCCGCGGCGATCGCGCTGATCTGTTCCTGGCCCATGGTGGCGTAGAGCGTGAGCGAACCTTCCTGCCTGGCCGCCGCCACCAGGCGTTCGTGGCGATCCGGGCCGTGCAGCGTGGCCGCCTCCACGACTTCGGCCCTCGCCTCGACAGCGCGCGCGCTTCCAATGGAAAAGGCCGTCGCCAGGCCCAGTGCGAAATACAGCGATGTGCGTGAAATCATCCGTCTCCCCTCCCTATTTTTTAATTGTGAAATCCATACTAGCAAGGATTTGTCCCTTTGGAAACAACAAAAAAATACCGGCGGGATGCGCGATTATCTGCCTTGGGAGACGTTTCTTTTCCAAAGATCCCAGGAGCGGCCGATGCACGCATCGATCGTCTCGGCCGCTTTTTCCGCTTCCTCGGGGGCAAGGAAAGTGATGGGGCCGAGCTTGCTGGCGTCGGCCTGCAGGCGCGCATTGGTCTCGGCGTAGACCGCGCGGAACACGGCCTGCCGAAGCGAGTTGCCCACCGCGGTCGATCCGTGGCCGCGCATCAGCACCACTGAACTGTCGCCAAGGGAACGCGCCAGGGAGTCGCCCAGCTCATTGTTGCGGATCAGCAGGTCGGTCATGCCGGCCTCGGTCCGGATCTCGAAGATCGGCGCGCCGTTTCCGAGAAACGCAGCCATGTGGAACACGGGCCGCAGCCTGGAGCCGGTGACGCCGAACGGGATGACGCTGTGGGAATGGCTGTGCACGATCGCCATCACGTCGGGGCGCGCCTTGTAGATTGCCCCATGAATGGAAATTTCGAGATAGAGGGGGCGGCCGCGGGCGTTCACCGGGTTGCCGTCGAGGTCGAATTCGACGATATCGCCGGCCGTGACCAGCGCCGGCGCCATGTTGCGCGACAGCAGAAAACGGTTCGCGTCCCTGTCGTGGCGCACGCTCACATGCCCGAAGCCGTCAAGCACGCGTTCCGCGCACAGGATGTGGTTTGCCGCAACCAGGTCCTCGATCAGGCCGGGGCCCGGCTCGCCGGCCGATGCGGGCAAGGCCCGCGCGATACGGGCATCTTGTGCTCCCATACATTATCTCCTGCTGTTCGCTGTTTTTGGCAGTGGGCCCGTGGTGGCCCGCTGTGGCGTGGCGCATTTGATAATACCCGAGGGAAAATGCCGGTGGCAGGCAAGTCCATCATATGGATTTGTTTTTCCGGGACCGGGCCTGGCAATCAGAACAAGCCGTTATCGGACCCCGCGAGACAGGCCGCCTTGCGACCGGCCCGGCATAAGTCCGCCAGGCAGTCGCGCGCAAGCTCGCCGGTGCGACAACGCTTCGGCGTTGCAGCCACCCGAGCGCTGCGGACAGGCGCGCGCGACTTTGCACTCACCAGCGCCGCTGTTCGCTTGCCCTTGGAGGGAGGCTTCGGCGTCGCAGCCGCGAGTTTGGTCTGGACATGGGTTTTCTTTTTCCGGTTCGCGCTGTCCACACGCACCGCAGGCGTGGCGGGGACTGCCTTGACCGGTTCGGGCGCCAGCAACACCAGCGGCGGCAAGTCTTCTTCCTGTTGCCGGGCGGCCGGCCTGGTCGCGATCCGGTCACGGACCGCAGGCGGCGGCAAGGTCGCGCGCGCGCTCGTCGCCACCAGTTCCATTGCCTGGTCGACCTTGCGCTGCGCATGTAGCCAGCGTGCCGCAAACACGGCCAGCGCCAGCAGGATGATCGCCGCCGCGCACGCGAGCGCGCGCAGGCTCCATCGCCCTGGCCAGGCCAGTGCGGCGTGGGTGGTTTTGTCGGGGGCGCCGTCAGGCGAAGGGCCCGGCACTGTTTTACGGGACTGGCACTGCTCACGAGTTTCCACGATCAAGCCCTCGGTGGTCTGGCGTTGAATGTTCAGTTAGTCGAGTGTAGCCATTTTTGCCAAACGCCAGAGCACGACTGGGACGCGCCGGAAAAACCCGCGCGATGTGCGGTGGTGTTACGATGCGCTGAGACGGGTGCAGCGAGATGAATCGCTTGCCGGCCCGTCGCCACCGAACATGGAAATCCACGCCCAAATGAAGACTACGCTCAATCTCGTGGGCAGTATTGCGGTTGCGCTTGCCATCCTCGGTATTTTCCTGCCGCTGCTGCCGACCACGCCTTTTCTGCTGCTGGCCTCGGCATGCTTCGCACGCGGCTCCACACGCATGCACGGCTGGCTGCTGAACAACAAGGTGTTTGGCACATATATCCGCGATTACGAGCAAGGCAAAGGCATCCCGGCCAAGGCCAAAGTATCGGCGCTGACGCTGCTGTGGGCTTCGCTCGCATTTTCGGCATTCCAGGTCCACGGCATCGCGCTCAAGGCCATGCTGCTCGCCATCGGCGTTGGCGTGACGATCTACCTGGTGAAGTTTGTGCCTACCAAAGCGGCACAGCTGGCCGAGCCCGTCGTGGGCGAATGAGGAAGGTTTGCCGCGAGTCGACGGGATGATCGCGGTTTCGACAAAATTGCGCTCGACGCCGTAGTAGGCGGGCGGTTCGTGCGCCACGTTGAGCAGGCCCGAAGGCGCAGGCCGTTGTTGAACTGGTGCTCGACATACAACTGCTCGATGGCGGCCTCACCGGTGTTACGTCCGTCGAAATTCCAGGCTCGCCAGTGCGCCAGGTCCCACGTTTTTTCAGTGCGTTCGTTGAACGCTCACCCATGGCAGCATGGGACGTAGTGCAAAAAAATATGCCGGTACTCCTCTGATATTGTGTGAGGTTCTGAGGCAACACACACATCATCGGGACCGCCCTACGCATCGGATTCTATCCGCAAATCCTTCATTACCCAACATATTGGGCGTCGATAAGTGGGTGAGTGTCCCCTAATTTCGCAATTCAGGCATTGTCAAACCCAAATTGGGTTTGACCACCTCGGCATGGGCTTACTCTTGAATAAATACCCATAAAGGGCATGTTAATGCCCAATACAGGCATTGTCGAACCTAAATTGGGTTTTACGGCCTCGGCGCGGGCTTACTCTTCCTGGTGGATGGAAAAGGTATCGCAGCCGGGCGCCGGGTGCCAGTCAACATACGCCATTGCCGCAAGCAGCGCCCGGTCATCGAGCAGCGCCTGGTTTTGAAGCGCCCTTCCTGCGATAAGTGGGTGTCCCCTAATTTCTTTCTAATTTCTTAATTTGCTAATTTGTCGAGGTCTTTGCTGTCGCCTATGCGCGAAGAAATAGCTTCTGAAGGCGATTATTGTCGTTGTCCGGCCACTACCAACCGGCCGGTTTGTGGATGACATGACCCTTGGCATCCACCAACTGTGCTGGAAACTGTGAAGCTGCGAGCGCGGCACCACGAATCTGTTTGAGGAAGTCCGTATGTGGGAGCAGCGCTCGGCTCGGATGCTTTTGCGGATTGAGGATACCGACCTGTTTTCCGAGGTCCTGCCGCACCAGTTTGATCGGCGCTAACAGGTCTGAATCATTCGAAACTACCACTGCAATATCGAAACGGTTCAAATGCGCATCGTGGATCAAGTGCGTTGCCAAATTCACGTCAGAACCCTTCTCCTCAGTCTTGATGATTTCAACTGTCGCTGGACCATGTGCCGGCGGCGTCGCCAGGCGTGCACGGACAACGTGTGACAAGTAGTGACCGTAGATGATCTCCACACATGGGATTGTCGCTAACGCACGAAGATAGGCCTGCTGGCGAACAGGTTGCTGCAAATCGTTCGGCCTCGCACTGACCTTTGCGGTGAAATATTTGATGGAAGTGATGTCGTTGCCTGGAAGGTATGCTTGGCACATCGCCAAAATGTCCAGCCAACGATGGGGCGTCCCCTTGATGGCACCAAAATAGAGGTTGAAGGCATCGATGTAGACGCTCGTTCTTGGTTTTACGCCACCAGCCATTTTGTCCCCTAGAAATGCAGAAGCCCCCTTTCGGGGGCTCCGCGCTCAAGTGCCGAAGCTCTTGAGGAAGTTTGGATGCAGGAAACCTTTCGGCTTCCGCGCCCAAGCACCGAGGCACTTGGGGAGATCTGCAAGCATGATATGCCATTTTGACGGGACGGTCAACATGCGCAGTAGGCCAAGAGAAACTAAGGAAACCAAGGGGGGGAAACCAGGAAACTAAGGGGCACCTCACCCACTCAATTCACACGCGCCACACGAACACGTCCGTGCGCAAGCCCGTGTTTAGGAAATAAACCATCGTATCGCGCATGGGCCCTTTGAAGAACGACAAGATCCAGTTTATCGATCCCAGTGCGGCCGTGGATAATCGGGTCAAACGCGAAACGCTTTTCAATGACGTCATCGTGAAATAGGCTGACCGCAAAACCGGATGCCCATCTTGCAGCGCATGATGCTCACTCGACAACTGAGAACAGAACTTTCGGGATGGATATACGTTCGGCGAGAAATGCTATTGCTAGAGGGTCGCGATCTCGTCAAGTAGTTCAGGGTGACGATCAACCAGCTTGAGCAGTATGACGGCCTGGGCGTTGGGCTTGGACCTTCCCTGCTCCCAGTTCGCGATTGTCTTTGCCTCAGTCCTGAACCGGCGTGCGAAAACAGGCTGAGAAACGTTGAGCTTGGTGCGCACTCGAACGACTTCAGCCGCTGTCATCTCGACGGGTGGCTGGTAGTCGACGGTTTGCTTTCGCAGCGTCACTTTACCGGCACGCTCATCTTCCAACGCGTCGAACCCCTCTTCCAGTTCAGCAAACAAATTTCGCTTCGTCATGTTGTGCTCCTCGCTTCCAGCTCGCGGGTCAATAAGGCGCCAAGTGCCTTGCGTTCGCTCGCCGTCAAATCAGCCGCTTCAACCTTCGGCGAACTTCGCCGTGGGCGAAGGTCGCTGCTGCCGCTCGATCGTGCCGCGGGCAGCAATTGTCGGAAGGATACTGAAAGCCACAATCCTGACACAAACAGAAGCGGCCGCTGAAGAAAAAAGGGCTGGCCATCAGCCAACCCCTTGATTATAGGTAGAAAATCTGGTGGGCCTCCCGTGAGTCGAACACGGCACCAACGGATTATGAGTCCGCTGCTCTAACCAAGCATGAGCTAGAGGCCCGAAATCGTTGAGACGGACACGCTACATCTCGCCACCGCGCGCTAACCGCGCGCGGGACCGCCCGTAACGAAGTGGCGAGAGGATATTGCCTTTAGCGTATGTCCGTCAAGCCTTAACTTCCTTCGAGGAAGCTCTTGAGCTTGTCGGAGCGCGACGGATGGCGCAGCTTGCGCAGCGCCTTCGCCTCGATCTGGCGGATGCGCTCGCGCGTGACGTCGAACTGCTTGCCCACTTCTTCGAGCGTGTGGTCGGTCGACATCTCGATGCCGAAACGCATGCGCAGCACCTTCGCTTCGCGCGGCGTGAGCGAATCGAGCACGTCCTTGACCACGCCGCGCATCGAGGCGTGCAGCGCCGCGTCGGACGGGGCCAGCGTGTTGTTGTCTTCGATGAAGTCGCCCAGATGCGAATCGTCGTCGTCGCCGATCGGCGTTTCCATCGAGATCGGCTCTTTCGCGATCTTCATGATCTTGCGGATCTTGTCTTCCGGCATTTCCATCTTGATCGCGAGCGTGGCCGGATCGGGCTCGGCGCCGGTTTCCTGCAGGATCTGGCGCGAGATGCGGTTCATCTTGTTGATGGTCTCGATCATGTGCACCGGAATGCGGATGGTGCGCGCCTGGTCGGCGATCGAACGCGTGATCGCCTGCCGGATCCACCAGGTCGCATAGGTCGAGAACTTGTAGCCGCGCCGGTATTCGAACTTGTCGACCGCCTTCATCAGGCCGATGTTGCCTTCCTGGATCAGGTCGAGGAACTGCAGGCCGCGGTTGGTGTACTTCTTGGCGATCGAAATGACGAGCCGCAAGTTAGCCTCGGTCATCTCGCGCTTGGCCTTGCGCGCCTTCATTTCGCCGGCCGCCATCTGGCGGTTGATGTTGCGCAGGTCCGGCAGCGGCAACACCACGCGCGCCTGCAGGTCGATCAGGCGCTGCTGCAGTTCCTTGATGGTCGGAATGTTGCGGCCCAGGATGGCGCTGTAGGCATGGCCCGCGTTGACTTCGCCGTCGACCCAGTCGAGGTTGGTTTCATTGCCCGGGAACACCTTGATGAAGTGGGCGCGCGGCATGCCGCACTTGTTCACCGCCACGTCGAGGATCTGCTTTTCGATGTGGCGCACTTCGTCGACCTGGCCGCGCAGGGTGTCGCACAGCTTCTCGACCACCTTGGCGGTGAAGCGGATTCCGAGCAGCTCGTTGGAAATGGCTTCCTGCGCCTTGACGTAGTTCTTCGAGTTGTAGCCTTCCTTCTCGAAGGCCTTGCGCATCCTGTCGAATTGCATCGAGATGTGGTCGAACTTCTCGATCGCCTGGCGTTTGAGCGCTTCGAGCTGTTCGGCCGAGAAGCCGGCCGCGCCCGAGGCGTTGCTCTCTTCTTCCTCTTCCTCTTCTTCCTCGTCCGCTTCTTCGTCTTCCTCGTCGTCCTCGGAAGGCTGCGCGGCAACGACCGAGGCGCTGGTATCCTCGTTGTCGACCATGCCGTCGACGATCTCGTCGATCTTGATTTCGTCGTTCTGGATGCGCATCGCCGCCGAGATGATCTCGGCGATCGTCACGGGGCAGGCCGAGATGGCCTGGATCATGTCCTTGAGGCCGTCTTCGATGCGCTTGGCGATCTCGATTTCGCCTTCGCGCGTGAGCAGCTCGACCGAACCCATCTCGCGCATGTACATGCGCACCGGGTCGGTGGTGCGGCCGAAATCGGAATCGACCGTCGAGAGCGCAGCTTCGGCAGCCGCTTCGGCTTCGTCGTCGCTGGTGACGGTTGCAACGTTGTCCGACAGCAGCAGCGTCTCGGCGTCGGGCGCGTGTTCGTAGACCGCAATGCCCATGTCGTTGAAGGTGCCGATGATGCCTTCGATCGCTTCCGGATCGACGATGTTTTCGGGCAGGTGGTCGTTGATCTCGGCGTAGGTCAGGAAGCCGCGTTCCTTGCCGAACTTGATCAGCGTCTTGAGCTTCTGGCGGCGCCGCTCGAGTTCTTCCTCGCTCGCTTCGGTGTCGGACGAGAAGGCGTCCTTGAGCAGGGCCTTTTCCTTGGCCTTGCGGTCCTTGGCCTTGGCCTTGTCGACCGCCTTGAGTTCGGCGCGCTCGACCGCGTTCAGGGCCGCGACTTCGTCATTTTCCGGCTGGAATTCTTTCGGCTTGCGCCCGCGCCGCCCCGGCACCTTGACCGACGGCAGAACATAGCCGGACGTGTCGATCGCCGCCAGGGTGGCGGCATCGGTGGTCTGGCTGACGACAGGCGGCGTGCTCGCGGTGCGTGCTTCTGCCTTGTCTTGCGCTTTGTCCGCCTTGGCGGACACTCTGGTTGGCTTTTCAACCACTTGGGATTCGGGTTTCTTGATTGGCACAGGCGCTTTCGATGTCACAACGACTAGCTTTACGGTGGAATTAAGATAAAGTTTCTTGCCGGGCTTGTGAGCCCGATGTCTCCCGACCAGCCTTGCGGGCCGGTCTGGCATTGCTGCACTTTTTTACACCTTTACATCACCTTGCAGGCACGATCCGCGATTGTCGCGCAAACCTTCTGCCACAGCCAGGAACCCGGCCGTTGCGGCAGAAATTCTACTGCGATATGACGGCTGCGGTGGGGGCGAGGGCCGTATGCGGTTGGGGGCAAACCCGGGTTTGCCATGTGCGCATCTTGCGCTGCCGCAACCAAAGCTGGCCCTGGCCGCCGACGCTGCCGTCTTGCGCCGATCAAGAGCCTAACTTACTAAAAGAAAAGCAACTCCCGAAACAAAGAATCATTTCAAATAACACAACACTTAGCGTTTTATTATAGCACGCAGCCGGACTTTTTCCAGTCGCCAGCGCCCTGCCCGCGGCGCCGCGTTTTCAGTCTTAGCGCGGCGTCATTTCGGCGCTCGCTTCGCGCAGCAACTGGTCCTGCAGCGCGGTAATTTCGCGGTAGCGCACACCCATTTGATCTGAGGTCAGTCCGGAAGAAAACAACTGGCTTAATTCCTGTTTTAACGCATCCATTTTGATCTGGCGCACGGCCCCCGCCAACCACAGCTTGCCGCTTTCGGCGTCCGATTCCGGCTCGGACGCGATTTCGGCAATCAGGCCGTCGTACTCCGGGCTGGCGGCCTTCAAATGCTGAGACAACGCCGCGAAGCCTCCGTTCGGTCCAAGCGCCTGTCCGGCCGCAATTAATTGCGCCAGCCGCTCGGCCGATTCGGCGCCGAAGAACGCGAAGGCCTTGAGCGCATCCTCCCCCAGCTCGAGCGAGAGCGGCGGGTGCGCCACCAGCATGCGCAGGATTTGCAGTTCCAGTCCGACCGGCTGCGGCCGCCCCTGGCGCGGCGGCGCGCGGCGCGCCACCGATACCGGCTTGGCCAGCTCGAACAGGGCCTCGATCTCGGCCGGGGTCGATTCGGTCATGCCGGCCAGCCCGCGCACGATCTGCAGCCGCAAGGAGGACGACGTCATCGACTGCAGCAGCGGCTTGGCGTCGAACTGGACCCGGGCCCGCCCTTCCGGCTCGGACAGGTCGTGCTCGCCCGACACTTCGCGCAGCAGGAACTGCGACAGCGGCATTGCCTCGTGGATTTCCTGTTCGAAGGCCTCGTAGCCGCGCTCGCGCACGAAGCTGTCCGGGTCGTGTTCGGTGGGCAGGAACAGGAACTTGATGGTCTTGTTGTCGCTCACCTGCGGCAGGCACGCTTCGAGCGCGCGGCGCGCGGCGCGGCGCCCGGCCTTGTCGCCGTCGAAACTGAAAATCACGGTGTCGGTCTGGCGCAGCAGTTTCTGCACGTGGGTGGTGGTGCAGGCGGTGCCGAGAGTGGCGACCGCTTGCGGGAAGCCAAGCTGGGCCAGCGCAACCACGTCCATGTAACCTTCGGTCACCAGCACGTAGCCGGCGTCGCGGATCGCCTGGCGCGCCTCGAACAGGCCGTACAGCTCGAAGCCCTTCTGGAACAGCGGCGTTTCCGGCGAGTTCAGGTATTTCGGTTCGCCATGGTCGAGCACGCGTCCGCCGAAGCCGATCACCTGCCCTTTTGTGTTGCGGATCGGGAACATGATGCGTTCGCGGAAACGGTCGTAGCGCTTCTTGTTGTGGCCGTCCTCGTCCACCTTGTCGATCACCAGCCCGGACTCGACCAGCGCGAGCGCATCGTAATCGGGGAACACGGCGCGCAGGCTGTCCCAGCCGCTGGGCGCGTAGCCCATGCCGAAGCGGGCCGCCACTTCGCCGGTCAGGCCGCGGTTCTTGAGGTAGGCGACGGCGTTGGCGGCGCCGCGCAGCTGGGCGCGGTAGTAGTCGCAGGCGGCAGTCAGCGCGTCGGACAGGGCCATCGTCTGGGCCTGCTGTTGCGCGCGTTGCGCCGGGGGAATCTTATCGTCGGCCTCGGGCACCACCATGCCCACGTTCTGGGCCAGGTCCTTGACCGCGTCGACAAAGCCCATGCCCGAGTATTCGATCAGGAAGCCGATCGAGGTGCCGTGCGCGCCGCAGCCGAAGCAATGGTAGAACTGCTTGGTGGGGCTGACCGTGAAACTGGGAGATTTTTCGTTGTGGAACGGGCACAGGCCCATGAAATTGGCGCCGCCCTTCTTGAGCTGCACATAGCGCCCGACCACGTCGACGATGTCGACCCGGTTGAGCAAATCGGTAATAAACGATTGTGGAATCACGTTGGATGAACAGTCTTTGTCTTAAGTCAGACTATACCGCAGAGCGCGTCACGGGTTGATCTGTGCCAATACCGGCAGCCGTCGCTTCGCCACTGGCGCAATCGACCTCGCGCGCGGGCGGGAGCCCATACCCCGCATGCGCTTCCCCGCACAGTAAGGCAGCAATGAAGGGCTTCAGGCGCCGGACAGGGCCTTTTTCACCAGGGCCGACACCACCGTCATGTCGGCGCGCCCGGCCAGCTTCGGCTTGACGATGGCCATCACCTTGCCCATGTCTTGCGGGCCGGCGGCGCCCGAGGCGGCCACCGCGGCAGCCACTTCGGCCGCCACTTCCTCATCGGACAGGCCGGCCGGCATGTAGCCTGCCAGCACCACCAGTTCCGCCTTTTCGATATCGGCCAGGTCGGGGCGGTTGCCTGCTTCGAACTGGCTGATCGAATCCTTGCGCTGCTTGATCATTTTTTCCACGATCGCCAGCGTCTGGGCGTCGTTCAGCTCGATGCGCTCGTCGACTTCCTTGCGCTTGATTTCAGCGAGCAGCAGGCGGATCGTGCCCAGCTTGACCGCTTCTTTCGCGCGCATCGCCGCTTTCATGTCTTCGGTGATTTGTTCTTTCAGGCTCATGGCATCCTCTTCTGCAAGTATAAATAGCAAAACCCGCTGCGGAAAACCGGAGCGGGCCTGCGACTCAGTCTGAACAACATCCATTCAGAACGAATCAACACCGTGGCCGGACAGGCAGTGCGCCTCGACCGGTTCAGTCTTGACTGGACAGTCTTAGAATAATTTCTTAGGCAGTTGTTGGCTGCGGATGCGCTTGTAGTGGCGCTTTACAGCAGCTGCCAGCTTGCGCTTGCGCTCAGCTGTTGGCTTTTCGTAGAACTCGCGTGCGCGCAGTTCGGTCAGCAGACCAGTTTTTTCGATAGTGCGCTTGAAGCGACGCATTGCGACTTCGAACGGCTCGTTTTCTTTAAGGCGAATAGTGGTCATGTAAAAATCAAACCGTTAGATTTAGGGAAGAACGAGATTCTAACAGCTTTTAATAATGAAGGGAAGGTTTTCGCTTTCCTGTTTCGCAAGTGCCACACGCCGGAAGCGCTCTTCACTCAGCTATTGCGAGGCCGGCCGCGACGCCCGACGCCCATGCCCACTGGAAGTTGTAACCGCCCAGCCAGCCGGTCACGTCGACCGCCTCGCCGATGAAGTACAGGCCCGGCACCTTGTTGGCCATCATCGACTGCTGGGACAGCTCGCGCGTGTCGACCCCGCCCAGGGTCACCTCGGCCTTGCGGTAGCCTTCGGAGCCGGTCGGCACCAGCGACCAGCGGTTGAGCGCGTCTCCCAGCGTGCGCAGCCTGGCGTCGGGCATGTCGGCGAGGCGCGCGTCGGGCGCGAAACCGTTGGCCTGGAGCAAGCCTTCGGCCAGGCGCGCCGGCAGCCATTGCGACAGCACGTTGCCGAGCTGCTTCTTGAGGGTCGCCTTGCCTTCGATCAGCACCTGCCCCACGTCCATTTCCGGCAGCAGGTTCAGGATGATGGGGGTGCCCGCTTGCCAGTAGCTCGAAATCTGGAGGATGGCCGGACCGGACAGGCCGCGGTGCGTAAACAGCAAGTCCTCGCGGAAATGGCCACGCCTGGCGCCCTTGCCCTTGCCGGAGCCCGTCTCGACCTCGACTTCGAGGGCGATGCCGGCCAGCGGCACGAACGACTCCCAGCTCGGTCCGTCGAAGGTGAGCGGCACCAGGCCGGGACGCGGCTCGACCAGTTTCAGGGCGAACTGGGTTGCGATGCGGTAGCCGAAGTCGGTCGCGCCGATTTTCGGGATCGACAGGCCGCCTGTGGCGATGACGACACTGTCGGCCAGGATATCGCCGCTGTCGGTTTCCAACAGGAAGCCTTCGGCGGTCTTGGCCAACGTTTCCACCTTGCACGGCATGCGCCAGGTCACGTCGCCGCTGGCGCACTCGGCCTTGAGCATCTGGATGATCTGCTCGGCCGAGTCGTCGCAAAACAGTTGCCCGCGGTGCTTCTCGTGCCAGGCGATGCGGTGCTTCCTGACCAGCGCAAGGAAGTCCTGCGGGGTATAGCGCGACAGCGCGCTCTTGCAGAAGTGCGGGTTCTCGGACAGGAAATTCTGCGGTCCGGCGTTGATGTTGGTGAAATTGCAGCGTCCGCCGCCCGAGATGCGGATCTTCTCGGCCAGCTTGGCCGCATGATCGATCAGGACCACGCGCTTGCCACCCTGGGCCGCGACCGCAGCGCACATCATGCCGGCCGCGCCGGCGCCGATCACTGCTACATCAAATTGTTTTGCCATGGCTGTTGCCGGTTTCCGCTGTTTAACTAAAGGCGTGATTGTAAGCCCGGCGGCGTTTTGGCGAGCGGATCAGCCTCGCGCGGCAGCGGCCATGGCGGCGCTCGCCGCCACGTCGGCGCAGCGCACCACGTCGCCGATCACGATGATGGCGGGACTGCCGATGCCCGACACGGCAAGGTCGTCGGGCAGCGCAGCTAGCGTGGTCAGCAACTGGGCCTGGCGCGCACCGGTGGCCGACTGGATCACGGCCACCGGGGTGCGCGAGGCCTTGCCGCCGGCCAGCAGCGCGGCCTGGATCTGGCGGCAGCGCGCCACGCCCATGTAGATCACCAGCGTCAGGCCGCTTTGCGCCAGCAAGGCCCAGTCGGGGCTGCGCGCGCCCTCGCCCTCGTCGTTGCGGTCATGCCCGGTGACAAAGATGGCGCCCGAACTCCAGTCGCGATGCGTGAGCGGCACGCCGATCGAGGCCGGCGCCGCCAGCCCGCTGCTGATTCCGTTGACCACCTCGACCTCGATACCCTCGGCCATCAGGTGCGCGCGTTCCTCGCCGCCACGCCCGAAGATGAAGGGGTCGCCGCCCTTCAGGCGCACCACGCGGCGCCCTGCGCGCGCCTCGGCAACCATCAGCGCCTCGATGAATTGTTGCGAGGTGGAGCGGCAGCCGCCGCGCTTGCCGACCGGAACTATGCGCGCCGTGGGGCTTGCGTGTCCGAGGATCTCGGGATTGACCAGGTCGTCGACGAGCAGCACGTCGGCCGCGGCAATCGCCTTGACCGCCTTGAGCGTCAGCAATTCAGGATCGCCGGGACCTGCGCCAACCAGATAAACCTTACCTTTGTTCCTCATGATGCACGTCCGCGTTTGCCTGTAATGACTGTGAAACTAGCAAACACTGTGCCACTTGCTGTGCGATCGATGGAGGCACCGGCACCTCGCCGCGCAGGGCTTGCGCGATCCATGCCGCGGTGGTGGCCGCATCACGTTCGTGCGGCAGTTGCGCCAATGCGTCGGTCGGCGCGTCTTTTTGCACCAGAACCGTGCGTGCACCGGCGTGGAACCAGTCGATCTGTTGCGCCCGGTTGGCGTTGGCCACGGTTTCGCCTTCGGTGCCGCGCATCAGGAAGGCGTCGCCGCGCGCATGCGGCGCCGCGGTCGTGAAATATTCGCCCAGCATCTCGAGGTACTCGGGGTGCGTGTATGAAACGAGGCGCAGCGCCGGCCCATCGAACGGCTGCAGGATCTTGACCAGGGTGTGGGTCGAATTGCGCACCCCGAGGATGCGGCGCAACGCGAGCAGTTGCGCCATCTTCGGCGCCAGCGCCTCGATCGGCATGAAGGCGGGAGAGCGCTGCGCAAACGCGGCTTGCGCATCGGCAATCGAGTGCGCGGGCGCCAACCCCAGCGCCTGGAAAATCTCCGCGCTGGTGACCCGCCCCGGATCGTGGGTGACGCCGTGCACCAGCACCGGCACGCCTTCGCGCGCCAGCAGCATGGCCAGCAGCGGCGTCAGGTTGGCCATCTTGCGCGAGCCGTTGTAGCTCGGAATGAGCACGGGCGCATAACCGCCGCGCGCGGCCGGAAAGTGTTCGAACGACGCTTCGGCCGCTTCCTGGAAGCCGGCGATCTCGTCGACCGATTCGCCCTTGAAGCGCAGCGCCAGCACCACGGCGCCGAGCTCGAGGTCCGACACGCGGCGCTCCAGCATGGCCGCGTACAGCGCATGCGCATCCTCGCGCGACATGCTGCGCGCGCCTTTTTTTCCGCGCCCGATCTCCTTGATGAAGCGGGCGGCGGGGAATGGTTCGTGGAAAGTATTCATATAAGTGGAAGCTTACACTGCCGCCCCGGTCTTGAAGGAGGGCTGGCCGAAAAATATTTTATCAAGATTGAATCTGGCGCTAAGTCCCCCGCGTATATCGACGGTAGGCTGAACCCAACCCATCACTGAGGAGAGCAACATGAAACAGCTAAGGCTACGCGCAGCAATCGGCGCTATCGTCGTCGGCAACCTGCTTGCGTTCGCATATGCCTCGCCGGCACTGGCGTCGAGCCATCGGGAGGCGCCGTTCATCACGCGCCACCCCAAGGTCGACGCCACCGACTTCTATATGTTCCGCAGCTACCAGGCCGGGCGCCAGGATTACACCACCCTGATCGCCAACTACGTGCCGCTGCAGGACGCCTACGGCGGCCCGAATTACTTCATGATGGACCCGGATGCGCTGTACGAAATCCATATCGACAACAACGGCGACGCCAAGGAAGACCTGACCTTCCAGTTCCGCTTCAAGAATACGAACAAGGATGCGCAGTTCCGGGTCGGCGCCAAGCAGGTGTCGATACCCCTCATTATCAACGGCGGTCCGATCGACAGCGTCAATCCGGCCGGCATCAACGTGCGCGAGACCTACTCGGTCAACGTGGTGCGCGGCAGCCGCCGCGGCGGCGTGCGCCAGGCGATTACGAATGCCGACGGCGGCTCGGTCACCTTCGACAAGCCGATCGACAACATCGGTAACAAGTCGATTCCCAACTACGAAGCCTACGCCAACAAGCACGTCTTCAACATCAGCATTCCAGGCTGCGCCGCCCCGGCCCGCATGTTCGTGGGACAGCGCAAGGACTCGTTTGCCGTAAACCTTGGCGAAACGTTCGACCTTATCAACATCAAGGCCCCGGCTGTCGAATTCGATCCGAACGCGGAACGCGCCGAACGCGACGACCTGGCCGACAAGAACATCACCTCGCTCGAGCTGGAAGTGCCGACCTCGTGCCTGCTGAGCGCCGGCGCGGGCGACCCGGTCATCGGCGGCTGGACCACGGCCAGCCTGCGCCAGGGGCGCCTGCTCAATCCCTTCCCGCGCTCCGACACCGACGCCTCGATTGAAGGCGGACCCTGGGTCCAGGTGTCGCGCCTGGGCATGCCGCTGGTCAATGAACTCGTGGTCGGGCTGAAGGACAAGGACAAGTTCAACCACAGCAAGCCCTCGGCCGACACCCAGTTTGCCGACTACGTCACCAATCCGACCCTGCCAGCGCTGATCGAAGTGCTGTTCGGCAGCGCCGGCGCGAAAGCCCCGACCAACTTCCCGCGCAACGACCTGGTCGCCGCCTTCCTCACGGGGATCAAAGGGGTGAACCAGCCCAAGACCGTCACGCCGTCGGAAATGCTGCGCCTGAACACCGCGATCGCGCCTACCCTGGCCGGATTGCAAAAGCGCCTCGGCGTGCTTGAAGGCGACAACGCGGGCTTCCCGAACGGGCGCCGTCCCGGCGACGACGTGGTCGACATCGAACTGCGGGTGGCGATGGGCAAGCTGTGCACCCTCAATATCGGCTGCGCACCGGCCGACGCCCCGGCCGGATCGCTCCGCTTCACCGACGGCGCCTTCCTCGACGAGACCTCGTTCAACAGCGCCTTCCCGTACCTGAAAACGCCACTTCCCGGCTCCCCGCAGATGTAAGGGCGCCTTATCCATGAACAAGGAGAGCAGCATGAAGAAATCAAGTCTGATCCTTGCCGTTTTGCTGGCCGGCTGCGGCAGCGGCACCTTCATCCCCGAACCGGAGCCGCCCGCCCCGCCCGTGGACGCCTTCTACGCACGGGTAAGCGCCGTGGTGGCGGCGGCGGCGTCCGAGGATGCCGAGCCGGCCAGCATCGACGCCATCGTCGCCACCACGCCGGAAGACTCGGAACCGATCGCGCTTTGACAGACGCATGAAGATCCGTCCGTCCCTGGCCGCATCCGCGCTTGCGCTGCTGGCAACAGCGGCGCAAGCTGCGCCCTACATTCCCAACAACGGCAGCGTGGTCCTCGAACGCCTGCCGCGCCGCACCGATCCGCTGCGCCAGGAACTGCAGCGCATGCGCGCGCAACTGGCGGCCAGCCCGCACGACCTCGCGCTCGCCACCCGTACCGCGCAGCGCTACATATCGGTTGCGCGCAGCGAGACCGATCCGCGCTACTTCGGCTACGCGCAGGCCGCGCT
>JBAQKU010000320.1:0-13723 GCA_049301315.1 Telluria sp.
CAGCAACAGCGTGTGCCGCGACTGCGTGCCGTCCGCCCGCGTGATGACCAGTTGGGCCTCGCTCTGCGGCGTCAGTTGCGCATCGGGGGTGATGTCGATCACCTCGTCGCCCCGCAGCCCCAGGGTCTGCCAGCTCTGGCCGGGTTTGAACTGCAGGGGCGGCACACCCATGCCCACCAGGTTGCTGCGGTGGATGCGCTCAAAACTTTGCGCCACCACGGCCCGGATGCCCAGCAGCTGCGTGCCCTTGGCCGCCCAGTCCCGGCTGGACCCGGTACCGTATTCCTCACCCGCAAACACCACGGTGGCTATGCCCGCCGCCTGGTAGCGCGTGGCGGCCTCGAAGATGGACAACTTGTCGCCCACCCCCGCGCCGCCCGGCACGCCCTGGTACAGCGTGTAGCCGCCCTCCTCCTGGCCGCCGTCGGCCTTGGGCGGCAGCATGCGGTTCTTGATGCGCACATTGGCAAAGGTGCCGCGCACCATGACGTCGTGGTTGCCACGGCGCGCGCCGTAGGAGTTGAAGTCGGCCTTCTGCACGCCGTGCGCCAGCAGCCATTTTCCGGCCGGGCCGTTTTCCTGGATCGAGCCGGCCGGCGAGATGTGGTCGGTGGTGATCGAGTCGCCGAACACGCCGAGCGCGCGCGCGCCGCTGATGCCGGTCGCGGCCGCCTTGGGCGTCATGCTGAAGTCGTCGAAGAACGGCGGCTCGGCGATGTAGGTCGAATCGGGCCAGTTGTAGACCTGGCCGGTGACGGTCGTGACGTCTTCCCACAGCTTGCCGGGAGCGCCCTTGACGTCGGCGTAGTTGGCCTTGAAGACGTTGGCGTCCATGGCGAACTTCATCACCGCGGCCACTTCCTTGGAACTTGGCCAGATGTCGCCCAGGTACACGTCGCGCCCGCCGCTGCCCTGGCCGACCGGTTCGGTCATCAGGTCGCGCGACATGGTGCCGGCGATCGCGTAGGCCACCACCAGCGGAGGCGAGGCCAGGAAGTTCGAGCGGATGTTCGGGTGGATGCGCGCTTCGAAGTTGCGGTTGCCCGACAACACGGCCGAGGCCACGATGTCGTGGGTGGCGATGGCGGCATTGAGTTCGGGCGTGAGGTCGCCCGCGTTGCCGATGCAGGTGGTGCAGCCGTAGGCGGTCACGCCGAAGCCGAGCTGCTCGAGGTAGGGCAGGAGGCCGGCCTTGTCCAGGTATTCGGTCACCACGCGCGAGCCGGGCGCGAGCGAGGTCTTGATCTTGGGCGCGACGGTCAGGCCCGCCTGCACCGCTTTCTTGGCCAGCAGGCCGGCCGCCAGCATCACGCTCGGGTTCGAGGTGTTGGTGCAGGAGGTGATCGCGGCAATGAGCACGTCGCCGTTCTTGACTTGCACGCCGTTGCTCGTTTGGTACACCTGGTTCAGGTCGTCCGCGTTCTTGTTGAAGCCGTTCTCGCTGGTCGGCTTGGAGAACAGCTCGGCGAAGTTCGACTTGACGTGGCCCAGTTCGATGCGGTCCTGCGGGCGCTTCGGTCCGGCCAGCGAGGGCGCCACCGTGGCCAGGTCGAGCGAGACCACGCGGGTGTAATCGATCTGGCCTTCCTTCGGGATGCCGTACAGGTTCTGCGCCTTGAAGTAGTTGCGGAAGGCCGTGATTTCGTCAGGCGTGCGGCCGGTGCCTTCGAAGTATTCGATGGTGGCGTCGTCGACCGGGAAAAAGCCCATGGTGGCGCCGTATTCGGGGGCCATGTTGCCGATCGTGGCGCGGTCGGTCAGCGAGAGCGACTCGGTGCCGTCGCCGAAGAACTCGACGAACTTGCCGACGACTTTTTCCTTGCGCAGCAGTTCGGTGATGGTCAGGACCAGGTCGGTGGCGGTGCAGCCTTCGCGCAGGCAGCCGCGCAGGTGCACGCCGATCACGTCCGGGGTCAGGAAGTAGACCGGCTGGCCCAGCATGCCCGCCTCGGCTTCGATCCCGCCCACGCCCCAGCCGACCACGCCGATGCCGTTGATCATGGTGGTGTGCGAGTCGGTGCCGACCAGGGTGTCGGGGTAGTACACCTCGCCGGCCTTGTGCACGCCGCGCGCCAGGTACTCGAGGTTGACTTGGTGCACGATGCCGAAGCCCGGCGGCACCACGCCGAAGGTGTCGAAGGCCTGCATGCCCCACTTCATGAACTGGTAGCGCTCGTTATTGCGCGCAAATTCGAGCTTCATGTTCAGGTCGAGCGCGTTCGGCTCGCGGTAATGGTCGATCGTGACGGAGTGGTCGACCACCAGGTCGACCGGCACCAGCGGCTCGATGTTCTTGGGGTTCATGCCCATCTTGTCGGCCACGCTGCGCATCGCGGCCAGGTCGGCCAGCAGCGGCACGCCGGTGAAGTCCTGCAGCACGACGCGCGCGACCACGAACGGAATCTCGTCGCTGCGCTCGCCCGCCGGGCTCCAGTTGGCAAGCTGCCTGACGTGTTCTTCGGTGACCTTCTTGCCGTCGCAGTTGCGCAGCACCGATTCGAGGACGATGCGGATCGAGACCGGCAAACGCGAGATATTCACGCCCAGGCTCTTCTCGAGCTCTGGCAGCGAGTAGAACTTGCCTTTCTGTCCGGCCGACAGTTTGAAATCCTTGAGCGTGTTGAAAGTGTTGCGGGACATGACATCTCCTTGTGGGCGTGTTGTTTCTACTGTAACAATGCTGGCGGTCCTGCCGCCGGTGCAAGGTCGGCCGCTCAGGCTTGCGGGACCGGCGCCGCTTCCACCACGGGCTTGACCTGTTCAGGGCTCTTGCATTCGTTGGCGAGCTGGCGGTTCAGCTTCGAATCGAGCAGCATGCCCTTGGCCGGGATGCCGATCCAGACCAGCCCGAACAGCGCATTCTCGAAGCGGCGCGCGCCGGTGGTGGTGCCGATCCGGGTCAGGCGGTGCAGCCGCTTCTTCCAGCGCAGCGCGATGTGCGAGTCGTCCTTGTCGTTGTGGTAAGTCGTGATCTTGTTGCCGAGTTCGCAACTGTACTCGGTGACGGTGGTGTCGGTGATGTCCGGCTCGGTTTCGTCGGCGGCGGGCGCGGCCTCCGGCGCGGGAGTGCGTTTCGGCTGCGCCTTCGCCTTGTGCGCCTTGGCCGGCTTGGCCTTGGCCGGCTCGGCGCCGTCGGCGGGAGCGGCAGGGGCGGCGGCCAGTGCGGTGGCGCACGCCAGGGCAAGGCCGCAGGCGATCAGGGTTTTCGAAAACAGGATGGGCATCAGGAGCTTTCCGGTGAATGGTCGTGGTTGACGAGTGCGGCTGCGGCGTCGGGCAGGGCCAGGCCGGCCAGCCTGGCGCGCTGCAGGACGGTCCAATAATATCGGTAGCTGGCGCGATCGTGCAAGCGTCCGTTCTGCGCGATCGGTCCCCACTGCGCATTGGTCGCTTCGACAAGGATGCTGCTCGCCTCGTGCAGTTCCGACACGCGCGGCGTGAATGCCTTGATGATCGGCTTGATCTGGTCGGGGTGAATGCTCCACATGCGGGTGAATCCGAACTCGGCCCCGGCGCGCTGGGCGTCGTTGGCGACCACGGAGGTATCCTTGATTTCGGTCGTCACATTATGCGACGCTACCTTGCCGTAGGCGTGACATGCCGCAACCATCTCCAGTTTTGCGCGCACCACCAGCGGATGGGTGAACTGGCCCGGCGTGCGCATCGCGCTGCCGGGAATGGCGCCGTAGTGGGCCGAGACGAAATCCATGATGCCGAACGACAGGCACTCGACCTGGGGCAGGGCGGCGATGGCGAAGGCGTCGCGCAGCGCGCCATGGGTTTCGATGAGCACGTGCACGGGCAGCGCGGCGCGCCCGGCCGGCAGCGCGTGCTGGTTGATCAGTTCGATGGCGCGCAGCACGTCGCCCACGCAGTCGGCCTTGGGCAGCACGATGTAGGCCAGGCGGCGCGCGGCGCCGCCCACGATGGTGGCCAGGTCGGAGGCGAAATGGGCGCTGGCGCTGTCGTGCAGGCGCGCCCCGATGCGGGCGTGGCGGTTGCCTTCGTCATTGAGCAGCGCGGCCACCAGCTGCGCGTGTTCCTGCTCGGCGCCGGCGGCGGCGCCGTCCTCGCAGTCGAAGGTGATGTCGAACAGGGGGCCAAGCTCTTGCTGCAGGGCCATCGACTTGCGCATCAGCTTTTCGGAGCCGGCGTAATGGTCGCAGGCAGGAAGCAGCAAGGGCTGGCGTTTGCCCTGGAATAAAATCTCGGATGGATGCATGTTACTTTCTTGAGACACAGCTGCGCTCGTGCCGCTCGGGGCGGCACGGCGCGTACGGCGAATCGGTGGCAAGATGCTGTCCACGAATCCGGCCGCGTGTAGTGCTTATTTCAACAGGTGGGCCACGCCGTCACGCTCTTCGGTCAGTTCCTTGAGGGTCAGGTTGATGCGTTCTTGCGAGAATGCGTCGATCGGCAGGTCGCGGATCATGGTGTACTCGCCGTTCGCGGTGGTGACCGGGAAGCCGAAGACGATGCCTTCCGGAATGCCGTAGGAGCCGTCCGAAGGGATGCCCATGGTGGTCCACTTGCCGGCCGTGCCCAGCACCCAGTCATGCACGTGGTCGATGGCGGCGTTGGCAGCCGAGGCCGCCGACGACAGGCCGCGCGCTTCGATGATGGCGGCGCCGCGCTTGCCCACGGTAGGCAGGAAGGTGTCGCGGTTCCAGGCGTCGTCGTTGATCATGTCCTTGACCGACTTGCCGTCGACGCTGGCGAAGCGGTAGTCGGCGTACATGGTCGGCGAGTGGTTGCCCCACACGCACAGCTTCTCGATGGACGACACCGGCTTGCCGATCTTGGCGGCGATCTGCGACAGCGCGCGGTTGTGGTCCAGGCGCAGCATGGCGGTGAAGTTCTTGGACGGCAGCGACGGCGCCGATTTCATGGCGATGTGGGCGTTGGTGTTGGCCGGGTTGCCCACCACCAGTACCTTGACGCCGCGCGAGGCGACCGCGTCGAGCGCCTTGCCCTGCACCGTGAAGATCTGGGCGTTCGCTTCGAGCAGGTCCTTGCGTTCCATGCCGGGGCCGCGCGGACGTGCGCCAACCAGCAGGGCCACGTCGGCGTCCTTGAACGCGGTCATCGGATCGGCGTGCGCGGTCATGCCGGCCAGCAGCGGGAAGGCGCAGTCGTCGATTTCCATCATGACGCCCTTGAGCGCTTTCTGTGCTTTTTCGTCGGCGATTTCCAGCAGTTGTAAAATAACTGGCTGGTCCTTGCCGAGCATGTCGCCGTTGGCGATGCGAAACAGCAGGGAATAGCCGATCTGGCCGGCGGCGCCGGTGACAGCAACGCGCATTGGGGTTTTAGCCATGATGAATCTCCAAAGTGGGAAAGAAAACGGTCGAAGCCGGGGAGCTGCCTGTTGGGGAAAGTATAGTTCGAAAAAACTATAATGATACCAAAACAGGATGCCCGCGACGTTGGCAAAGACGCACGCCCGGCGAGGCGCGCGCAAGCAATATCGTTCGCGAGTGTAGGCTTCCATGGCTGATCTGTCAATTCATATCATATGTCTTATATAAGACAGATAACTGAGTCGATAATTGCTGGACGGGGCCAGCCTTTTGTGGTGAAATCTTGGTCTATGAATCCAGTCTCGTCCAACCCGACCAATCAAGGCGCCACTGCCGGCAGTGCCAGCGCCCCTGCCGCCGGAACGGGCAATTCGCCGACTTTCAGTCCACTTTACCAGCAGATCAAGGGCCTGATCACGCAAAGCCTGCAGTCGGGCGAATGGAAGCCTGGCGAACTCATTCCCAGCGAAGTCGAGCTGGCCGGGCGCTTCAAGGTCAGCCAGGGCACGGTGCGCAAGGCGATCGACGAGCTCGCCGCCGAGAACCTGGTGCTGCGGCGCCAGGGCAAGGGCACCTTCGTGTCCACCCACCACGAGGCGCGTGCGCATTTCCGTTTCCTGCGCCTGATGCCCGACGAGGGTGTGCCGCACCAGCCCGACAACCAGATCATCGAATTCAAGCGCATGCGCGCGGCGGCCGAAGTGGCGCGCCTGCTCGACCTGAAGTCGGGCGATGCGGTGGTCTATATCAAGCGCGTGCAGTCGTTCGACGGCGCGCCCACCATCCTGGAAGAATTATGGTTGCCGGGTCTGCTGTTCAAGGGGCTCACGGCTGAGCGTCTGGTCGAGTACAAGGGACCCATGTATGGGCTGTTCGAGTCGGAGTTCGGCACGCGCATGATCCGCGCCAGCGAAAAGATCCGCGCGGTGGCGGCCGACCCCGGCGCGGCCCAGTTCCTGCGCGTGACCGAGGGCACCCCGCTGCTGTGCGCCGAGCGCGTGTCGTACACCTATGGCGACAAGGCGGTCGAGCTGCGCCGCGGACTGTACCTGACCGCGCACCACCATTACCAGAACGACTTGTCGTGAGCCGCGCCGGCACGCGGTCCTGGGGCGCATGGGCGCGCCATAGTTTGTTGCGATAAAGATACGTTGATTTTTGGAAAGTAGCGAGCAAAGTCCGGTTCGTGCGGTGTTTTGCGCAAATATCTGGATTTAGATATTGGTGCAGCACACAAAAATAGGCGAAAATTGCAGGTTCAATATTAGTTTGTTTAAGGGAGGTGTTGTCATGTCCGAAGCCGTGAGAGAGGTACCAAAAAAAGAGCGGCCACAGTTCCGTAACATACATGTTACGCAATTGTCGAATTATCGCCTGCCGCTGGCCGGCCTTGTCTCGATCCTGCACCGTATCAGCGGCTTCCTGATGTTCGCGCTGTTGCCTGTCGTGCTCTATCTTTTCGAGCTGAGCATCCGCTCCGAAATGTCGTTTGCGCATTTTGCCGGCATCGCCTCCCATCCGCTGGCCAAGCTGGTGCTGCTGGCCCTGGCCTGGGGCTACCTGCAACACTTCTGCGCCGGCGTGCGCCACCTGTTCATGGACCTGCACCTGGGCCTGGACAAGGACTCGGCACGCAACTCGGCCGCGACCGTGCTGGCGGTCAGCCTGTTCCTGACCGCGCTGGTCGGCCTCAAACTGTTTGGAGTATTCTGATGGCACAAAATAATATCGGACCCAAGCGCCTGGTGGTGGGCGCCCATTACGGCCTGCGCGACTGGCTGGCGCAGCGCCTGACCGCGGTCCTGATGGCGATCTACACCTTCGTTCTCCTGTGCTCTTTCCTCACCGGCAGCAACTTCACCTACGAAGGCTGGGCCGGCGTGTTCGCCCAGCAATGGTTCAAGCTGTTCAGCCTGGTCACCTTCCTCGGGCTGTTCTATCACGCCTGGGTCGGCATGCGTGACATCTGGATGGACTACGTGAAGTCGGTCGGCCTGCGCCTGACCCTGCAAATGGCCACCATCGTGTGGCTGCTCGTCTGTGCCGCTTGGACAGTACAAATTCTCTGGAGTGTGTAATCGTGGCAGCATATAAATCTGCAATCCCTACCCGCCGCTTCGACGCGGTCATCATCGGCGCCGGCGGTTCCGGCATGCGCGCCTCGCTGCAGCTGGCCGAAGCCGGCCTGAACGTGGCCGTGCTCTCGAAGGTGTTCCCGACCCGCTCGCACACCGTGGCGGCCCAGGGCGGCATCGGCGCCTCGCTCGGCAACATGTCGGAAGACGACTGGTACTGGCACATGTTCGACACCGTCAAGGGCGGCGACTACCTGGGCGACCAGGATGCGATCGAATTCATGTGCCGCGAAGCGCCCAAGGTGGTCTACGAGCTCGAACACTTCGGCATGCCGTTCGACCGCAATCCCGACGGCACCATCTACCAGCGCCCCTTCGGCGGGCACACCGCCAACTTCGGCGAGAAGCCGGTGCAGCGCGCCTGCGCCGCGGCCGACCGCACCGGCCACGCCCTGCTGCACACCCTGTACCAGCGTAACGTGCGCGCGCGCACCCAGTTCTTCGTCGAGTGGATGGCGCTCGACATCATCCGCGACGCCGAAGGCGACGTGGTCGGCGTGGTGGCGCTGGAAATGGAAACCGGCGAATGCATGATCCTGGAAGCGAAGACGACCATCTTCGCCACCGGCGGCGCAGGGCGCATCTTCAACGCCTCGACCAATGCCTTCATCAACACCGGCGACGGGCTCGGCATCGCGGCACGCGCCGGCCTGCCGCTGCAGGACATGGAGTTCTGGCAGTTCCACCCGACCGGCGTGGCCGGCGCGGGCGTGCTGATCACCGAAGGCGTGCGCGGCGAGGGCGGCATCCTGATCAACAGCAATGGCGAGCGCTTCATGGAGCGCTATGCGCCGACCCTGAAAGACCTGGCGCCGCGCGACTTCGTGTCGCGCTCGATGGACCAGGAAATCAAGGAAGGGCGCGGCTGCGGCCCGAACAAGGACCACGTACTGCTCGACCTGCGCCACATCGGCTCGGAAACGATCCAGAAGCGCCTGCCTTCTATCCTCGAGATCGCGCACAAGTTCGCCAACGTCGACGCCACGCGCGAACCGATCCCGGTGGTGCCGACGATTCACTACCAGATGGGCGGCATTCCGACCGACATCAACGGCCAGGTTGTCGCACCCAAGAACGGCAACCCGGTAGCCCAGGTGGGCGGCATGTACGCGATCGGCGAATGCGCCTGCGTCTCGGTGCACGGCGCCAACCGCCTCGGCACCAACTCGCTGCTCGACCTGCTGGTGTTCGGGCGCGCCGCGGGCAACCATGTGATCGCGCAGAACCTCAAGCAAAAGAGCAACAAGCCGCTGCCGGCCGGCGCCGCCGACCTCGCCATGGAGCGCCTCTCGCGCCTGGAGAACTCGACCGGCTCGGAGCGCGTGCAAGGCGTCGCCAACGACATCCGCGCCACCATGCAGACCTATTGCGGCGTGTTCCGCACCGACGAGCTGCTGCAGCAGGGTTTGAAGGAAATCATGGTGCTCGACGAGCGCCGCAAGCATGTCTCGTTCAAGGACAAGTCGAAGGTGTTCAACACCGCGCGCGTCGAAGCGCTCGAACTGGACAACCTGATCGAGACGGCCAAGGCGACCATCACCTCGGCCGTGGCGCGCAAGGAATCGCGCGGCGCGCACGCGCACAGCGACTACCCGGCACGCGACGACGAGGTCTGGATGAAGCACACCTTGTGGTACTCCGAAGGCAACCGCCTCGAGTACAAGCCTGTGATCACCAAGCCGCTCACGGTCGACACCTTCAAGCCGAAACCACGTACTTTCTAAAGGTCAGATGATGACACGCACAGTTAAACTGAAGATTTACCGTTACGATCCTGACCAGGACGCCAAACCGTACATGCAGGATGTGACGGTTGAACTGAAAGACACCGACAAGATGCTGCTCGACGCACTGCAGCGCATCAAGGCCGACGTCGACGATTCGCTCGCCCTGCGCCGCTCCTGCCGCGAAGGCGTGTGCGGTTCGGACGCGATGAACATCAACGGCAAGAACGGACTGGCCTGCACCACCAACCTGAACGAGCTGACCCAGCCGATCGTGCTGCGTCCGCTGCCGGGGCTGCCGGTGATCCGCGACCTGATCGTCGACATGACCCAGTTCTTCAAGCAGTACGACTCGATCAAGCCCTACCTGGTCAACGATTCGATTCCGCCCGAGAAAGAACGCCTGCAGTCGCCCGAACAGCGCGACGAACTCGACGGCCTGTACGAATGCATCCTGTGCGCCTGCTGCTCGACCTCGTGCCCGTCGTTCTGGTGGAATCCGGACAAGTTCGTCGGCCCCGCCGGCCTGCTGCAAGCCTACCGCTTCATCGCCGACAGCCGCGACCAGGATACCGGCGCGCGCCTGGACAACCTGGAAGACCCGTACCGCCTGTTCCGCTGCCACTCGATCATGAATTGCGTGGACGTGTGCCCGAAAGGCCTGAACCCGAACCAGGCGATCGGCAAGATCAAGGAATTGATGGTGCGGCGCGCAGTGTAAGGCGCAGCGTACTGCCGAAGACCGGCAGCCCAAGTAGAGTGTTGACCCAATGACGGAACTTAGTGTGACTACCCATCAATCCGACCCGGCCAATCGCGCACGCCTGCGCTGGCGCAGCCGCCGCGGCCTGCTCGAAAACGACATCATCCTGACGCGTTTCCTCGACGTCCACGAAGAAGTGATGACGGATGAGGAAGTCGACGCACTCACGCGCCTGCTCGATTTGTCGGACAACGCGCTGATGAGCCTGATCCTGGGGAGCGGCGAGCCCGAAGGTGAGCTCGATCTGCCGCAGGTGCGCAGCCTGCTGTTGCGCCTGCGGCAAGCCTGAACGATTTTGTAATCTTAATTTTTGTAGACTCACCTCCCTGAAGGAAGTGCCATGAACATCTCTGATACCAAAGCCACCCTGTCTTTTTCCGATGGCAGCCCAGCCATCGACATGCCGATCTACAAGGGCACCATCGGACCGGACGTCATCGACATCCGCAAGCTGTATGCCCAGACCGGCAAATTCACCTATGATCCTGGCTTCATGTCGACCGCGTCGTGCAACTCGACCATCACCTACATCGACGGCGACAAGGGCGAGCTGCTGTACCGCGGCTACCCGATCGAGCAACTGGCGGTCAACTGCGACTTCCTCGAGACGTGCTACCTGCTGCTCAACGGCGAGCTGCCGAACGCGGCCGAGAACCAGAAGTTCACCGACACCGTGACCAAGCACACCATGGTGCACGAGCAGATGCAGTTCTTCTTCCGCGGCTTCCGGCGCGATGCGCATCCGATGTCGGTGCTGGTCGGCACCGTCGGCGCGCTGGCCTCGTTCTACCACGACTCGCTCGACATCAACGACCCGCATCACCGCGAAGTGTCGGCGATCCGCCTGATCGGCAAGATGCCGACCCTGGTCGCGATGTCGTACAAATACTCGATCGGCCAGCCGTTCGTGTATCCGCGCAACGACCTGTCGTACAGCGCCAACTTCATGCGCATGATGTTCGGCAATCCGTGCGAAGAATACGTGGTCAACGAAGTGCTGGTGCGCGCACTCGACCGCATCCTGATCCTGCACGCGGACCACGAGCAGAACGCATCGACCTCGACCGTGCGCCTGTCCGGTTCGTCCGGCGCCAATCCGTTCGCCTGTATCGCAGCCGGCATCGCCTGCCTGTGGGGCCCTGCCCACGGCGGCGCCAACGAAGCGGCCCTGACCATGCTCAAGGAAATCGGCAGCGTCGACAAGATCCCCGAGTTCATCGCGAAAGTGAAGGACAAGAACTCCGGCGTCAAGCTGATGGGTTTTGGCCACCGCGTCTACAAGAACTTCGACCCGCGCGCCAAGCTGATGCGCGAAACCTGCCACGAAGTGCTGAACGAGCTCGGCCTGCACGACGACCCCTTGTTCAAGCTGGCCATGGCGCTCGAAAAGATCGCGCTGGAAGACGAATACTTCGTCTCGCGCAAGCTGTACCCGAACGTCGACTTCTACTCCGGCATCGTGCAGTCCGCGCTGGGCATTCCAGTGTCGCTGTTTACCGGCATCTTCGCGATGGCCCGCACCATCGGCTGGATCGCGCAATGGAACGAGATGATCTCGGATCCCGAGCAAAAGATCGGCCGTCCACGCCAGTTGTTCGTCGGTTCGCCGGCGCGCGACGTGCCGCCGATGGACAAGCGCGGTTAAATCGCGCCTGACAGAAGAAAAGCGAGCTGCGGCTCGCTTTTTTTACGTCGTTCGCCAAGCGAGGAAAGAGCGAAACGGGGGCACCTCGGTTATTTGGCGATGCGCGCCCAACCGAGATTCAAACCCCTTCCAAATCTTGTTTAGACCGACAGGCCTGAAGGCCTGTCGCACTTCAATTGTTGGCAAAGCTGTGGTAGTGTGGCTCGATCTGAGAGAAAGGAAAGGGTTTCGCATGAGACCGTCGGTAGCGCTTGAATTAAAGCGCAGCATGGTGCTAGAGGTGGCGGGCCGGTTCCGCACCGCGAACCTGCGCGTATTCGGGTCCGTGCTTCATGGGGAAGACAGGGATGGCAGCGACTTGGATTTGCTGGTCGATGCATTGCCTGGGGCGACCTTATTTGATCTTGGCGGGCTTCAGCTCGAGCTGGAGGAACTGCTGGGCGTTACGGTCGATCTGCTCACTCCGGGAGACCTCCCGCCGAAATTTCGTTATCAGGTCCTTGCTGAGGCTCGTCCGGTATGAGCCAGAACAGTCTGCCTGATTACCTTGACCATATGTTGGACGCTGCACGCCAGGCGTGCGGCTATGTTGAAGGAATGGAAAAAGATGACTGCATGGTAGACAAGCGTACCCAGCAAGCGGTAATTTTGAATATCGTGATCATCGGAGAAGCGGCGACCAAGCTGCTGAAGGACTATGAGGTGTTCCTTGATCGGCATCCGGACGTCCCTTGGAAAAGCATGAAAGGGATGCGCAACCGCGTCGCGCACGGGTATTTCGACATCAATCTTGATGTCGTGTGGGAAACAGTGCAAACGGCCTTGCCGGTGTTACTTGAGCGTTTGCCGGGTATCCTCATTGACGCCGGGCCTCCCCTGACGCCCCCTGCGAGGTCCTCTTGAAACACATCCTGCTCGCCTGCTGCGCGCTCCTGCTCAGCCTTGGCGCACCGGCCCGGACGGTTGACGCGGACGCCGCGCTCAAGCGGCAGGTCAATGCCTTCGTCGACGAATGGCATGACGACGCGGCCCATGCACGCCTCGCCTACTTCGACAAGATCGCCAAGGACGGCGTGTATATCGGCACCGACAAGACCGAGCTGTGGCATCGCGACCAGTTCAAGCAATGGGCCAGGCGCTTTTTCGAGCGTAAGTCGGCGTGGGCGTTCAAGGCCACCAGGCGCAATGTCTACCTGTCGCCGGACAGGCAGTTCATCTGGTTCGACGAACTGCTCGATACCCAGATGGGCGTGTGCCAAGCCAGCGGCGTGATCCGCAAGAGCGCCAAGGGTTTCGAAATCGCGCACTATCAACTGTCGATCGCGGTGCCCAACGGCGTGGCCAGCAAGGTCAGCGCCGCCATCAAGGAATTCGATGCGGCGCCCGCGGCAAAATAAGGCAGCAGGGCGCGGCAGCGGCCTGCAAGGAGCCGACTGACATGGCCCCTTACATCGGGCGCTTCGCGCCCTCGCCGACCGGCCGCCTGCACGCGGGCTCGCTGGTCGCGGCCGTGGCAAGCTATCTCGACGCGCGCGCTCACCACGGCAAGTGGCTGGTGCGCATCGAAGACGTGGACGAGGGCCGCAGCGCCGCCGGCGCTGCCGACGTCATCCTGAGCCTGTTGCAACAGCTCGGCATGGCCTGGGACGGCGAAGTGCTCCGGCAAAGCCGGCGCACCCATCTGTACCAGGCGGCGGCCGAACGGCTGGCCGGCCACACCTATCCCTGCGGCTGCAACCGGCGCGAGATCGCCGACTCGCGCCTCGGGGTCGCGCCCGACGGCGCCGCCATTTATCCGGGAACCTGCCGCCATGGCCTGGCTCCCGGCAGGACCATGCGCAGCCTGCGCGTGCGCGTGCCGGACGCCCCGGGCGACCTGGTCGGCTTCGAGGACCGCCTTGCCGGCCATGTGGCCCAGCACCTGGCCACGGAATCGGGCGACTTCGTGTTAAAGCGCGCCGACGGCTTTTGGGCCTACCAGCTGGCCGTCGTGGTCGACGACGCACAGCAGGGCGTGACCGACGTGGTGCGCGGCGCCGACTTGCTCGATTCGACCCCGCGCCAGGTGTACCTGCAGCGCCTGCTTGGCCTGCCGACCCCGCGCTACCTGCATGTGCCGGTGCTGCGCAATGCCGACGGTGAAAAGCTCTCCAAGC
>JBAQKU010000321.1:0-2198 GCA_049301315.1 Telluria sp.
AGCTGCTGCTGGGCGGACGCCTGGAAGGGCGCCCGCCCCCAGCCGCAATCGCCGCACCGGCACCCGCACCCGCCGCCACGCCCGAACGCGCGCCCGGCTTCGAACTCAAATAGGGAGACACCATGAAAACGCGAACCCAGGTCCTGGCCGACCGCGCCGCCATGCTGGCGCTGGCGGCCTTGCTCGGCGCCTGCGTGCAGACCACGCCGCAGTACGACAGCCGTTTCGGCGACTCGCTGCGTGTGTCGCTGGCCTCGCAGGTGGCCAAACCGGAAGCGGTGCGCAACGCCGATCCGGTGGCCGGCATCGACGGACGCGCCGCGCGCGCCGCGCAGGAGCGCTATGAGAGCTCGTTCAAGGCGCCGCCGCCGCCGCAGCCCGTCATGTTGCTCAGCACCGGTGGCGTCAGATGAAACGCTTGCGCATCATGCGTCGGCAGCGCCGCGGCGAGGCGGGCTCGTACGCTGTCGCCTTTGCGATGCTGCTGATCCCGCTCATCGGCTTCATCGGCATGGCGCTCGACCTGTCGCTGGCGTACACGCGCAGCACGGAACTGCAAAGCGTGGCAGATGCGGCCGCCATTGCCGCGGCGCGTGAACTGGACGGCACGCCGGCTGGCGTGACCAACGCCAAGGACAGGGCGCAGGCGGCAGCCCAGGCCAACAAATACCAGTTCGCGTCGCCCATCGCCTGGTCGTCCAACGCACTTGAGCTCAGCGACACCCCCGATGGCCCGTGGATATCGGCCGACTCCGTCGGCGCCACCGACGCGCCTGCAATCCGTTATGCCAAAGTCGACACCGCCGACCTGGCCGGCGCCCCCGGCGTGGTCAAGACCCTTTTCATGCGCGTGCTCGGTGGCGCTCCGGCTGATTTTTTGCTCAGCGCGCGCGCCATTGCAGGGCGCAGCACGGCCCAGATCACGCCGCTCGCGATCTGTGCGCTTAACAATAATCCGACCGCCGCACGCGCCAACACCCTGGGGGCCGGTTTCGAGGAGCTGCTCGAATATGGTTTCCGGCGCGGCTTCAGCTATAACCTTCTCAAGCTCAATCCGAACGGTTCCAGCGCCAAGAATTACCTCGTCAACCCTATCGATTTTCCCGGCGGAGCGGACAACTCCGACCATCACTCCGTGGCGACGGCCAGGCCGTTCGTATGCAACGGCACCATGGCTGCGCCACGGTTGACAAGCGGCTCGACAGTCTACGTGAGCGAACCGTTTCCTGCCGAGCTGGCCCGGGAGCTCAATTCCCGCTTCGATGACTATTCCGGCGGATCGACCTGCGACACGGCCCAGGCGCCGCCCGATTTCAATGTAAGGAGATTCATTGGCGGCTACTCGGGATGGTGGATGAACACGACGCCAGCGATGGGCATTATCTCGGGCAGCGCAGAGACATTCGAGAAGGACGGGAATATGCTCACCATCGGCGAGGCGGACCCGCTGACCACCCCCGTCACCGTCAACAGCTACGGTCCGCTCTGGTCCTTCTCCAAACCGGTCAGGTTCAGCGGCGGGCTGGCTTTTCTGAAAGCGAACTGGCCGGCGCTATACCCGATCAGCGGTGCCGGCTCACTGTCGAGCAGCTACTCCGACACGTCGCTCAGTCCCTACAACCGCGGGGTGCCGCCTCACGCCCAATTGCCGACCAATACCGGCTTAAGAACCAGGCGGATCCTGAACATCCCGCTGCTCAGCTGTCCGGTGACGGGTGGCTCGACGGCCGTTGTCCTGGCCATCGGCCGCTTCCTCATGACGGCGCCCGCATCCGCCGCCGTGCCTGCCATTCATGCGGAATTCGGGGGGCTGGTCTCAGACGGTGCGCTTGCCGTTTCAGCGGTCCTGTACAAATGAAACCGGCGCCCGCTCCCATCAATGCCGCAGTGCGGCCCCAGGGCGGCGTGGCCGCGGTTGAACTGGCCATCATCATGTGCCTGACCGCCTTCCTCTTGCCGACAATTTTTCTCTTCGGCCGCGTGTTCCTCCAATATAACGTGCTCAAGCAAGCGACGCAGGATGCCGCAAATTACATGGCGTCAATTCCCTTGGCCGAACTGAGGAACTCGAGCAAGGTCGTGGCCGCAACGACCAGGGCGCAACAGATGGTGACGACGGCCGTTGCCGAAGCCGGAATCACGCCGTCGGCCGCACTCGGCTCGATTTTTGTATATTGCAATGTTGTAGAGACCTGCGG
>JBAQKU010000322.1:0-7665 GCA_049301315.1 Telluria sp.
GGCCGCGCCTGTGCCCGCAGCGGCGGCCCCTGCGGCGGCCGGCGGCAGCTATGCCGGCAAGGTCGACATCGAATGCGCCATGATGGTGCTGGGCGCAGGTCCCGGCGGCTATTCGGCCGCATTCCGCTCGGCCGACCTGGGCATGGACACGGTGCTGGTCGAACGCTATGCAACGCTTGGCGGCGTGTGCCTGAACGTCGGCTGTATTCCCTCGAAAGCGCTGCTGCACGTGGCCGCCGTCATCGACGAGACCCAATCGATGTCGCAGCACGGCATCGCATTCGCGAAACCTGAGATCGATATCGGCCAGCTGCGCGGCTGGAAGGAAAAAGTGGTCGGCAAGATGACCACCGGCCTGGCCGGCATGGCCAAGGCGCGCAAGGTCAAGGTGGTGCAGGGCGTCGGCCAGTTCCTCGGCCCGAACCACATCGAAGTGACCGGTCCTGACGGCGCCAAACAGGTCATCGCGTTCAAGCAGGCCATCATCGCCGCCGGATCGTCGGTGGTGAAGCTGCCGTTCGTGCCGGAAGACCCGCGCATCGTCGATTCGACCGGCGCGCTCGAACTGCGCGCGATCCCCAAGAAAATGCTGGTCATCGGCGGCGGCATCATCGGCCTGGAAATGGCGCACGTGTATTCGACGCTGGGCGCGCGCATCGACGTGGTGGAAATGCTCGACGGACTGATGCAGGGCGCCGACCGCGACATGGTCAAGGTCTGGCAGAAGTTCAACGAGAAGCGCTTCGACAAGGTCATGACCAAGACCAGGACCGTCGCCGTGGAAGCGCTGCCGGAAGGGATCAAGGTCACGTTCGAAGCGGCCGAAGCCGGCGGCCCCGCGCCTGAAGCGCAGCTCTACGACATGGTGCTGGTGGCCGTTGGCCGCAGCCCGAACGGCAACAAGATCGGCGCCGACAAGGCTGGCGTGGCCGTCACGGAGCGCGGCTTCATCAACGTCGACGGCCAGATGCGCACCAACGTGCCGCACATTTTCGCCATCGGCGACCTGGTTGGCCAGCCGATGCTGGCGCACAAGGCTGTGCATGAAGCGCATGTGGCGGCCGAAGCCGCGCATGGCGAAAAGGCGTTCTTCGACGCGAAGGTGATTCCGTCGGTGGCCTACACCGATCCCGAGGTGGCATGGGTCGGCATCACCGAAGACGAAGCGAAGGCGAAGGGGATCAAGCTCGAAAAGGGCCACTTCCCGTGGGCAGCGAGCGGGCGCGCGGTCGCCAACGGGCGCGACGAGGGCTTCACCAAGCTGCTGTTCGACGCTGAAACGCATCGCATCGTCGGCGGCGGCATCGTCGGAACCCACGCCGGCGACATGATCGGCGAGATCGCACTGGCCATCGAGATGGGCGCCGACGGCGTCGATATCGGCAAGACGATCCACCCCCATCCGACCCTGGGCGAATCGATCGGCATGGCAGCCGAAGTGTACGAGGGCGTGTGCACCGACCTGCCGCCGATGCGCAAACGCTAGACCCAAGCCTTCGCGTTCGCCCGAACGCGGGTTCACCAGCTTGCCTATGGCACAGCATGTATCCATCCAGCGCGGCGCGTTGGGTGGAGTCATCCCCACTGCTTCTCACGCCCTGCCACCCACCTGGTCGAACCGGGCCCCCTCCCCGTTAAAAATACGAAACGTGACGAGACGTTTTGATATTAATCAAAGAAGTTGATTGCTGCTTCGCTTTCTTTGGGTAAATAGGGGCAAATCGTTTACGATAGTTGCATTAAAGGAATCGAACTTATTTCTATTGCAACAATGGCGCCGCCTGACTGCTCTCAGATGCGGTACAAGCCGCTACGGCGCCGCCGGCAGCGCCAATCACTGGAGAATGCATGAAGATCAAGACACAACTGATCGGTTTCGGAGCGATGAGCTTTGTTTTCCTGCTGGCGGTGGGCGGCGCCGGCATTTGGAACGCACGTCACATGAGTGTGGCGGTGCGTACCAATGAGGTCAGCGCCGCGTCGATGCGCAATCACATGCAGGCAGACATGCTGCACGACACGCTGCGCTCGGATGTGCTAGGCGCGGCGCTGGCGGGCAGCCAGAAAAAGAGCGATGCGCGGGCCGATATCGAGACCCAGCTCAATGGCCACCTGGATTCGTTTCGCGACGTCATGGCGGCCAACGAAGCGCTGCCGCTGACCTCGGACATCATGCGCGCCATCGCCACCGTGCGTCCGCTGCTCGAGGTGTATGCGAAGCAAAGCAAGGAGATGGTGACGCTTGCCTTCGACAAGCCGGAAGAGATTGACGCCAGGATGCCTGGATTTAGCCAGGCGTTCACCACGCTCGAACGGGAAATGGCCGTATTGAGCGACTTGATCGCGAAGGAAACGGCGCGCGCCACCGAAGCGGCGACCAGCAGCTCAAGCATGGCGCAACAGGTGATGATCTCCGGGCTGATCGGCGCAATGCTTTTCATGGTCGTCATCACGACATGGATCACGATCAGGATCATGGCCAGCGTACGCCTGGTACAGCAAGGGGTCGAGCAGCTCACCAGCGGCGACGGCGACCTGAACCGGCGTTTGCCGGCGCTGGAAGGCGAGTTCCACGGGATCGGCATCGAGTTCAATGCGTTCATCGCCCGCATTGCCGGCATTATCGCCAGCGTGACCACCTCGGCCACCACGATTGCATCCGCAACGGCCCAAATCGCGGCCGGCAACCTGGACCTGTCGGGCCGCACCGAATCGCAGGCCAGCTCGCTCGAGGAAACCGCCAGTGCGATGGAGGAGATGACCGCCACGGTGAAGAACAATGCGGACAACGCGCGCCACGCCAACGAACTGGTACTGACCGCCTCCGAGGTGGCGGTGCAGGGAGGAAGTATCGTCGCTCAGGTGGTGCGGACCATGACGTCGATAAACGACAGCTCGGGCAAGATCGTCGACATCATCGGCGTGATCGACGGCATTGCGTTCCAGACCAATATCCTGGCCCTGAACGCCGCCGTCGAGGCCGCGCGCGCCGGCGAGCAGGGACGCGGTTTTGCGGTGGTGGCGAGCGAAGTGCGCAACCTGGCGCAGCGCTCGGCGGCCGCAGCCAAGGAAATCAAGGTCCTGATCGGCCATTCTGTCGACACCGTCGGCGCCGGCAGCAAACTGGTGGACGAGGCAGGACAGACGATGGACAAGATCGTGAACTCGGTCAAGGAAGTCGTCCGCATCATGAGCGACATCAGCACCGCCAGCCTCGAGCAAAGCAGCGGCATCGAACAAATCAACCACGCCATCATGGACATGGACGGGCGCACGCAGCAGAATGCGGCGCTGGTCGAGGAGGCGGCGGCCGCCGCGGCATCGCTGCAGGAGCAGGCCGCCAAGCTGGTTCAAGTAGTGAGCGTATTCAAGCTCGGCGCGCAGGGGCAATCGGAAACCGCGGCCGCCGCCGCGCCACACCCCGTATCCATCCATTGATCGGTCCAAGCAGCGCCAAAACACGCCTGCTGGAAGCCGTCCAGACCTAAGTCGAAGAGCATTCGATATTGCGCTTACAGAGTGCGTCAACGATCACGAAATTGTTTTCATAATTAATAATAGAAGAAGGAAATGCATGCCTGCCACAACATCCGCGCGCGCCAGTCTCTGGTTTGCCTGTTCAGCGTTACTCGCCAGCGGCGCGCTGCATGCTGCCGAACACGATACGATCGCAACAGACCGTCCTGACTTTACCGAATCGAGCAGCGTCGTCGGCCAGGGCCGCTTCCAGATCGAGACCAGCGTTGCGGTCGAACGCGCGAGCGCGAACGGGATCAAGGAGCGCACCGCGTCAACGCCCACCTTGTTGCGCTTCGGGGTGTCCGACACGCTTGAATTGCGGGTCGAGACCGATGGCCGCCTGGTGGCGCGTTCAGAGAATATGGCAGCCGGGAGCAGCGTGACCGAGCGCGGCTACGGCGACACGTCGCTTGGCGTGAAGTGGCACGTGCAGGATGCCAGCGCAGGCATGCCTTCGGTCGCCTTGCTGGCCGAGATCGAGCTTGACTCGGGCTCGGCCCGGTTTCGCGGCGACGGCCTGCGTCCAGCGCTGCTCATGTCGGCCGAGTGGGAGCTGCCGGACGAATTCTCGCTTGGCGTGATGCCAGGCCTTCGCTACGGGCGCAACGAACGCGGCGAGCGCTTTGTGGGCGGCATATTGAGCATCGTGCTCGGGAAATCCTGGAATGAACGGTTGCGCACCTTCGTCGAGGTGGCCGCGCCGCAGCTTGCCCGCGCCACCAATGGCGGGACCGCCGCGAGCGTCAACATCGGCGCGGCCTACCTGCTCTCCGATACGCTGCAAATCGATACTGCGCTTTCGAAAGGCAACAAGAATACGGCGGACCTGAGCTGGACGATCGGCCTGTCAGCCAAGTTTTGAGCGCACGACGGCGCGCGGCAAAAAAACCGGGAACCGGCCATGGCGGGCGGTTCCCGGTTTTTTTGTCCGATTCGTCCGCGCCGCCGGTCGGGCGTGCATGCACCGCTGCGCCGGTGTACCCGTTCTTTCAGTTGTAGGTCGTCCAGTGGGTTGGAATTTCGATGTTGCCGGAGCGCGCGGCATCGGCATAGGCGCGCATTTCCGCAAGCACCGCCTCCATCTGTTCACTGCCCGGGTTCGCCATGAACCCCTTCATGCGTTCGTTCAGGATGGCCTGTTGATCGCGCCATTGGTAGCGGGCCGACTTGCTCATGCTGCCTCCCCGTGGCGCCCTGCCAGCTCGTCGTATGTGATTGTCATAACGCCTCCAGTAAAAAGACAAGGATGCCCGAAACCGGCTCACTGCTCGGTGCGATAACGCACATTCTCAGCGGCTGCACTATTGTGCAGAAAGAGTGCCGCGCCGGCGCGGGTCTGGTAGGGTGCTGTTCGGCCCAACACCCGGGCTTGATCCGGGAGCAAGGCCGGTTCGGTATTACAATGCAGGCGTTGTAATTTTTAAATCAGAAAAGGACCTATGAAGAACTTACTCGTTCCATTTATCCTGCTGCTGGCCGCTGGCACCACAAGTGCCTCGCCGGTTGAAGCTCCCGCCGTCGCCAGCGTCGCTGAACTGAACCAGATGGCCCGGCGCTTCGCACCTGCCGACTTGCGCGCCGATACGTCAAGCCTGTCGGCCGGCGACAAGGCTGCCATCGCCACGCTGATCGAGGCCGCCAGGATCGTCGACGTCCTGCAGCTGCGCCAGCGCTGGTCGGGCAACGAGGCGCTGTGGTCCGCGCTGAAGAAAGACACCTCCGCGCTGGGCCAGGCACGCCTGAATTATTTCTGGCTCAATAAGGGGCCGTGGTCCATCATCGACGGCAACCGCTCTTTCATGCCTGCCGAATACGCGGGCATCAGGATCCCCGCGAAAAAGCCGGACGCCGCCAACTTCTACCCGGCCGGCGCCAGCAAGGAAGCGCTCGAGGCGTGGATGAATGCGCTGCCGGCCAAGGACAAGGAGGCGGCCCAGTGGTTCTTCACGACGATCCGCAGCGGCGCCGACGGCAAGTTCAAGATCGTCAAGTATTCCGAGGAATACAAGACGGAGCTCGAGAAGCTCGCCAGGCTGCTGAAGCAGGCCGCCGCGGCGACCGACAATGCCTCGCTCAAGAAATTCCTGACCCTGCGCGCGGACGCCTTCCTGTCCAACGATTATCTGGCGTCGGACTTCGCATGGATGGACCTCGATTCGCCGCTCGACATCACCATCGGTCCCTATGAGACCTATAACGACGAACTGTTCGGTTACAAGGCGGCGTTCGAAGCCTACGTGAATATCCGCGACCAGAAGGAAACGAGCAAACTCGATTTCTTCGGCAAGCACATGCAGGAGCTGGAAGACAATCTGCCGCTCGACAAGCAATACCGCAACCCGAAAGTGGGCGCGCTGGCGCCGATGGTGGTGGTCAATCAGGTGGTTGGCGCCGGCGACGGCAACATGGGCGTGCAGACGGCCGCCTACAACCTGCCCAACGACGAGCGCATCGTCAGTGCGCGCGGCTCCAAGCGCGTGATGCTCAAGAACGTGCAGGAAGCGAAGTTCAGGTCGACCCTGACGCCGATTGCCAAGCTGGTGCTGCGGCCCGAGGCGCAGAAGGATCTCGATTTCGACTCCTTCTTCACGCATATCCTGGCGCACGAGATCATGCACGGCCTGGGCCCGCACCAGACCAGGAAGGACGGCAAGGACTCGACTCCGCGCCAGGATTTGAAGGACACCTATTCGACCATCGAGGAAGCCAAGGCCGACGTGACCGGACTGTGGGCGCTTGCCTACATGATGGAAAAGGGCCAGCTCAAGGACACGCTGGGGCAGGGCGCGGATGCCGAGCGCAAGCTGTACAACACCTTTTTGGCGTCGGCCTTCCGCACCCTGCATTTCGGCCTGACCGATTCGCACGCGCGCGGCATGGCGATCCAGATGAACTACCTGCTCGACAAAGGTGGCTTCGTCTCGCACGGCGACGGCACCTTCGCGGTGGACTTCAAGAAGATCAAACAGGCCGTGATGGACCTCGACCGCGAATTGCTGACCATCGAAGCGACCGGCGACTACGCGCGCGCGCAGCAGCTGATGGCCAAGTACGTGGTGATTCGTCCCGACGTGCGGAAGGGACTCGACAAGATGAAGGCGGTGCCGAACGACATCCGCCCCGTGTTTACGACAGCGGCAACGCTGATGGCGGCGCCCGCGCCGAAGTAGGCGCGATGGAGCGAAACGGTTCCGCTCTTTCCCTGGTCCGCGCACAAAAAACCGCAGGCACGTCCTGCGGTTTTTTTTGTTCAAAATTAAATGCTGACGATCACGACATATTTCTTAACAGCCCGCCAAGACTGGGCTGCTTGCCGTTTTGCCATCTAGAAATTTATTTTTAAAAAGGGGTGTTGGGTGCTTTAGAATTGCCGATAGGCACTTATGGATTACGGGAGGAACCACTCCATGCTCAAGCACATTCTGATCGCATCGCTGTACCTGATCTCGGCTGGCGCCAGCGCCAATGCCACCCTGACCGAACTCGAGACCCGCTGGCTGCGCGCCGCCGCGCCGGTGCTGGCATATTCGCAACAGCTCAAGCTCCCCATCGACATCACGGTGCAGCCGAAGGCGCGTCCCGGCGACGTCCCGCTGGCGATGGGCTTCGATGGCGGCCGCTGCAAGCTGGTGTTGTCGATGCGCGGCAATCCGGATGCGGAAACCATCCTCGCCCAGGTCCCCGAGCAAGAGCGCAGCTTGCTGATCGAAGCGATGACGGCGCACGAGGTCGGCCATTGCTGGCGCTATGCGCAAGGAGTGTGGCATGCGCTGCCGGCCGGCTTCGCGGAAGTGGGCGATGAGCAGGCGGCCAGCGCCGATCTGCTGGCCGACGCCAGGGCAATGCGCGAAACGCGGCGCGAGGAAGGCTTCGCCGACCTGGTCGCACTGGCATGGACCCGGCGCCATCATCCCGAGCACTATGCGCGCGTGTATGCCTGGCTCGAAGCGGTGCGCGCCGACCCGCCGGTGGCGCGCAGCGCACACGACACGCGCGCCTGGATCCGGCTGGCCAGGGACGCCAGCGTGTTCGAGTCCACCGCAACCCCGTTCGAGGACGTCGCCGCGGCGTGGAGCAAAGGCTTGCTCAGCGATGAGTAAGATAAAGGCGCGCACAGGCCGGGCCGCGCGCCTGGGCCTGCTGCTG
>JBAQKU010000323.1:0-3694 GCA_049301315.1 Telluria sp.
ACCAGGGGCGGCGCAAGCGGGGCCGCCAGCGGCGCCGCGTCGCTCATCAATTCCTGCAGCATCATGCGCACATTGGCCACCGCATCCTGGTCGACCGGGCTGCCGTTGCGGTGCCCGTCGAGCTGCATCTTGAGGATGTCCTTGGCCGCCAGGAAGGCGTCCACGTGCACCGACGTGAGCGCCATTTCCCCCTTGCGGATGCGGTCAAGCAGCGATTCGAGGATGTGCGTCACCTCGCTCATGTCGTTGAGCCCGAAGGTCGAGGCGCCGCCCTTGATCGAGTGCGCGGTCCGGAAAATCGCATTCAGGTGTTCCGGATCGGGTGCGGTGATGTCGACGGCCAGCAGCAGCCGCTCTTTTTCGGCCAGCAGTTCCTCGGCCTCATCGAAAAAGACCTGGAAAAACTGGCTAATATCGATGGTCATGATGAGACTCCGTCAATGTCGCGATACTTCATTGCCCATGCTCCCCTCGGATGTCCGAGCAGCGCCCGGCCATCAGCCGATGACCTTCTTGACGACTTCGATGAGCCGCTGCGGATCGAACGGCTTGACCAGCCAGCCGTTGGCGCCGGCGGCGCGGCCCTTCGACTTCATCTCGTCGGACGATTCGGTGGTGAGCATCAGGATGGGCACCTTTTCGTAGGCCGGCAGGCCGCGCAGCAGCTTGATCAGCGCCAGGCCGTCCATGCGCGGCATGTTCTGGTCGGTCAGCACCAGGTCCACGGTTTGCAGCTTGGCCTTTTCCAGGCCATCCTGCCCGTCGACAGCCTCCACCACAAGGTAACCGGCAGCCTTCAGGCTGAAAGCGACCATCTGGCGCAATGAACTTGAATCGTCGACCGCGAGTATTGTTTTAGCCATCTTCACTCCTGCTTTTTTCAAATCCGGGCACGCAGCCCATGTTGTCGTTCTAAACCTGCACTGGAACCTCAGAACAGTTCTATATCGCCGCTTTCCATATGCTGCTGATTGACCGCTTTCCTTAACACGCTGCGCAGCTCGAGCGACTGGATGGCCAGCGCCATGCTCACTTTCCCGAGCAGGTCGACGATTTCCTCGCTGCCGCTGTCGGGCATGATATCGGCCCCGTGCGAGCCCAGCGTACCGAGGAATTCGCGCAGGCCCGTGACGCGCTTCAAGGTGCGGTCGATCAGCTGGCTCGTCATGTCCTGGAACTGCAGGCTGGTGATGGCCGAATTGACGTAGGTGCCGATTTCGTCCGTCATGCCGGCCAGGTGGGCGCTATGCTCGGCGCTCGGCGCGCCGCCCGCCAGCAGCAGGTCGATCGTTTCCTGGCGTGCGCCGACCGCGCTGTGGATCGCCATGAAGCTGGTGGTGAGCTTCTCGATCGCCTCTTCCAGCAGCAGCTCGGTCTGGATCAGGTCCGTTTCCACTTCGGTCAGGTGTTTTTTCCCGTGGTCCGACACCCCCGAGAGCAGGCGCTTCACATGCGAACCCAAGATTTTTTTTCTAGGCATAGGGAGTCTCCAAATTCCAGGCGGCGGCGCTCATTTCGGCGCGGCCGGTGCGGGCGCGACTGCCGCCGCGGCTGGCGCCGCTGCATCGGGCACCTCCAGCGAGGCGCTGTCGCGCATGACCGCTTCTTCGGTCTTCTTGTTCATCACGATGATGCTGATGCGCCGGTTGATCGGGTTGAACGGGTCCTGGCGGTCCAGGTGGGCGGCCGCGGCCAGCCCCACCACGCGCAAGATCTTGGCGTCGCTCATGCCGCCGATGACCAGTTCGCGGCGCGAGGCGTTGGCGCGGTCGGCCGACAGTTCCCAGTTGCTGTAGCCGGCGTCGCTCATGTAGGGGGTCGAATCGGTGTGGCCCGACAGGCCGATCCGGTTCGGCACCTCGTTGAGCACGATCCCGATGACGTGCAGGATCTCGCGCGTATAAGGCTGCAGTTCGGCCTTGGCCGAGGCGAACATCGGGCGGTTTAGTTCGTCCACGATCTGGATCCGCAGGCCCTCGCTGGTAATGTCGAGCAAGAGCTGGTGCTTGTATTTCTTGAGCAGCGGGTTCGCCTCGATGACCGCCTCGATCCGGGTCTTGAGCGCCTTGAGGCGCATGCCCTCTTCCTGCTCGAGCGCCACCCTGGCCGCTTTCAGGTCGTAGGTCTTCCTTTCGAGCGGGGTCTCGCCCTTCCTGACCTGGCCGCTGCGGCGCGTCAGGTCGGTGCCGCCGCCCGCAAGCACGGACGAGCTGTCGCCGCTTCCCGAACCGCCCTGCATCGCCACCTTGAGCGGCGTCTTGAAGTATTCGGCGATACCTGCCAGGTCGCCCTTGGTCGTCGAGCCGAGCAGCCACATGAGCAGGAAGAAGGCCATCATCGCCGTCACGAAGTCGGCGTACGCGATCTTCCAGGCGCCGCCGTGGTGGCCGCCCGCGCTCTTCTTGATGCGCTTGACGATTATCGGCCGCAAGCCCTCATCGGCCATATCGGCTCCGGATCGGCAGCATCATGTCGCTGATAATGAAAGAGGGTCTCATCAAGCTCTACTTGGCCTTCGATTTCTTGATATGGTCTTCCAGTTCGGCGAAGGTCGGGCGTTCCGTCGAGTACAGCACCTTGCGCCCGAATTCGACCGCCAGCGCCGGCGCATAGCCGTTCAGGCTGGCAAGCAGGGTGACCTTGACGCACTGGAACATCTTGCTCGACTCTTCCAGCTTTTGCTCGAGCAGGCTGGCCAGCGGGCTGACGAAGCCATAGGCCAGCAGGATACCGAGGAAGGTGCCGACCAGCGCCTTGGCGATCAGGATGCCCAGTTCGGCCGGCGGGATACCGACCGATTCCATGGTGTGGACCACGCCCATCACGGCGGCCACGATACCGAACGCCGGCAAGGCGTCGCCCAGCTTGGCCAGGCAGTGCACCGGCACCAGGCCCTCGTGGTGGTGGGTATCGATCTCGTTGTCCATCAGGTTTTCGATCTGGAACGCATCCATATTGCCCGACACCATCAGGCGCAGATAATCGGTCATGAATTCGATCACGTGGTGGTTATGCAGCACGCCCGGATACTTGGAAAACAGCGCACTCTCTTCCGGGGCGTCGATGTCGCCTTCGATCGACATCAGGCCTTCCTTGCGCACCTTCGAGAGCACGTCGAACAGCAAGGACATCAACTCCATGTAGAGTGCCTTGGTGTAGCGCGAACCCTGGAACAGCGACGGCAATGACTTCAGGGTGGCGCGGATCGCCTTGCCGTTATTGCCGACCAAGAAAGCGCCAATGGCCGCGCCGAAGATCATCAGCAGCTCGATCGGCTGGAACAGGGCGGCAAGATGGCCGCCGTCGAGCGCGAAACCGCCGAATACCGCCGCAAAAATGACAACAAATCCGATGATGACTAACAAATGCGCTCACTCCCTTATATAGAAAGAGCTCGGGGAAAGATGGTGATTTTCAAGAAGGCGAGACGACCTGCCGGAAGCAGGGACGAAAGATAACTTAAAAACACGTTTTCCAGTAAATGTACAAGTGGAACTACAATAGCCTGAGAATGGCTCCTGGGCAAGTAAAACCACCCCCGTGTCGCCTAAAAGTGCCAACCATAGAGCACCGGCCCGCGCCCCTGCGGAACCACCACCAGATCGGGCGCGTGGTCCTCGACCGGGAATTCATAACTGAGCAGCACGCTGCCCGGGCGCATCTCGGCCGCGGCCTTGCGCCACAGCGCGTCCAT
>JBAQKU010000324.1:0-8055 GCA_049301315.1 Telluria sp.
TTGCTCCCGGCGCCGTTCGGATCGCTCAAACCCAGCTTCAGGCGGCTTTGCGCACCGGATGCAGTTCGGCCACGACGTCGGCCGGGGTGGGCGACGTGAGCTCGCTCTTGAGGCGCTCGTGATCGAGCTCGTTTTCCCAGTGCGACACCACGATCGTGGCGACGCCGTTGCCGACAAAGTTGGTCAGCGCGCGGCACTCGCTCATGAAGCGGTCGATGCCCAGGATCAGCGCCATGCCGGCCACGGGAATGGTCGGCACCACCGCCAGCGTTGCCGCGAGCGTGATGAAACCGGCGCCGGTGATGCCGGACGCGCCTTTCGAGGTGAGCATGGCCACGCCGAGGATGGTCAGTTGCTGCATCAGCGTCAGATCGGTGTTGGTTGCCTGGGCCACGAACAGGGCGGCCATCGTCATGTAGATATTGGTGCCGTCGAGGTTGAAGGAGTAACCGGTCGGCACGACCAGGCCGACCACCGGCTTCGAGCAGCCCAGCTTTTCAAGCTTGCGCATCAGGGCGGGCAGGGCGCTTTCCGAGGAACTGGTGCCGAGCACGATCAGCAGTTCTTCCTTGATGTAGGCAACGAAGCGGAAGATCGAGAAGCCGGTCAGGCGCGCGATCAGGCCGAGCACGACGAACACGAACACGGCGCAGGTCAGGTAGAACGAGCCCATCAGTTTTGCCAGCGGCAGCAGCGAGGCAAGCCCGAATTTCCCGATGGTGAACGCCATCGCGCCGAAGGCGCCGATCGGGGCCACTTTCATCACGATGCCGACCACGCCGAAGATCACGTGCGAGACCTCGTCGATCAGCTTGGTGACGGGGCGGCCGCGCTCGCCGAGCATCGACAGCGCAAAGCCGAACAGGATGGCAATGAGCAGCACTTGCAGGATGTCGCCCTTGGCAAACGCGTCGACGAAGGTGTTCGGGATGATGTTCATCGCGAAATCGATGGTGCTCTGCGATTTGGCCTTGTCCGTGTATTGGGCGATCGCGCTGGTGTCGAGCGTGGCGGCGTCGGCATTGAAGCCGTCGCCCGGGCGGACCAGGTTCGCAATGATGAGGCCGATGGCCAGCGCAAAGGTGGACACGACTTCAAAGTACAGCAGCGCCTTGCCGCCGACGCGCCCGATTTTCTTCATGTCTTGCATACCGGCAATGCCGGCGACCACGGTGCAGAAGATCACCGGGGCGATGATCATTTTGATGAGTTTGATGAACCCGTCGCCCAGCGGCTTCATGTCGACCGCCAGCGATGGATGGAACACGCCGAGCAGCGCGCCGCACACGATGGCGAACAGGACCTGGACGTACAGGATTTTGTAGAACGGTTTTTTCATGGCGGCCTCGAAGGAGAATGGAAACGTCGCCATCATCGTCCAAAGGCCCGGCGCCATCTATTGTGGAAATCCACAGCGCGGCGATTCCTGCGGCCTGCGCGATGCCGGCCGCAGGATCCTTATTGCGCAGTCCAGCCGCCGTCCATGTTCCAGGCGACGCCGCGCACCTGGTCGCCCGCGGCGCTGCAGAAAAACACGGCCAGCGCGCCCAGTTCCTCGGGCGTGACGAATTCGCCCGAAGGTTGCTTCTCGGTCAGCAGCGCCTTCTTGGCCGCTTCATTGCTGATGGCATCCTTGGCGGCGCGGTCATCGACCTGTTTTTGCACCAGCGGGGTCAGGACAAAGCCCGGGCAGATCGCATTGCAGGTCACGCCCGTATGGGCAGTCTCGAGCGCGGTCACCTTGGTCAGGCCGACCAGGCCGTGCTTGGCCGCGACATAGGCCGATTTCTGCGCCGAGCCGACCAGCCCGTGCACCGAGGCGATATTGATGATGCGGCCCCAGTTCTTGCGCTTCATGCCCGGCAGCGCCATGCGCGACGTGTGGAAGGCCGAACTCAGGTTGATGGCGATGATCGCGTCCCATTTTTCGACCGGAAAATCTTCGACGTTGGCGACGTGCTGGATGCCGGCGTTGTTGACGAGAACGTCGACGCCGCCGCATTTTTCGTCCGCAAAACGCATCATCGCTTCGATCTCGGCCGGTTTGGACATGTCGGCATTGTGGTAGTCGGTGCGCACGCCGAATTCCTGGGCCACGCCCTGGACCAGTTTTTCAATCTGGGCGGCGTCGCCAAAGCCGTTGAACACGATATTGGCGCCCTGTTCGGCCAGCGTGCGTGCAATGCCCAGGCCAATGCCCGAGGTGGAACCTGTTACCAGTGCCGTTTTGCCGCTTAGCATGCTCGTTTTCATGATGTCCTCTGTAAGAAAAGTTGGCTGGATCGTGACCGGCAGCGCCGTGCGCTACACTTGGGTAGAATTTTAATGGCAACGCCCTGTAAAATGTCGGCCAAAGCTCAACATTGAAACATATACATTTGAATTTGGCGACGAATACCCGCCTGACAAGGAGCTGGCATGATTGAGGCAAGAATAAAATCGGTCCAGTGCATCTCTTCCAGCGGCCTGCACCGGATGGCCTACAAGGAGTGGGGCGACGCGGCCAACCCCAAGGTGCTCGTGTGCGTGCACGGCATCACCCGCGTGGGCGACGACTTCGACCAGCTGGCGCGCGCGCTGTCGGACCACTACCGGGTGGTGTGCCCGGACGTGGTCGGGCGCGGCCGCTCGGGCTGCCTGGCCGACGCCCGGCTGTACGGCATCCTCCAGTACGTCAGCGACATGGTGACCCTGATCGCGCGCGCGACGGCCGCCGGCGACGCCGCGCAGGTCGACTGGTTCGGCACCTCGATGGGCGGCTTGATCGGCATGGCGTTGGCGTCGCTGCCGGACAGCCCGATCGGCAAGCTGGTCCTCAACGACATCGGGCCGACCCTCGATCCGGCGGCGCTGCAGCGCATCGGCGACTACATCGGCCAGGAACTGCGCTTCCCGACGTTCGAGGCCGCTGCCGCCTTCGTGCGCGAGGTCTCGCTCTCGTTCGGCGAACACAGCGACGAGGAATGGCTCAAGCTGGCGCGTGACGTGCTGCGCCAGGACAAGGACGGGCAGTGGGTGCGCCACTACGATATGGGCGTGGCCGTGCCGCTGCGCTGCGCCACGCCCGCATCCGCGCAGGCCGACGAGGCGGCCTTGTGGGCGGCCTACGACGCGATTCGCTGCCCGACCCTGCTGGTGCGCGGCGCCTGCTCGGATCTGCTGTCGAGCGAAACGGCCGCAATGATGCAGGGACGAGGTCCCAAGGCGCGCCTGGTCGAAATCGCGGACGTGGGCCATGCGCCCACCTTCATCCACGACGACCAGATCGCAATTGCACGACAATTTTTGATCGGTTAATACCGGCATTGGAAAGAACTATGGAAATTACACGACTGCACATAGGAAAACGCTTGTCCGAGGTGGCCATCCACAACGAGACGGTCTATCTGGCGGGGCAAATCGCGGACGACACCACGGCCGACATGGCCGGACAGACGCGCGAAGTGCTCGACCATGTCGATCGCCTGCTGACCGAGGCGGGCAGCGACAAGACCTGCATCCTGATGTGCCAGATTTTCATCACCGACATGGCCAATTTTTCGGCCATGAACGAGGTGTGGGACGAATGGGTCTCGTCTGTCCATACGCCTCCGCGCGCGACGGTTGAGGCAAAGCTGGCCAACCCGGCCTGCCTGGTCGAAATCGTCATCACCGCCGCATTGCGTTAAACCCGATGGTTTCTATCGCAGCGCTCGGCAGCGCGAGCACCCAGCTGGTTCAGGGCCTCAGTGCCGAGGACGGGGCGCGGGTGCGCGCCGCGCTCGACTATGCGAGCGAGGCCTACGAGGACAAGACCTGCGCCTGGGGCCAGCCGGCCCTCGACTTTTCGATCGGCGTGGCCAGCACGCTGGCGCTGCTGCGCAGCGACGCCGAAACCCTGATCGCCGGCCTGATGGTCGAAATGACGGTGCTCGACCCGGACGCCTCGGCCGGGCTGGAGACGCGCTTCGGCAAGGAGGCGACCGACCTGGTGAGCGGGGTGCGCCAGCTCATGCGCCTGCGCGACATGACGGTCGGCCAGCAGGCGGTCGGGCGCGGCAAGAACGCGGCCCAGCAGGCGGTGGCCCAGGTCGAGACGCTGCGCAAGATGCTGCTCGCGATGGCCAGCGACATGCGCGTGGTGCTGGTGCGGCTGGCATCGTGCGTGACCACGCTGCGCTATTTTTCGGACCAGAAGCTGTTCAACGACATGACGCGCGCCTACGGGCGCGAGTCGCTCGACCTGTACGCGCCGCTGGCCAACCGGCTCGGGATCTGGCAGCTCAAGTGGGAACTGGAAGACCTGTCGTTCCGCTTCATCGAACCGGAGACCTACAAGCGCATCGCCAAGATGCTGGAAGAAAAGCGCATGATGCGCGAGGGCTTCGTGCAGGGCGCCATCGAGCGCCTGCAGCGCGAACTGGCGGCGGCCGGCATCAAGGCCGAGGTGTCGGGGCGCCCCAAGCATATCTACAGCATCTGGAACAAGATGCGCGGCAAGGAGCTCGATTTCAGCGAGCTCTATGACGTGCGCGCCTTCCGCGTGATCGTCGCCGACGACAAGACCTGCTACACGGTGCTGGGCCTGGTCCACAACATCTGGACCCCGATCCCGAAGGAATTCGACGACTACATTTCGCGGCCCAAGCCGAACGGCTACCAGTCGCTGCACACGGTCGTCATGGCCGACGACGCCCGCCCGCTGGAAGTGCAGATCCGGACCCAGGAAATGCACAATTTCGCCGAGTACGGAATCGCCGCGCACTGGCGCTACAAGGAAGAGGGCGGCTCGAACTTCAAGGGCCAGAAGTACGACGAGAAGATCGCATGGCTGCGCCAGCTGCTGGCGTGGAAGACCGACGTGGCCGACGCCGTCGTCGGCCAGGAAGAGATCCAGCGCGAATGGGTCGAGAAGCTCAAGTCGACCACCCTGGACGACCGCATCTTCGTGCTCACGCCGCAGGCGCGCGTGCTCGAACTGCCGGTGGGGGCGACCCCGATCGACTTCGCCTACCACCTGCACAGCGAAGTCGGGCACCGCTGCCGCGGCGCGCGCGTGGACGGGGTCATGGTGCCGCTCAATACCCCGCTCAAGAACGGCCAGACCTGCGAAATCATCACCGCCAAGGGTGCGCCGGGCACCGCCGGCCCCTCGCGCGACTGGCTCAGTCCCGGCTACACGGTCAGCGGGCGCACGCGCTCGAAGGTGCGCGCCTGGTTCCATGCGATCGACCTGCAGGAGACGCTGGCGCATGGCCGCGCGCTGGTCGAAAAATCGCTGCAGCGCGAGGGCAAGACCGCCGTCAACCTCGAGTCGCTCGCGCACAAGCTCGGTTTCGCCAAGGTGGACGACCTGTTCGTGTCGGTCGGCAAGGATGAATTCAGCCTGCGCCATGTGGAGCAGGCGCTGCACGACACCGGCGAGGTGGTGCAGCCGGAAGACGCCGTGGTGCTCAACAAGAGCCGCGCCTCGAGCGTGGAGCAGGGCGCCAAATCGGGGGTGCTGGTGGTCGGCACCGAGGGGCTGATGACGGCGCTGGCCAGATGCTGCAAACCGGCCCCGCCGGACAGCATCGTCGGTTTTGTCACGCGCGGCAAGGGCGTCTCGATCCACCGCGCCAACTGCAAGAACTTCGCCGAAATGCGCTCCAAGGCGCCCGAGCGCGTGATCCATACCGAGTGGGGCCGGGCCGGCCAGGACACGGTGTACCCGGTCGACCTGTTCATCCTCGCGGGTGACCGCCAGGGCCTGCTGCGCGATATCTCCGAGGTGTTTTCGCGCGAGAAGATCAACGTGATCGGGGTCAATACGCAAAGCGCAAAAGGGCAGGCGCGCATGACCTTTACCGCCGAAATCGGGTCGACTTCCCAATTGCAGAAGGCGCTGGCGGCCATCACCGAAGTGAACGGCGTGCAGGAAGCACGGCGTCAATAAGCGCGGTACTATTGCCCATGCGTCCAACCTGCCTCCTGTATGCCAAACCGAGCCAGTGGGGCGCCGTCGTCGTGCGCGCCCTCGCCAGCTGGTGGTATATGCTGCATCTGGGAGCGGTCGCGCTGGTGATGGCGTTCTCGCCGTCGACCTACAACCGCGCCAACCGGGTTGCGGCCTCGCGCCATATCTATACCAGCACCTGGCGCGTGTTGCCGTGGTTTACGCTGTTGTCGGCGCTGGTCAGCCAGGTGTTGATCCGGATCGTGGTGGTGACCTCGCTCAGTTACGGCCTGTCGAACTACGCGCTCGAGATGGTGGTGCGGGTGCTGGTGCTCGAGCTGATACCGCTGTCGGCGGCGCTGTTCGTGGCGCTGCGCGCGGGACTGGCGTTCAACGCCGGCGATGCGCTGGCGCTGGCGGCCGCCACGGCCGATTCGCCGGCCCTGTCGATGCAGGCCCAGAACCGGCTGCGCGCCGAGCTGGTGCCGGAGGTGATCGCGAACGCTTTTGCCGTGCTCAGCCTGGCGATGGTCAACAGCGTGATCGTGCTGGTGTTCGCTTACCTGAACGTGTACGGCGTATCGCCCTGGGGGGTGTACGATTACACGCGCACGGTCGGGCGCGTGTTCGAGCCGGTGGTCACGATGGGCTTCGCACTCAAGACGATGTTGTTCGGACTGGCGGTGGCGGTGATTCCGACCGCCGCCATCCTCGAAATGCAGCGCCACGGCCGGCGCCCGGTGTCGACCATGCAGCCGGGGGCGGTCCGCCTGCTGTTCGTGCTGCTGCTGATCGAGGCCGCATCGCTGGCAATGAAGTACATTTAATCTGACAGGAACCGTATGCAGGAACCCAAAGCCGAGCTCCCCGCCGAACCGGTCGCGCATGTCGAGGCCAAGGCGGTCGTCCTGCTGGTCTTGATCGGGGCGCTGATCTGCGCCTTCTTGCTGTACGTGATGTATGCGCGCGGCGTGTTCGAGAAGACCCAGCGCCTGGTGCTCATTTCCGACGACTCCGAAGGCGTCATTCCGGGCATGGACATGACCTTTTCCGGCTTTCCGATCGGACGCGTGCAGCGGGTCGAGCTGGCGCCGGACGGCAAGGCGCGCATCCTGATCGATGTGCCGCGCAAGGACGCGGCCTGGCTGCGTACCTCGAGCGTGTTCACGATGGAGCGCAGCATGGTCGGCGAGACCCGCATCCGCGCCTTCAGCGGCATCCTGACCGATCCCTTGCTGCCTGACGGCTCCACCCGCACCGTCCTGCGCGGCGACACCACGGCCGAAATTCCGCGCCTGGTCGCCAGTGCGCGCGCCTTGCTCGAGAACCTCGACACGATGACGCGCACCGATTCGACCATCAACGCCACCCTGACCAATCTCCAGAGCGCCACCGGACGCCTGAGCGGGCGCTACGGCTTGCTGGGCGGGGTGCTCGGCAGCGACGAGGAGGCGCGCAAGCTGCTGGCGACGCTCGAGCGCATCGACCGGCTGCTGCTCAAGACCGATCAGCGCGTATTCGGCAAGCACGGCGTCATGGACGACACCCAGGCGGCGGTGCTGCAGCTGAACGTGGTGCTCAAGGATGCCTCGGCCAGTCTCAAGAAAGTCGATGCGGTGCTGGCCGAGGCGCAGGCGATCGGCGCCAACGCGCGCGTGGCGACCGAGGATTTGGGGGCGCTGCGCGCCGAAGTCGATGCGAGCCTGCGCAAGGTGACGCGGCTGGTCGACGAAATCAACCGCAAGTGGCCATTCGCACGCGATACGGAGCTCAAACTACCATGAAAAATCCAGGCTCTTTCATGATGTGCCTGCTGGCGCTGGCCGGCTGCGCAAGCAAGCCGGCGCCGCCGGCGTGGCAGTCCAATGCACACGGCGCACTGGCCGGCTTTAGCGATGCCTACCTGAAAGGGCACAGTGCGATCGCACAAGCGGAGTTTGCGCGCGCCCGCGACGAAACGGCCAGCACCGGCCGCCCGGAACTGGTCGCGCACGCGGAACTGGTGCGTTGCGCCACGCGCGTGGCCAGCCTTGAATTCGATAACTGTCCCGCTTTCGAGGCGCTGGCGCAGGACGCCAGCGCGGCCGAACGCGCCTACGCGGCCTATCTTGCGGGGCGCTGGCAGGGGCTCGATCCGGCCC
>JBAQKU010000325.1:0-2868 GCA_049301315.1 Telluria sp.
CCGCAGGTCCCCGGCGTCCTCGATGCCGACCGACAGCCGTATCAGGCTGTCGCCGATGCCAAGCAGCGCGCGCTGTGGCGCCGGGATGGTCGCGTGCGTCATCAGGGCAGGGTGCTCGATCAGGCTCTCCACGCCGCCCAGGCTTTCGGCCAGCGTGAACACCTCGCAGCGTTCCAGGAAGCGCCGCGCTCCTGCCAGGTCGGTGGCCAGCTCGATCGAGATGATGCCGCCGTAGCCGTTCATCTGGCGCTTGGCGAGCGCATGCTGCGGATGCGATTCGAGTCCCGGATAGAACACCTGCTTCACCTTCGGCTCGTGTTCGAGCCAGCGCGCCAGCTCAAGCGCGTTGGCGCAGTGGCGCTCGATGCGCAGGGCCAGTGTCTTGATCCCGCGCAGCACCAGGAATGCGTCGAATGGCCCCTGGATCGCCCCCACCGAGTTTTGCAGGAAGCCGAGCTGCGAGCGCCATTGCACCTGGTGCCCCTCGCCACCGACGACGGCGATGCCGCCGATGACGTCGGAGTGCCCGTTGATGTACTTGGTGGTCGAATGCACCACGATGTCGACCCCGAATTCGAGCGGCCGCTGCACGATCGGGCTGGCGAAGGTGTTGTCGCACACGCACAGGATGGCGCGTTCGCGGCACAGCAAGGCGACCGCGCGCAGGTCGGCCAGCTTGAGCATCGGGTTGGTGGGCGACTCGAGCCACACCATGCGCGTGCGCGGCCCGATGGCCGCCGCCAGCGCAGCCGGGTCGGCCAGGTCGACGTAACTGAAGCTGTGGCCGGCGCTGCGCCTGCGCACCTGTTCGAACAGCCGGTAGGTGCCTCCGTACATGTCGTCGCCGGCAATGATGTGCGAGCCGCTCTCGAGCAGTTCGAGCACCGTCGAAATGGCCGCCAGTCCGGATGCGAAGGCGAATGCCTGCGCGCCGCTCTCGAGGTCGGCCACGCAGCGCTCCAGCGCCCAGCGCGTGGGGTTGTGCGAGCGGCCGTAGTCGAGCCCCTTGTGCACGCCCGGACTTTGCTGCACGAAGGTCGAGGTGGCGTAGATCGGCGGCATCACCGCGCCGGTGGAAGGATCGGGCGCCTGGCCGGCGTGGATCACGCGCGTGGCGATGTGCTGTTTATCGGTCGGTTCGCTCACGATAAGGTCCTGCGCAAGTGGTTGAGAAGGTCGAAACGGGTAATGAGGCCGTAGAAGTGGGCGTCATCGGCGATGACGGCGGTAAGGCCGCGCTCGAGGATGTCGCGCAGCTGCTGCATGCCCGCGTTCGGGCGCAGCGTTTGCAGTTGCGCCGTCATGGTGCTGCTGACCAGGGCGGCGAATCTGGCCGGTTCATTTGTCACGTGCAGCAGCAGGTCGGATTCGTCGATGATGCCGACCAGTTGCCCGTGTTCGATCACCGGCAACTGCCCGAGGTCGGCGCTGCGCATGCGGTTGAACGCGGTCAGCAGGGTGTCGGTGGGCGCTACGGTAACGACCTCGCCGGCGTCGAAGCGGCGCCCGATCAGGTCGCGCAGGTCGCCCAGCGGCGCGCGCCTGAGCAGGCCCTGGTCGACCATCCAGCCGTCGCTGTAGACCTTGGACAGGTAGCGCGTGCCGGTATCGCACACGAAACTGACCACGCGCTTCGGCTTTTCCTGGGCGCGGCAGTACTTGAGCGCGGCGGCCAGCAAGGTGCCGCTCGACGAGCCGCCCAGGATGCCTTCCTCGCGCAGCAGCATGCGCGCGCTCATGAAGCTCTCTTCGTCGCTGATGGTGTAGGCGCGCCGCACCCGCGACAGGTCGGCAATGGCCGGAATGAAGTCCTCGCCGATGCCCTCGACCGCCCACGAGCCGGCATGCTCGGACAGGTGCCCGGTGTTGACGTATTCGGCCAGGATCGAGCCTTGCGGGTCGGCCAGCACGAACTCCAGGCGCGGCTGCACCCGGCTGAAATAGCGGGTCAGCCCGGTCAGCGTGCCGGACGAGCCGATGCCGACCACGATCGCGTCCACGTCGTGACCGCTCTGGGCCCAGATTTCGGGTCCGGTCGTGCTCTCGTGCGCGTACGGGTTGGCGCGGTTGTTGAACTGGTCGGCAAACCAGGCGCCGGGAATCTCGCGCGCCAGGCGCGCCGCGTAATCCTGGTAGTACTCGGGATGGCCCTTGCCGACGTCGGAGCGGGTCAGGTGGATTTCGGCGCCGAGCGCCTTCAGGTGGAGTATTTTTTCGATCGCCATTTTGTCGGGCACCACCAGCACCACCCGGTAGCCCTTCATGCGCGCCACCAGCGCCAGCCCGAGCCCGGTGTTGCCGGCGGTCGCCTCGAGCACCACCCCGCCCGGCCTGAGGCTGCCGTCCGCTTCGGCCGCCTCGATCATGGCGCGCCCGATCCGGTCCTTGATGGAGCCGCCCGGGTTCTGCGATTCGAGCTTGAGGAACAGCCGGCAGCAGCCGGTGTCGATGCGGGTGACTTCGACCAGCGGCGTGTTGCCGATCAGTGAGAACAATGCCGGTTGTGACATCTTGACCTCCATGGTCCAAAACGCCGCGCCTCGTGAGCGCCGCGCTGGATGGATTGGGACCGTCAGCCCTTCCGCTTGTGGCTCAGCGGCAAGGTTCTGGTCCCCGGATGTCAGATCTTGCGCCGATTTTTTAACACGTGCTTTGATACGGATTCATTTGTGCGCGGGCACGCGCCGCGGCCACTACGCCTCCCGCCGCAGCTTGCGCCACAAGGTGGTGCGGCTGATCCCGAGATGGCGCGCGGCCTCGTCGCGTTTGCCGCCGAAACGGGCCAGCACTTCCCCCACGTTTTCCTCGCGCGGCGCGACAGGCAGGGCAGCTGCGGGCGCCTGCTGGCGGCCCAGTTCGGGCGCCACC
>JBAQKU010000326.1:0-4170 GCA_049301315.1 Telluria sp.
GGGCTGCTCTCGAAGGGGCATCCGCTGGGCGCCACCGGGCTGGCGCAATGCTCCGAGCTGACCCACCAGTTGCGCGCCAGTGCGGGCGCGCGCCAGGTCGACGGCGCGCGCGAGGCGCTGCAGCACAACCTCGGGCTGGGCGGGGCGTGCGTGGTGACGATGTATTGCAGCGCCTGAGGGAGCCGTCATGGACATTACCTCCCCATGGATGAACCCCGAACTCGAAGGCTTTCGCGACGCGGTGCGGCGCTTCATCGACAGCGAAGTGATGCCGCACCAGGAGCGCTGGAAAAAACAGCAGCACGTCGACCGCGACTTGTGGAACAAGGGCGGCGCGATGGGCATGCTGCTGGCCGATATCCCGGAGCGGTACGGCGGCTCCGGCGGCAGTTTCGCGCACCAGGCGGTGGTGTTCGAAGAGCTCAGCGATGCGGGCGACATGGCGTTCGGCGTGCACGTGCATGCGATCGTCGCGCACTACATCCTGAACCAGGGGACCGAGGCGCAAAAGCTCAAGTACCTGCCAAGACTGGCCAGCGGCGAGATGGTGGCGGCGATCGCGATGTCGGAGCCGGGCGCCGGCTCGGACCTGAAAGGCATTCGCACCAGCGCCGTCGCCGGTGCCGAAGGCTACCGCGTGAACGGCTCCAAGACCTTCATCTCGAACGGCTACCTGGCCGATTTGATCGTGGTGGTGGTCAAGACCGATCCGGCGGCCGGCGCCAAGGGCGTGTCGCTGCTGCTGCTCGAGACGGCCGACAATCCGGGATTTCGGGTCGGGCGCATTCTCGAGAAGGTGGGGCAGAAGGGGCAGGACACCTGCGAGCTGTTCTTCGACAACGCCCACGTGCCGCTCGAGAATGTGCTGGGCGGGGTGGAGGGAAAAGGCTTCGCGCAGCTGATGACGGAGCTGCCCTACGAGCGCACCATCCTCGGCGTGGCCGGGGTGGCGGCCATCGAACGCGCGCTCAGGCTGACGGTGGCGCACACGCGCGAGCGCAAGGCCTTCGGCCAGACCTTGATGGACATGCAGAACACGCGTTTCGTGCTGGCCGAGATCAAGACCGAGGCCACGGTGGCGCGCATTTTCATCGACCGCTGCATCGAGGACATGATGCGCGGACGCATGGACGCGGTGCAGGCGTCGATGGCGAAGTACTGGATCTCCGACCTGCAGTGCAAGGTGATCGACCAGTGCGTCCAGCTGTTCGGCGGCTACGGCTACATGCTCGAATACCCGATCGCGCAGATGTACGTGGACGCGCGCGTGCAGCGCATCTACGGGGGCGCCAATGAGGTCATGAAAGAAATCATCGCCCGCTCGCTGTAAGCGGCAAAGGCGGCGGCGCCGCCTTTGCCGCAATCCTTCGTTCTCCTATTTGCCAATCGGCAATGTCACGCTCCAGCCCGCTTTGCGACAACTCCATGCGATTGGGCAAACTCCCTGCATCTGATTCGGCCCACAATTTCGCTTAGTGTTGCCGCCTGCGTATATCGCGGGCAACTTGAATGTAATGACAATGGGAGAGACCAGATGAATCTTCGTAAAACATTGCTGGCGGCGATGATCGGCGCATTCCCCCTGATGGCGCTGGCAGCGGGCCCGATGATGGGGGCGCCCATTGCCCAGTCGCCGCAAGCGGGCGCGAGCCTGATCGCCAAGCTGGCGGCGCAGCGCTCCAGTCACGGTCTCGACGCCGACCACCATTTTGCGCTCGGCAACCAGCACCCGGGCATGGAAGGGACCAGGGTCACGCGCGCCGATCATACCTACAAGGGGGTGCGCGTGTTCGGCTCCGAGTCGGTTGTCGTTACCAACAGCGCAGGCGAGATCGTGAGCGAATCGATTTCCGAGCGCCGCACCGGGCTCGGCAGGGGCGCGTCCAACAAGGCCGGCGGGGTGGCGGCCGACTTCAATGTCGTTCCCGCGATTAGCGCCAAGAGCGCGATGGACACGGTGGTGAGCGCGTTGTCGCCGAACGGGGCGCACGTGGTTCCCCCCAGGGCCGAGCTGATCATTTACCCGGTGATGGGCGTAGAGCGTATCCCGGCGGCCGCCAACAAGGCCGAGGACGAGCTCAATGCGCTCGACCTGCAAGAGGTGGTCGAACGCTACGAATTGGCCTACCTCGTGCACACGCGCATGACCGAAGGCGACAAGCCGGTGTTTTACGACACGGTGGTGAGCGCCAGGGACGGCGGCATCCTGAGCCAGTGGAGCATGCTGCAGACCGTGATCGGCGTTGGCAACAGCCAGTACAACGGAACGGTGCCCATCAGCACCTCCCGGGAAGGAGAGACCTACTCGATGAAGGATCCGACCCGCGGCACCGGCGGCACCTTCGGCGCGATGGCCATCACCAACGCCAACCATACAACGTCGGCAGGCAAGCTGTTTACCAACGCCAGCAACACCTGGGGCGATGGCAAGCAATACATCAGCGGCGGCAGCACCACCGACGCCAATGGCCAGACCGCCGCCGTCAACGCCTTGTGGGGCCTGATGAATACCTACGACATGCACAAGAATGCGCTTGGGTGGCAATCGCTCGACGGCAACAACACCTCCACCTACATCGCCGCGCACGTCAACACCGCCTACGACAACGCCTACTACAGCGACACCTGCAAGTGCATGTTCATCGGCGACGGCTCGAGCTTCACCAGCCTCGGTGCGATCGACGTGGTCGGGCATGAGATGTCGCACGGCGTGACCGCCTCGACCTCGAATCTGATCTACCGCGGCGAGCCGGGCGGGCTCAATGAATCGAGTTCGGACATCGGCGGCGAAGTGGTCGAGGCCTATGCGCGCGCGGGCGGCACCGGCAGCACGATTGCCAACACGGGCAACGACTGGGTGATGGGCAAGGAAATCAGCAGGACCGGCACCCCGCTGCGCTACCTGTACAAGCCGAGCAAGGATGGAAGCAGCCCGGACGCATGGAGCGTCAAGCTCAGGGGCCTTGACGTGCACTACAGCAGCGGCCCGAACAACCGCATGTTCTACTTCCTGGCGCAGGGCTCGAATGCGACCGACAGCAGCGATTACTACAGCAAATACCTGAACAAGGCGCCGCTGGCGATGAGCGGGATCGGGACCGACAAGGCATTCCGGATCTGGTTCAAGGCGCTGACGACGAAATTTACTTCCTCGACCAATTACGCCGATGCGCGCGCCAAGATGGTGCTGGCGGCGCAGGAGTTGTATGGCGCCAGCAGCAAGGAAGCGACCGCCGTGCAGCGCGCCTACGCGGCGATCAACGTGGGCGCCGACGTGGCTGAATGAGCCAGGCGCGCGGCGCGTTAAATGGGGCCGGGGTTCTCGTGGCGGCAGTGCCGCGACGAGAACGCCGACCCCATGTGGCGATGCTGCTCCGCAACGCGTTAGCCTTTTTTAGATCCCGCCACCAGCACGGCCGCGCCTGCGGCAATCGCGATGAGGCTGGCCCACAGCGGGATGTTCACGCTTTCCTTTTCCGTCACCGACAGCGAGAGCGGGCCCACGACGGCCTTCTGGGTTTCTTTGGTAAAGCTGAAGCCGCCGAAGACCAGTCCCAGCACGCCGCCGATGATGAGGATGGCGCCGATCATTTTTATCGCATTCATGTTGTTTTTCCTTGTGATGAGGTGAGTGAAGCCGGTTTAATTGCCCAGCAGGGGATAGGGGTTGAGCGGGGTTCCCTTCCACCATTGCTTCTCGGCGGTCAGTTCGACCACCGCGAAGTGCAGATGGGGCGCGGCCGGATCTGCGTTGCCGGTGCTGCCGACGTAGCCGATCAGGTCGCCACGCTTGAGCGGCATGCCTTCCTTGATGCCCTCCGCGTAGCGGTCAAGATGCGCGTAGTAGTAGGCGAATTTTTCGCTCGGGTCGAACTGATAGATGGTCAGGCCGCCGGGCTTGCTGTTGAACAGCTTGACGAGCTTGCCGTCGGCCACCGCGAGCACCTTGCTGCCCTTGGGCGCCATGATGTCGAGCGCTTCGTGATGGCGTTCCTTGCCGCGCGGCTGGTCGAAGGTGTCGCTCAGGGCGCTGGCCTGGATGCCTTCCACGGGAACGAGCAGCTTCTGGGCCGGCACCGGCTCGCTGCCGGCGGCGAGCGGCGCCACCAGCGGAAATTCCTGCGCGGCAGGGCGCAGCGGCAAATCGGCCTCGGTCAGGTCGGTCTGCAC
>JBAQKU010000327.1:0-5552 GCA_049301315.1 Telluria sp.
CTCTGGCGGCGCGATGTTTATCACCGGCACCGGCGGGATCAGCGGCGGCGGCAACTGGGCCAGGGTGACGGTTTTCGGTATCGGGGCGGCGGCAGGCTGGGGCTTGGCCGGCTGCGTGACCATGCTGACATAGAGGGGTTCCGGCAGGGCCACCCGCACCACGCGCTTCAAGGTGCCGCTGTAGGCAAGATAGCCGACCAGCAGGTGCGCCAGCACGATCGATGCCAGCGGGACTGCCTTGGCGCGCAGCGTTTCCGCCAGCGCGCTCGCGCCCCCATGGTCCGGCAAGGTGGAGTAGCTCATGGCGGCCATCGCTATGTTCAGGCTGCCTGTGCGGTGCGGAACGACAGCTCGGTGATCTCGGTCTTGCTGCCGAGGTGCTGCTCAAGCACGTCCCTGGCGTAGCTTGCGCATTTGCCGCAGCAAGTGGAAACGCCCAGGTCGCGGCGCAGTTCGCCCATCGACGACAGTCCCAGATCGACCGCCTGCCGGATCTCACGGTCGGAAATATTATTGCAGACACAAACAATCATCGATGCACCTTTGAGGGTCAAGACAGCGGGCTGGCAATTGCCGTTTTCACCATAATGAGAATCATTATCATTAAGATTTGTATTCTGTCGCAAGTCGGGACCGATTGCAAGCACTTTCATGATGAGGCGCGGTTTTGTTGATTGCGCTCAGGTGCGCGGCAAATACCGCTCTCGTCCTGACAATTTTTGTGGCAGGGGCATCGCAAGGGAGGTCCGAAATGATACTATCCCAAATAGAAATCATTCGCATTAACGTTGTTGATGCTAATATGCATTAAGGCTTTGTGATTTGCGGCAACAGCACCCACGAGGTGCCGGCCCGCCGCGCACAGAGGCAACCATATCTAACGGAACGACACCACATCATGACCTTAGCTCCCGCCGTGACCACCCTCGACACCCTTGCCGCCGGCCAGAGCGCCACCGTCATCCATCTTGCCCCGGCCCCCGTGCAGGGAGCCGACGCCGGGGTCGACATGTCGCGCCGCCTGATGGAACTCGGGTTCGTGCCGGGCGAGCGCATCCGCATGCTCAAGCGCGGCCTGCCGGGCGGCGACCCGCTGGCCGTCAAGGTCGGTGAAACCACCTTCGCGCTGCGCCGCTTCGAAGCCGCGCTGATCTCGATCAAGCCGGAGTAAGGCATGGGTGCTGCAGAACCGCAGGTGCAATCTGCCGCGCGCACGCCGCTGATCGCACTGCTGGGCAATCCGAATTGCGGCAAGACCGCGCTGTTCAACCGCCTCACCGGCGCGCGCCAGAAGGTCGCCAACTACGCCGGCGTGACGATCGAACGCAAGGAGGGCGGCTTCACCTCGCCGGCCGGACAGTCGTTTCGCGTGCTCGACCTGCCGGGCGCCTACAGCCTGTCGGCCACCACCCCCGACGAAGCGATCACGCGCGACGTGGTGGCCGGCTTGCGCGCCGACGAACGGGCGCCCGACGCGATTGTCTGCGTCGTCAACGCCACCAACCTGCGCCTGAACCTGCGCCTGGTGCTGGAAGTCAAGCGCCTCGGCATGCCCATGCTGCTGGCGCTGAACATGGTGGACGTGGCCAAAAAACGCGGCATCGCGATCGACACCGCCAGGCTGGCGCAAGAACTCCAGATGCCGGTGGTCGAAACGGTCGCGGTGCAAAGCGGGGGCGAGAAAGCGCTGCTGAACGCGCTCGACGCGATGGCGCCGGGCCAGAGCGTGAAGGCGCTGCCGCTGGCGGCGATCGACGCCGTGTCGGTCGAGGCGACCCAGCGCGAAGTGCGCCGCATCCTCGACGCCTGCACCAGCCATGCCAACGACACCGGCAACCTGACCGAGCGCATCGACCACGTGGTGCTGCACCCGCTGCTCGGCCCGATCCTGCTGGCGGCACTGATGTTCCTGGTGTTCCAGGCCGTGTTCAGCTGGGCCGCGGTGCCGATGGAGATGATCACGGCCGGCGTCGACGCGCTCGGACAGTCGATCAGCGCGCACATGGCCGAAGGGATGCTGCGCAGCCTGTTGGTCGAGGGCGTGCTCGGCGGCGTGGGCAGCGTACTGGTGTTCCTGCCGCAGATCCTGATCCTGTTCTTCTTCATCCTGGTGCTGGAAGACTGCGGCTACCTGCCGCGCGCCGCCTTCCTGCTCGACCGCCTGATGGGCGGGGTCGGGCTGTCCGGGCGCGCCTTCATTCCGCTGCTGTCGAGCTTTGCCTGCGCCATCCCCGGCATCATGGCCGCGCGCACCATCCAGAATCCGCGCGACCGCGTGGTCACCATCATGATCGCGCCGCTGATGACATGCTCGGCGCGCCTTCCGGTGTACGCGCTGATCATCGCCGCCTTCATCCCGAACCGCGATCTGAACGGCATCGTCAGCCTGCAAGGGCTGGTGCTGTTCATCCTCTACTTCGCCGGTATCTTCAGCGCGATGGCGGTGGCCTGGATCTTCAAGCGCACCATGGGCGCGAACCAGCAGCAGCCGCTGATGCTCGAGCTGCCGAGCTACCACTGGCCGCACCTGCGCAACCTTGCGCTCGGCCTGTGGGAGCGCGCCAAGATCTTCCTGACCCGCGTGGGCACGGTCATCCTGACCCTGATGGTGCTGCTGTGGTTCCTGTCGAGCTTCCCGGGCGCCCCCGAAGGCGCCACCCAGCCGGCGATCTACTACAGCATCGCCGGCATGCTGGGGCGCGCGCTGGAAGTCGTGTTCGCGCCGATCGGCTTCGGCTGGCAGATCTGCATCGCGCTGGTGCCCGGCATGGCCGCGCGCGAAGTCGCGGTGGGCGCGCTCGGCACCGTGTACGCGCTGTCGCAGACGGGCGAGGAACTGGCCACGTCGCTCACGCCGATCATCGCGCAATCGTGGAGCCTGGCGACCGCGCTGTCGCTGCTGGCCTGGTATGTGTTTGCGCCGCAGTGCATGTCGACCCTGTCGGTAGTCAAGCGCGAGACCAACAGCATGCGCTACCCGCTGATCATGGCCGGCTACATGTTCGCACTGGCCTATGCCGCCTCGTTCCTGACCTACCGTATCGCCCTGTTCGCGCTGGGATAAAGACCATGATGGAGAACCTCATCGTCGCCCTGATCGTCACGCTGGCAACCCTGTATGCCTGCGCCAGGTTCCTGCCGGCCAGCTGGCGCCGGCGCATCGTGCACCTGCTCACGCGCGGCGCGCCAGGGCAGTCAAGGCTGGCGCGCTGGTTCAACACCGAAGCCGGTTGCGGCAGCGGTTGCGACACCTGCAAGGCCTGCGCCGACCCCGCGCCCGAGCCGGGCGTCATCAAGCTGCACCCGCGCCGCTAAGTCGAGCCGTATGTCTGCCGGTCGTCGGCCGCGCGCCACACGGGCCTGAATCGCTGCGCACGGCGATCCTCGCCGCAGCCATCCACGAAATTTTTCCAAAAATCGATATTGAGAATTTCACTCCTGATACTGACGTTTCAGGCGAATACGCTTGCTGAGCTGACCCATCAGGCGTCAAGCAGTGGAATGGCATTCATCATGGCGCCGTTGTAATTTTCGGTAATTATCTGCTAGAATTTTATTACTCTGTGTTTTTAAATATAATATAGGCGCATATTGAGTTTATAGACAGATCTTAGGCGAAACAAGGCTGCGTTTCAGTAGCGATACCACCGAACCTCAGCACGATGCTGCTCGGTCCGATGATTCAAGAAGTGGCGTCTTGTTCACCCCTGCAAAGCAACCTGATCACGGAAAATGCCATGCCATGTGACTTTGTTGTAGTTGGCGGAGGAATCGCCGGGATTGCAGTGGCGGAATTGCTTCAGCGGTCAGGCCGAGAGGTGGTGGTAATCGAAAGGAACGCGCGCCTGTGCGTGGAGTCCAGTGCGGCTCAACAGGGGTGGTTTCATTCGGGGGCATTGTATGCGGCGTTGCCCAACCGAAAATACCTCAAGTTAGGAATGGAGAACCTCGCTAACTTAACGCATTTCTACGCCGGCTTTCCGGGAATGAATCTCCTGTCCTCGGGCGAACGCACGGTGCCTTCCGGTAATCGACAGTGGTTTCAAGATTCCACCTTCTTCTATGTATACGCCGATTCATCCACCGCTGATTTGTCGTTCTCGCAACAATGCTACTGGCCCATGGCCAAAGCCATGGCGAGGCGTTCTCTGCGAAAGAATTTTGGGGCAACGGACCTGGCCCTGCTGCCGGCAACTCTCCTGGAATCGAAGAACGCCAGCGACATTCTGTCGAGCCGTGACCGGACGATGGATACCTATGCCATCGCACAAGACCTGGTGAACTCGTTCATGTCGCGCGGCGGAAGAGTCGTGCTGAATTCCGAAGTGATCAGTATTGAAAGAAATCTGGTTCATCACCGTGGCGGAAAGGAAAAAGCGAACTTCATCATCGTTTCATCGGGCGACAGCATTCCCAATCTGTGTAAGCAGATGGTTTCAACCATTCAAAGTCCAATCCTCGTCCTTGACCGGGCATTGGCGGCCTTCAACTTTGTCAACATGCATCCGCAACGGGAGAAAACGTTCAATCATGTGCTGCATGAGGTTGGTGGTGAACAATATTCCGTCATAGCGAATGCGCAGTACTTTAGAGACAAACCAGACCTTGCGAAACTTCATCGAAGCTTGCTGGTGTCGACGAATAAACAATTCGGAAAGAGTCTCACGAAGGAATCCAGTGCTATATTTCTAGGCAAGAAGACTGAAATTTCGACAGCATGGTGGTCGCCGCGGAATTACCGTCCCGTTGTCGCAGATACGGAACACTCCACGATCGCGCTTCCTGGGAAATTTTCGTTTTGTTTTACTTTGGCGATTGATGTCTGTCGCCACTTTGGAATCGAGCCGGAAAAGGAAACGGCATTGACGGAGGCATATCATGGGATTCCTATTCAAGCGCCTGAACACGCGACCAGGTTCAGGAAGTTGAGAGGTCACGGCGTTGTGCACGGCGCCCTCGCAAAGGACGTTTCCCAAGTCAGGAAAATACAATGAATTCAACGCAGGTATGGCCCTATGTCAGCTTTGTCATCGGCGTGGCGTTTTCATTGCTGGCACAGTGGATTTCCTACCGTCTTTCGTTCAAAAAGGATCAAAAGAAAGAATATTGGATAAGAAAGCTGAACAGCTATCAGGATTTCCACCAGCACGTCAATCAGTTGATCGGTCTCCTGCGCACAAACACCGCGATTCCGGAAAACGCTTTTTGGCAATCTATTTCTCTTGCCAGGAAGGCCGCGTTTGACACTGCTTTTTTCGACTGGAAAAACCCCGAGCGGGCCAAGCAAATGGAAAACATTACCCATGGTTTGATTAATGCATATCAGGGCAAGACGCTAGGCGACAAGATCCTGAACAAGTTCGCGGAAGAAGCGCAAGGCATTCAGTATGCTTTCTATGAAGACGAAAAGCGATCGTGGAAAACCAGTCGGCTGAAAGCGCCGGACCCTGTGCTCAGGAGCAGGCGCCCGAACAAGGCCGCGCGCAGCGTCTTGCCGGGACGTTAGCATACATGCCAACCGAGACTGCTCCGGAGTTCATGGCGGGGCGCCC
>JBAQKU010000328.1:0-1905 GCA_049301315.1 Telluria sp.
GGTCCCAGCTGTTTTTATTACTGTTGTTGCGCATTGAAAAATTTGATCGCGCGTAGCGCAACTCCCATAAATATGGCATGACACGAGCTCAATTTGTCGAGTTTAATGGAAGCGTCTCCTTCCTCCTTGAAAAAGGTCGAATTAACCCGTCGCTGAAAAGCGAACGGGTTTTTTATTTCCGGCTGCAATTTAATCGGTACTGACTTTCCCGCGCGTGACGGGCGAATATTCCTGCAGAGCGCGTAGCTGCATCGCCCTAGCCGCGATGCCAAAATATTTTGGTGACACTGAATTACATGACAATTAATACCAGGTAAAAATTCGATTCGAAGTTTCACTGCCCCGCTGCGACCGTGTTCGTTTTATATCGTGCTTTAGCCTGCTTGCCTGTTTTCCATGCAATTCGTTTACATCAAACCCGGGAACTGGCACGAGAGGACTCAATCCAATTTACTCAAAGAATTTCACTTAGGGCTACGCTGAACAACTACCGTTTCTGCAGCAAATAACCCAGCGTTATCGCTGTTCAATAAAAAACAGCGGTGTTTATGTTGTTCTTCGCCCCTTTGTTGCGAACACTGCGGGCTTTGTGCCCGCTTTCACCCACTACGGGCGCACCTGTGCCATCAATCGCATACGCCCCAGGTAAATATTGGCCAACGCAAGTGCCGTGAAGGCGCGCGTGGCATTCTTGGCCAAGCCTCGGTAGCGCACCTTGGTAAATCCCCACAACCGTTTCACCACCCCAAAGACGTGCTCCACTCTGGCTCTGATCTTTGACTTGTTACGATTCTTGCCGCGCTTGACTTCGTCGACTTCGCCCCCTTTCTTCGTGCGCTGATTCGTAAAATCCTTTGCCTTGGGGGCTTTGCTCCGAATCAGCGTCTTTTGGCTGGCATAGGCGCTGTCGCCATAGACCCGCTGCTCCTGCCCATGCAGCAACTCGGGCAAGGGATGCTTGTCATGCACATTGGCCGGGGTGACCACGGCGCTATGGGCCAGCCCGCTTTGACTGTCCACGCCAATATGCAGTTTCATGCCGAAATACCACTGCTTGCCCTTCCTGGTCTGATGCATCTCGGGGTCGCGTTGCTTGTCTGCGTTCTTGGTCGAACTGGGCGCATTGATGATGGTGGCGTCGACGATGGTGCCGGTCTTCAATGTCATGCCGCTGTCTTGCAGGATGCGACCGACCTCGGCAAACAGTTGTTCGCCCAGCTTGTGTTCTTCGAGCAGGTGGCGGAACTTGAGCAGGGTGGTGGCGTCGGGCACGGCTTCGCACCCCAGGTCGATGCCGGCAAAGCGGCGCAGGCTGGCACTGTCGTAGAGCGCTTCTTCGCAGGCGAAGTCGGCCAGGTTGAACCAGTGCTGCAGGAAATGGATGCGCAGCATGCGTTCCAGGCCGATGGGCGGGCGGCCGTTGCCGCGTTTGGGATAGTGCGGCTCGATGAGGGCGCACAGCGCTGACCACGGCACGATTTGGTGCATCGTGTCGAGGAACACATCGCGCCGCGTGGGCTTGCGGTGCCGTTCAAATCCCGCTCCTTGGTCGGCTGCCATTGCCAGAGTGCGTTGTTTCATCGAGTGTTCTCCGCTATCGTGAGGGACAATGGTCCTTATGACATCGCGGATTGAAATTGGTTTACTTAATCAGCGTAGCCTTAACCAATAGATTGCATGAGGGTGATGCCCGGTGTAACGCCCATTGTCGAGCAAGGCTCTTCATCAAATGCGATATCGCCGTCTTTTACCGGCGCACCGGTTGCCTTCAATTCAGAAAAGCCAAACAAGTCGCGATCCATCAGATGTGACGGCACCACGGTCGATAGTGCCGAAAAAACATTATCGACCCGACCCGGAAATTTCTTTTCCCAATCACGCAGCATCGCCTTGAGCTGCTTGCGC
>JBAQKU010000329.1:0-2094 GCA_049301315.1 Telluria sp.
GCGGCCAGGTCATCGCGCTGACGGCCGCCCGCAGCGAAGCGATTCTGGCGCGTGCGCAAAACATGGCGGAACAGGGCTTGCGGGTGCTGGCGGTGGCGCGCCGCCAATGGCCTGCCCTGCCGCAGCAGCGCCGCACTGGCGATCTCGAAGCGCAGCTGACCTTCATCGGCCTGGTCGGGCTGGTCGATCCGCCGCGTCCGGAAGCGCAGGAGGCGGTGCGCTTGTGCAAATCGGCCGGCATCACGCCGGTCATGATCACCGGCGACCATGGCGCCACCGCGCGCGCCATCGCCATTGAACTTGGCATCGCGGGCGAGGCCGACCAGGTCGTCTCCGGCAGCGAGCTGGCAGCGCTTGACGAGGCGGCATTGCGCGAGCAGGTCGCCCGCATCCGGGTCTACGCGCGCGTCGATCCGGCGCAAAAGATCCGCATCGTCGAAGCGCTGCAGGCGCGCGGGGAATTCGTGGCCATGACCGGCGACGGCGTCAATGACGCGCCGGCGCTCAAGCGCGCCGATATCGGCGTGGCCATGGGCAAGGGCGGCACCGACGTGGCGCGCGAGGCAGCCAGCTTGGTGCTGCTCGACGACAACTTCGCCACCATCGTCGGTGCGGTGCGCGAAGGCCGGCGCATCTTCGACAATATCCGCAAGTTCATCCGCTACGCGATGACCGGCAACTCGGCCGAGATCTGGGTGATCCTGCTGGCGCCCTTCCTCGGACTGCCGATTCCGCTGCTGCCGATCCACATCCTGTGGGTGAACCTGATGACGGACGGCCTGCCGGGACTGGCGCTGGCGGCCGAGCCGGAGGAGGAAGGCGTGATGCAGCGCCCGCCGCGCGCGCCGTCCGAGAGCCTCTTCGCGCACGGCATGTGGCAGCACATCGTCTGGATCGGACTGGTGACGGCCGCGGTGTCGCTGTTTGCGCAGGCCTGGGCCATCCATGTGGGGTCGCAGCACTGGCAAACCATGGTGTTTACGGTGCTCACGCTGTCGCAGATGGGCCATGTGCTGGCGATCCGTTCCGAGCGCGCGTCGCTGTTTCATCAGGGGCTGTTCTCCAATCTCACGCTGCTGGGCGCGGTCGTGCTCACGTTCGCGCTGCAGATGGCGACCATCTACGTGCCGCTGCTAAACCCCATCTTCAACACCGCGCCCTTGAACGCGCGGGAACTGCTCTTTTGCCTGCTGCTGTCGACCATCGTGTTCTTCTGCGTCGAAATAGAAAAACTTCTGATGCGCAAGGGCTTGCTGTATGCGCCGGAAAAAGCGCGCGCATGAGCTTGCGTGTGTCAGCGAACAGACTCAGGCGGTCTCGGCGCTTAAGCTGGTTTTTTTCACAGGAGGTCAACAATGTCTTACGAAGAACGCGATACCTATGGCATGTATATCGATAACGGCCACAAGGGCCCCGGCCCGGAACTGATGGGTGCCGATACCTTGATTGGCAATCACGTGCACAACGTGGAAAACGAGCACCTCGGTGAAATCAAGGAAATCATGTTGGACATGCGTACAGGACATATTGCGTATGCGGTGATGTCGAGCGGCGGCGTGTTCAGCATCGGTGAGAGGCTGTTTGCGGTGCCGTGGCGAGCACTCACGCTCGATACCGAGAACAAGCGCTTCACCATGAATATGGACAAGGAGCGCATCGACAACGCCCCCGGCTTCAACGCCGACAACTGGCCGGACATGGCAAACCAGGAATGGGCCAGCCAGGTGCATAGCTACTACGGCACCAGCGCATAATTAGCGCACGGCCGAACATTCCCGCGTTAACCGTCATTCCCGCGTTAACCCCGTCATTCCCGCGTTAACCCCGTCATTCCCGCGCAGGCGGGAATCCCATTTAGCTGCTGTGACGCGGCGAAATTAGGGGGAAGTCATGCAGTGCATGAGTTCCCGCCTCCGAGGCTGTCGCGAAAGGGGTGACAGAGTCTGCTCAGGTACTTTCAACGCCGTCGTCTTCGCCATTGGCGAACCCGACTTCCCGCGAAGACTCCAGTTTTTTGTCAAACCGCTCATCAGCCATGAACCAGCGTATCGTATCAGGACGCGCAGCGACTCCGGCAGCGTGGCTGATTCACGC
>JBAQKU010000330.1:0-1840 GCA_049301315.1 Telluria sp.
GGCGTTGCCGATGCCGTGTGCGAGGCCTGACGGCCCGCCGCTGCCTTGGGCGAGTTCCGTACCGTCGGCGCGCGCAAGGCGCACCCGGGTACCGGTTCCGCCACCATCGACGCCGATAAGATATTCGATCAAGTGTGCTCCCGGTGAATTCAGGGCACTATAGGTTTGCCCACCGGGCTTGTCAACAGGTATTTAATTGGTATTAGAAAGCGCGCAGCATGGTTGCCCGGCGCTTCCGGTAAATTCGCGCAAGTCATTGTTTATACACGATGTTTTACCTTGCTGCCAGGCATCGCCGGGAAGACGGCGTAGTGCCAATTTGCGCGCTCCGTAATGCTATTGGCGCAGCAGGCGCGTCCCGTCGCGGTCGACCGTCAACAGGCCCGATTTTTCCAGCCGCGCCGCCGACACCTCGTCCGCCGACCTGACACCGACGACAGCATTGCCGCTGCTGCTGACCACGATATCGGCATGCCCGGCCATCAGCCTTCGCCCGTCAAGGCTGCCGGAGCCGGTCAACTGCGCGCGCACCGTGTCGACGCTGCCGTCGATCTGCACGCCGGCCGGGCCGGTCATCTTGAGCACCAGGCGCCTGCCGGTGATGGAGGCGGTCATTTCGCCCGAGCCGCGCAGTTCCGCGTCGAGCGTATCGGACACGGTGGCGAGCCGCACATCGGCCGGTCCCTGGCTGCGCACGGTCGCATTGCCCACGTTCAGCTGGCCCGCTTTCAGGTCGCCCGATCCGCTCAGGCGCGCATTCAGGACTGCAGTGGTTCCGGCCAGCTTGACGTCGCCGGGACCACTCATGGCGAGCCTGACTTCCTGCGCCTGCAGGCCGCTCACCGACAGGTCGCCCGAACCGTGGACCTGGCCGTCGAAGTGACGGATGTTCCCGGCCAGGCAGCCGTTGCCGGGTCCGCGCAACAGCACGCTGGCGCTTTCCACGGCCAGGGCGCAGGCATTGAAGTCGCCCGAACCGCTCACCTCGACGCGCAGGTCGCGGCTGACGCCACTCAACTTGACGTTGCCGGGGCCGCGCACCTGGGCGCTGACCTTCGCCACGTTCAGCGCATCGGCTTCCAGGTCGCCCGAGCCGCTCACGTCCGCATTGAGCTCGCCGCTGATGCCGGACAAATTGACCTGGCCCGGCCCCGACATGGTCAGGTCGACCTTGGTCGCCCTCATCCGGTGCAGGTCGAGGTCGCCGCTGCCGCGGCTGGAAACGATCAGTTCACGCACCGTTCCCGTACCGCGCAGGTCGCCAGGGCCGTCCAGGCTGAGCTTGAAGCGCTCGCCGCTGACCTGCTCCAGTTCCACATCGCCGCTGCCCGACAGCTTCAGGCTGTCGAGCGCCTCGGCCGAGATCTGCACGCGGGGCGCCTCGGGTTGTTTGCCGAAGCCGAAAAAGAAGCTGGTGCGCGATACCGGGCGCACGATCAGGGTGCCGCCGCTGACGACGGTCTCGACGCGGGCCAGCTGCTCGCGCTGGCCAGACAGCTCGACCGAGTTGCGGCCCTGCGCCACGATCACGACGTGGTAGGGACCGGACAATTCGATGGCCCGGAAGGCGCCGCTCTGGCGCTGTTCGGTGACCGTCTGCGCAGCGTCGTCGCCGGCGGAACTGGTGTTGCCGGCTATAAGGCCGAAGCTGAGAACGGCGGCGAGCGTGGTTTGCTGGATGATTGTTTTCATGGCGTCCTGCGGATGGGTTGGATTGAACCGGCATCCAGAATAGGGGAAACAGCGCCACGGCGCGCGGGCAAACCGATGAACGGCTGAAAACGCAGGGTCAAACGCAAAAGACGGGTACTGAAGGGCGGGGGCGCGGCCAATCGAGGCC
>JBAQKU010000331.1:0-9693 GCA_049301315.1 Telluria sp.
GGCCGAGCGCTTCCTGGGTGCGGCGGCGAGCGCGCCGCTGCGCCTGGTCAAGGGCAGCCATATCGTCGTCAGGCGCCTGTTCGAGCACCCGTATGCCTACATTTTCCAGCACCCTGACGGGCGCATCGTGTTTGCGATTCCCTACGAACGCGATTTCACGCTGATCGGCACCACCGACCTTGATTTCCAGGGCGATCTCGACCGGGTCGCGATCGACGCCGAGGAGATCGATTACCTGTGCCGGCTCTCGAACCGCTATTTCGCCAGGCAGATCGGGCCACGCGACGTGGTGTGGAACTACTCGGGGGTGCGCCCGCTGGTGGAAGATGCGGCGGGCAATGCGGCGGCCGCCACGCGCGACTTCCGGCTCGAGCACGACACCGAAGGCGCGCCGCTGCTCACTGTCCTGGGCGGCAAGATCACCACGTTTCGCAAGCTGGCCGAGCAAGCCGTCGACTGGATCGCGCCCTTGCTGGGCAAGCCGGCTGCCGGCTGGACCGGCGACGCCTGCCTGCCCGGGGGCGACCTGTTCGGCGAGCGGCCCTCGAATCGGGGCGTGCTCGAATTCGAGCAGTGGGTGGCGGCGCTGCAGCTGCGCTACGCATGGCTTCCGGCAGCGCTGCTTGCGCGTTATGCGCGCGCCTACGGCACCCGCATCGACACCATGCTGGCGCAGTGCAAGGGCATGGCCGATATGGGGGGCGAGATCGTGCCGGAGCTATATCGGGTGGAGGTTCAATACCTGATCAAGCACGAGTGGGCGGTGAGCGCGGACGACATCCTGTGGCGCCGCTCCAAGCTCGGCCTGCACCTGCCGGCCGGCAGCGCGGAAATACTCGATGCGTGGCTTGCCGCCAGCCGCGACGCGGGACGCGCCGCAAGCGCCTGAGCCGGCGCGCCGACCGTTACGGAACCGGGCGCGCCACGATGCGAAAACGCAGGTCCAGCTGGTCTTGCACCGACAGCGCGCCGGCCATCACCGACAGCGGCGTGATGCCGAAATCGGTCTGGCGCAGCTGCAGCGTGCCGCTGGCGGCGATGTATTGATTGTTCGTTTCCAGCCTTGCCGGCACATCGAGCGTGCGCGTCACGCCGTGCAGCGTGATCGTCAGGCGCAGCGACTTGTCCATGCCTTCCACCCGGCGCGCGTGCATTACCACCAGCGGAAAGCGCGGCGCCTCCAGCACGGTGCCGAGCATGTTGTTGCGCGTGCCCTCGATGGCCGCCGCCGACGGCGTGCTGTCGAGCCCGGCCTCGCGCCGCAGTTGCGGTTCGTCGACCGTCAGCTGGTCGAGCCGGAAGTAAACATCGGCGCGTCCCTGCTCGGGGGCGGCAAAGCCGGCCAGCGTGCGGCTGGCAACGACATGGTCGTGCCCCAGCCGCGACAGCGGGCCGGCGCGCCTTACCGTGATCGCAATGAGCGATTGCGCGGCGTCGATCGCGTAGACTTTTTTGCCGGCCGCCGCGGCCTGCCGGTACCAGGGCTCGTATACCTCGGGTCCCGCCGCGCCCGGCCGCTGCTGCACCGGAGCCGCCGCGCATCCGGCCAGTAGTACCAGCAGCGGCAGCAGGCGCCTCATATGTCAGCGCTGGGTGCGCGCCAGCCATGCGTCGATCGCGGCGAGCCTTTCGGCGCGCGCCTTGATCCGGAACCGGATGTCGGAAATGACGGTCTCGACTTCGCGCCGCGATCCCTGCGCGAGGTTGGCGTCGGCGTAGGCATTGAGCTTGCCGACCATCGCCGGATCGCCCGAGTGGCTCGCCAGGCGCGGGAAGTAGCGGCTGCGCGAGGTGGCATCGACCCGCTCGTTCACCTTGCCGAGGTTGGCAACGGCGAAGTCGTAGGCGAGGTCGGGATGCGCGTCGGCCACGCGTGCCAGCATGGCGGCGCTGTTGGTCGCGCCTGGCTCGTCGGTGAGCGCGAGCGCGAGCGCGCGCTGGGCCAGCGCGGGTTCCAGCGGCGAGGCCAGCAGGTGGTACAGGTGGTCCTTGACCATCGGCGACTTCTCGGCCAGTGCGGCGGCGTGCAATGCGTCCCAGGTGGCGCCGTCGGCATGGCGCGCGACCACGCCCAGGATGGCCTTGCGCAGCGGACCGGGTACGGCGTCCGGGTCGCTCGCCTGTGCCGCGTAGCGCCGGCGCGCCTCGGCGATGGTGGTGGTGTCGCCAAGGCTGCTCAGTGCGCCGATCAGTTGCTCGCGCAGGTTGGCCACCGTGTCGGGCTCGCCGGCGCGTGGATGCCAGCCCACTTGCGCCATCACCGGCGCCAGCCGTCCGATGGCAAAGCCGGCAAAGACCTTCTGGCGCGTCCGATCGGTCGCGTACAGGCCGTTGATGCTGTCGAAAACCTCGGCCAGCTTGCCCCATACCTGCGGATCGGCCGACAGCGGCGTCGCCACGGCCAGGTCAAGGAAGTCGGAACCGGGCTGCAGCCCGGCCAGGCCGAGCGACCAGGTGTCGGCCAGGATGCCCATCTGGTCGATCGGCGCCAGCTTGCCGAAGCCGGCCGCCAGCGGCGCGAAATTCTTGGGTGCATACAGGGTGCGGTAGTAGCCGCTCTGGCCCGCATTGACGACCACCGCGCCGCAGCCCGGCACGGTGACGCTGGCCTTGCCGCCGGCAACCAGGGTGCGCGCCTGCCGCGTGGCGCCGGCGATCTGGGCGATCACGGGGACGCGCCATGCCAGCGGTTTCTTGTCGGGCCGGTCGCGGCTGAATTCTCCCTGGCTCAGCGTCACGACGGTGCTGCCGTTCTTGCACAGCGCGTCCTCGACGCGGATCATCGGCACCCCGCTCTGCAAGGTGAAGTCGTGCGCGATCGCGGTAATCGGTTGCCTGACGGCTGCCTTGTCGATCTTGCGCCACAGGTCGTCCGATACCGTGTTGCCATAGGCATGGGCCCGCATGTAGGCGCGCACGCCCTGGCGCCATGCAGTCGAGCCGACATAGCCTTCAAGCATGCGTATGACCGATTCGCCTTTTTGATAGGTGATGCTGTCGAACGCCTGGCTGGCCTGTTCCACCGTCTCGACGTGCTGCACCACCGGGTGGGTGCTCGCGAGCGAATCGCGCATCATGGCCTGTTCGCGCACGTTCACGGCGTCGAGCGCGGTGTTCCATTCGGGATGCAGGCGCGCCGTGGTGCGGCTTTCCATCCACGAGGCGAAGCCCTCGTTGAGCCAGAGGTCGTCCCACCACTGCATGGTCACCAGGTTGCCGAACCACTGGTGCGCCATTTCGTGGGCGGTGATGGCGAACACGCGCTGCTTGTCGGCCTGGGTCGACATGGCCGGATCGAGCAGCAGCGCATATTCGAACGTGAAGATGGCGCCCCAGTTTTCCATCGCGCCGAAGAACTGGCTGCGCCCGGGGGCGGCGACGTTGTCGAGCTTGGGCAAGGGGTAGCGCACCCCGAAATAATCGTTGTACTCGCGCAGGATCGCCTTCGATGCGTCGAGCGCGAAGGCGGCCTGTCCGGTGCTGCCCTTGCGCGCCACCACGCCCAGCTCGGTGCCGTCGACGGTGGCGGCCGCGCGCTCGAATTCGCCCAGCGCGAAGAACAGCAGGTAGGTCGACATGCGGGGCGTGCGCGCGAAGGTGACCAGCGCGCGGCCATCGGGCAGCTCGGTTCTTTTTGCAATCGGCATGTTGCTGACGGCGCTCTGGCCGGCCGGCACCACCGCCTGCAGCGAGAACGTAGCCTTGTAGGCTGGCTCGTCCCACGCCGGGATCATGCGGCGCGCATCCGAGTTCTCGAACTGGGTGTAGAGCGCGCGCCGCTTTCCGTCGGGGGTGTCGTAGTCGAGCGAGAACAGTCCGACTGCCTGGGTGCCGATCACGCCGCTGTACTCGAGCGCGAGAGTGTAGCGCCCGCGCGCGAGCGGCTGGGCGAAGCTGAAGGTGGCGCTTTGCGCCGCTCCATCGACGCTGACCGCGGCCGGCAAGGGCTTGGCCGCGCCTGCGGCCGGGGTCAGGACCGCGCTGCTGAACTTGAGATCGGTCGCGTTGAGCGTGATCGAGGAGGTCGCTTCGTGCACCGTGAGCGTGATGGCGGCCTTGGCCGTGAAGCCGGAGGCCTGGGCGTCCGGCGTGATCGAGATATCGTAATGCATCGGACTGACGCTGCGCGGCAACTGGGTCGTGGCCTTCGCGAGCGGGACGGCGGCGAGCGCGGCGGGGGAGGCGCACAGGCCGGCCAGGGCGAGTATTGCTGCGCAAATCAGGCGGCGATGCATCGGGGATCCTTGGCAAGAATATACTGTGTCCGCAATCTAAAGCGAAAGCGTGGTCGTGTCAAACGCGAACGCAGTCTGCCACGCCTGCAGCGCGCCGCGAATGACGCTATCATTGGCCAATTCGACAAGAGAGGACGCGAATGATCGACCTTTATTCGGCGGCGACGCCAAACGGACACAAGATATCGATTGCGCTCGAAGAACTGGCGCTGCCCTACACGCTCCATACGCTCGACCTGACCGAGAACCAGCAGAAGGAGCCGTGGTTCCTCGCGATTAATCCGAACGGACGCATCCCGGCCATCGTTGATCGCGAGCAAGACAATTTCGCCGTATTCGAGTCGGGCGCGATCCTGATCTACCTGGCCGAGAAAACCGGCCGGCTGATGCCGCCGGACCTGAAGGGACGTTCGCAGGTGTTGCAGTGGCTGATGTTCCAGATGGGCGGCGTCGGTCCGATGATGGGACAGGCAAACGTGTTCTACCGCTATTTTCCCGAAAAAATCCAGCCCGCCATCGACCGCTACCAGGGCGAGAGCCACCGCCTGTTGCGCGTGCTGGACGGCCGCCTCAAGGACCATCAATATCTGGCCGGCGACTATTCGATCGCCGACATCGCCAACTGGGCGTGGGTGCGCACCCACAAGTGGTCGGGCGTAAACATCGACGACCTGCCGCACCTGCAGCGCTGGATCGACCTTATCGGCGCGCGGCCCGCGGCCCAAAAAGGCCTGCTGATGCCGCCGTCTTCCAGGGACCTTGCCGCGGACCCCGACGCGGAGGCCGATCAATACGCCGGGCGCGTGCGCTCGATCCTGGAGACCGGCCAGTCGCGCTGAGCGGCTACGAGATGCGCTTGTACCACGGCTGGCGCGCAAACACCGGCTGGTAGCTGGACTTGTACACGTCGCTGTCCTCGATCTCGCGGTCGAGCCCGAGCACGCCGAACAGCGACAGGCTCTCGTGGAACAGCTTGAGCACCCGGTGGCGCAGGGGCGGGCCGAAGTCGGGCAGGGCGCGCCGGCAGATAATCATCTGGAATTCGTTGAACGAGGCGTCCGTGACCAGGTTGTACTGGGCCCAGGTGATGCGCCGGCGCAGGTGCGGCAGCAGCACCGCGCGCCCGGCCTCGATCTCGAAGTAGTCCGCCAGCTGGCCGATCCCGCCGCTCTTGAGGTAGTTCTCCTGGTAGGCGGCCATGCGCTCGACCGGAAAGCCGGCCTCGCCCGCTTCGGCCAGCAGTTCCTCGTTGGCGACGGTGGCGAAGATTTCGGTGCGCATGTGCAGGTGTTCTTCGGCCAGCAGGATCGCAAGCGACCAGGCTTCCTCGGCGCCGGCGCATTCGGCCAGCCATACCTTCGGCACGGCCGAGGCGCGCAGGCAAGGCGCCAGCACGATGCGCAGCTGGCGCGCCGCCGGCGGATCGTCGAACAGGGACGCGGGCTGCACGCTGAGCGCACGCAGCAGCGCGGCCCCGATGGCCGGATCGTGCAGCACCCGGTCCTGCAGCGCCGAGATGGTGGCCAGCGCGTGGCCCTGCATCGCCGCTTGCAGCTTGCGCTTGAGGGCGGGCCGGTCGTAGCTGCGGAAATCGTACCCGTAGCGCTGCAGCAGGGCCTCGAGCAGGAGGTCGGTCTCCAGTTCCTCGGTGGCCAGCGCGGTATCGACCATCGGCAGGCCGGTCAATGCAGCCACACCCGCATCAGCGACAGCAGCTGCGCCACATCGACCGGTTTGGTGATGTAGTCGGAAGCGCCGGCGGCGATGCACTTGTCGCGGTCGCCCTTCATCGCTTTCGCGGTCAGGGTGATGATCGGCAGCGACTTGAACTTGGGGATGCGCCGGATCGCGCGCATGGTGTCGTAGCCGTCCATCTCCGGCATCATGATGTCCATCAGGACGATCTCGATGCTTGGGTCTTTTTCCAGCACCTCGATGCCGTCACGCCCGTTTTCGGCGAACGAGACCTGCATTTGCTGGCGTTCGAGCAGGGAGCTGAGCGCGAAAATGTTGCGCAGGTCGTCGTCGACGATGAGCACCTTGCGCCCCGCCAGGCCGCCGTCGGCGGCGTGGATTTCCTCCAGCATGCGGCGCTGCAGCTCGGGCAGGCTGGCGTGCGAACGGTGCAGGAACAGCGCGGTCTCGTCGAGCAGGCGTTCGGGCGAACGTGCGTCCTTGATCACGATGGTCTTGGCGTAGCGCTTCAGTTTCGTCACTTCCTTGCGGGTGAGATCCTTGGCGGTATAGATCACGATCGGCAGGTCGCGCAGGGTGCTTTCCTTTCCGATCACGTCGAGCAGCTCGAAGCCGCTCACGTCGGGCAAGGTCAGGTCCAGCACCATGCAGTCGAAGTGCGAACTGCGCAGCGCTTCGAGCGCGGCGGCTCCGGTCTCGACTGCCACGATGCGCAGGTCGGCGTCGCCGATCAGGGCCACGATCGACTCGCGTTGCATCTTCTCGTCGTCGACCACCAGCAGGCTGCGCTTGCCGCCGAGCAGGAACTTCTGGATGCGCGTGAATTCCTCCTGCAACGCTTCGCGCCCGACCGGCTTGTTGATGTACGAGATCGCGCCCTGGCGCAGCGCGCGCTCGCGCTCGCGCAGGCTCGACATCACGTGCACCGGAATGTGGCGCGTGCTCGGGTCGCGCTTGAGGCGGTCGAGCACCGTGAAGCCGTCGATGTCGGGCAGGTCCAGGTCGAGCAGGATGGCCGAGGGCAGGTAGTCGCGTGCCAGCGACAGCGCCGAATCGCCATGGTGCGTGACGATCGCCTTGAAGTTCTTCTCGCGCGCGAATTCGAGCACGATCTTGGCGAAGCGCTCGTCGTCCTCGATGATCAGCACCGACGGGTCGCCCGGCGCGATCAGGCCGCGGTCGTCGAGCATGGAGCCGTATTCGATCAATTGCGGGGTCGCGCCGCCGCCATCGCCCGGCGCGGCCTCGCTGGCGTACTGCTGCGAGCCGGCGTACACCACCTGGGACGGTGGAGCCGGCAGGCGTACCTGCTGCTGGCGCGTCTGGTCGTAGTTGATGAAGCCGGCGCGGTTATACGGCAGGAACAGGGTAAAGGTACTGCCGCCGCCGACCACCGATTCGACCCGGATCTCGCCGCCCAGAAGGCGCGCCAGTTCGCGCGAAATCGACAGGCCCAGGCCGGTGCCGCCGTATTTGCGCGCGGTCGAGCCGTCGGCCTGCTGGAACGCCTCGAAGATCAGCTGCAGCTTGTCGGCCGCGATACCGACGCCGGTATCCCTGACCGAGAACGCGAGCACCGCGTCGGCATGCACCAGGTTCGGGTGGTCGCTGGTCCAGCCGCTTGTCACCAGGCCGATTTCGAGCGCCACCTGGCCGTGGCTGGTGAACTTGAACGCGTTCGAGAGCAGGTTCTTGAGCACCTGCTGCAGGCGCGTGGTGTCGGTCATGAGCGCGGTCGGCAGCGTGTCGGCCAGTTCCACCGTGAACGCGAGGTGCTTGGCTTCGGCCATGTGGCGGAAGGTGCGGTCCACATAGTTGCGCAGGTTCGAGAAGCGGTACTCCGACACGTCCAGCGTGACCGTGCCGGACTCGATCTTGGACAGGTCGAGAATGTCGTTGATCAGCGTCAGCAGGTCCGAGCCTGAGCCGTGGATGGTCTTGGCGAATTCGACCTGCCTGCCCGACAGGTTGCCCTCCGGGTTGTCGCCCAGCTGCTGCGCCAGGATCAGCAGCGAGTTAAGCGGCGTGCGCAGCTCGTGCGACATATTGGCCAGGAACTCGGATTTGTATTTCGACGACAGCGCCAGCTGGGTCGCCTTTTCTTCCAGCGCCAGCTTGGCCTGCTCGACCTCGCGGTTCTTGCGTTCGACCTCGATGTTCTGCTCCGAGAGCAGGCGCGCTTTTTCCGCCAGCTCCTGGTTGGTCTGCTGCAGCTCCTGCGCCAGCGACTGCGACTGGGTCAGCAGCGATTCGGTACGGCTGTTCGCCTCGATCGTGTTGAGCACCACGCCGATCGATTCCATCAGCTGGTCGAGGAACGACAGGTGGGTCTCGGTAAAGCGGTCGAGCGAGGCGATCTCGATGACCGCCTTGACCTGCTGCTCGAACAGGATCGGCAGCACCACGATGTTGGTCGGCGGCGCCGCGCCCAGTCCGGACGAGACCTGGATGTAATCGCGCGGCACGTCGGTCAGCCAGATGCGGTTCTTCTCGAGCGCGCACTGTCCGACCAGGCCTTCGCCGGGCAGGAACGAAGTGGCCAGCTTGCGGCTGGAACGGTAGCCGTAGCTGGCGATCATGCGCAGGCGCGCATCCATTTCCTTCGAGTCCATCATGTAGAACATGCCGTGGTGGGCCGACACCAGCGGCGCCAGCTCGGACAGGATCAGCTTGGTGACCGCCTGCAGGTCGCGCTGGCCCTGCAGCAGGCGCGTAAAGCGCGCCAGGTTGGTCTTGAGCCAGTCCTGCTGCGCGTTCTTCTGGGTCGTTTCCTTCAGGTTGCGGATCATCTCGTTGATGTTGTCCTTGAGGTAGGACACCTCGCCGCGCGCTTCGACCTGGATCGAGCGCGACAGGTCGCCGCGCGTGACCGCGGTTGCCACTTCCGCGATCGCGCGCACCTGGTTGGTCAGGTTGGCCGCCAGCTGGTTCACGTTCTCGGTCAGGTCTTTCCAGGTGCCCGCCACGCCGGACACGTTCGCCTGGCCGCCCAGCTTGCCTTCGGTACCGACCTCGCGCGCCACCCGCGTCACTTCGGATGCGAACGAGGACAACTGGTCCACCATCACGTTGATGGTGTCCTTCAGTTCCAGGATCTCGCCCTTCACGTCCACCGTGATCTTCTTGGACAGGTCGCCGCGCGCCACGGCGGTGGTCACCGCCGCGATGTTACGCACCTGGCCGGTCAGGTTCGAGGCCATGAAGTTCACGTTGTCGGTCAGGTCCTTCCAGGTGCCGCCCACGCCCGGCACGTAGGCCTGGCCGCCCAGCTTGCCCTCGGTGCCGACCTCGCGCGCCACGCGCGTCACTTCCGAGGCGAACGAGGACAACTGGTCGACCATCACGTTAATCGTGTTTTTCAGCTCGAGAATCTCGCCCTTGACGTCCACCGTGATCTTTTTCGACAGGTCGCCGTTGGCCACCGCGGTCGTCACGTCGGCGATGTTGCGCACCTGGCCGGTGAGGTTGCCGGCCATCGAGTTCACGCCGTCGGTCAGGTCTTTCCAGGTGCCGGCGACGCCCGGCACGTTCGCCTGGCCGCCCAGCTTGCCCTCGGTGCCGACTTCGCGCGCCACGCGCGTGACCTCGGAGGCGAACGAGTTCAATTGGTCCACCATCACGTTGATGGTGTTTTTCAGTTCCAGGATCTCGCCCTTGACGTCCACCGTGATCTTCTTGGACAAGTCGCCGTTGGCCACAGCGGTGGTCACCTCGGCGATGTTGCGCACCTGCGATGTCAGGTTGCCGGCCATCGAGTTGACCG
>JBAQKU010000332.1:0-16750 GCA_049301315.1 Telluria sp.
GAGCAGCACAGCGGCCAGCCCCAGTAACTTCCATTTAAGTGATGTCATCGTGGGAACCATGTCAATGCGCGCTGTTTCTCATTGGGAGGCAGGTCGGGCGTTGCATGTGCGCACACACCTCTTATCCTGAGTATAATCTATTTCAAAGAGGCAATGGTGCTCTCCCCATTTTGATGCGCGGCGGCCAATCCCGGCTGTCCCTGCGACGCCAGCGCCAGGAGCGATGATGCAAGAACCTGCGATCCCGTCTGACGAGGCTGAACGCGTGGCAGCATTGCATCAGCTATGCGTGCTCGACACCGCCCCGGAAGAACGTTTCGACCGCGTCACCCGCATTGCGCGCCAGTTGTTCGGGGTAGACTTCGTGCTGGTGTCGCTGGTGGACAGCGAGCGCCAGTGGTTCAAGTCCAATCAGGGCTTGGCGGCCACCGAGACCGCCCGCAATATCTCGTTTTGCGGACACGCCATCCTCGGCACCGGCGCGCTGGTGGTGGAAGACGCCGCGGCTGACGTGCGCTTTGCCGACAACCGGCTGGTGACCGGGGCCCCGCACATCCGGTTTTATGCGGGTGTGCCCGTGCATGGGCCGAACGGTTACCCGGTCGGCACCTTGTGCCTGATCGATCGCAAGCCGCGCCGCTTCAACACGCAAGAACGCGCCGCGCTGGCCGATTTGGGGGCGATGATCGATGTCGAGCTCAATACCACGACGCTGGAACGGGCCATCGGCGAGGCGACCGATGGCGCGGCCCGTTTGCGCGCTATTTTTGACAACGTCATCGACGGCATCGTCACGACCAACGAGGCGGGCGTCATCGAGACCATCAATGGCGCTGCCCTGCGCGTGTTCGGCTATCAGGCCGACGAATTGATCGGGCGCCATATCAGCGTCTTGTTGCCCAACCGCGAGGATTGTGGGCCGGATGGCCTGGCGGCCGAACAGGCGCTGATCGACTCCATCAGCGGCAATGGCAGCGAAGCCTATGCGCGGCGCAAGGACGGATCCCTGTTCCCGGCTGAATTGGGCTTTAGCCCGATGTTGCTCAATGATGCCTTGCACTTTACCGGCATCGTGCGCGACCTGACCGAACGCAAGCAGATTGAAGCCATTCAGGGGCAGTTCGCGGCCATCATTGCGTCATCGAGCGATGCGGTGCTGAGCAAGACCCTCGATGGCATCATCACCAGCTGGAACCCGGCTGCGCGGGCGATGTTCGGTTATGCCGAATCGGACGTGCTGGGACGTCCCGCGGCGCTGCTGCTGCCGCCTGCCCTTGCGGACGAGGAGCAGGGCATCCTGGCACGCATCCGCGCCGGTGACCGGGTCGATCCTTTCGAAACATGGCGCCTGCGCAAGGATGGGGTGGCGGTGCCGGTGTCGGTGACGGTGTCGCCCATCAAGGACGGCGCGGGACATATTATTGGTGCCTCGACGATTGCGCGCGATATCACCGAACTTCGCCAAAAACAACAGATGCTGGAAGAGGCGAAACGCGATGCCGAGCGGGCCAGCCTGGCCAAGGGGGAATTCCTGGCCAATATGAGCCATGAGATCCGCACCCCGATGAATGCCGTGCTGGGCATGGCGCACTTGCTCGGCACGACCATGCTGACCGACGAGCAAAGGCGCTATCTGGACATGATACGCATCTCGGGCAAGTCGCTGCTTGGCATCATCAATGATGTGCTCGACCTGTCCAAGATCGAGGCAGGCAAGATGGATCTGGCGCCAGCACCGTTCAGGCTGGCTGATGTCTTGGATGCGCTGGCGACGATCATGGGCGTCAATGCCGGTGAAAAAGACCTGGAACTGGTCATCGGGGTCGATGCCGGGGTGCCGCCGACCATGGTGGGCGATGCCCTGCGCCTGCAGCAAGTGCTGGTGAACTTGACCGGCAATGCGATCAAATTCACGGCGCGCGGCGAGGTGTCGCTGCAGGTGCATTGCCTCGCTCGCGACGAAGACAACACAACGCTGCGCTTTGTCGTGCGCGATACCGGTATCGGGATGGATGCGGCACATCTGGCGCGCATGTTCGACGCCTTTTCACAGGCCGATTCGTCAGTAACCCGGCGCTTTGGTGGTACCGGGCTGGGGCTGTCGATTTCGCGCCATCTGGTCGCTTTGATGGGCTCTGCCATCGACGTGCGCAGCACACCCGGTGCGGGCAGTGAATTTGCCTTCACCCTCACGCTGGCCCGCGCCGGTAATGAGGCGGCAGACGGCGCGGCGCACGCACATGAGCACTTGAAACTGTTGCTCATTTATGAGAGCGATACAGGGCGCCATTATCTGCAGCAGAGCATGGAGTCGCCTCAATGGCAGGTCGATTGCTGCGCGTGTGCCACCGATGCCGTGCAGGCCATGCGCGACACCATGGCGGCAGGCGAGCGCTATGACTTGGTCTTGTTAGATTGGAATGTGCTCGAACGCAGCGGCCAGTCCATGCTGCAGGATTTGCGTGCCATGGTGGCGCCAGAGGCGTTGCCGGCCATCGTCATGGTGAGTGCCTTTGGCCGCGGCCAGCTGGCCGCTGGTTCAGCTTTGTGCGGCGCGGACGCTTTGCTCACCAAGCCGGTTACCTCGGCTAGCCTTTTTGCTGCCATTGAGCAAGTGGTATTCGGTGCTGCGCGATGTGGCCAGCCTTTTGTGCAAGCTGCCAGCGCGCGCATCGATGCCTGCCTGTTGTTAGTGGAAGATAATCGCCTGAACCAGGTGGTGGCTAAAAATATTCTCGAACAGGGCGGGGCGCGGGTTGACGTGGCCGAGGACGGACAGCAGGCGCTCGACATGTTGCGCCAAGATCCGGAGCGTTACGACCTGGTGCTGATGGATGTGCAAATGCCGGTCATGGATGGGTATACGGCGACCCGCTTGATCCGCACTGAGCTGGGACTGAAGTTGCCCGTGCTCGCCATGACGGCTGGGGTGCTCGACACGGAGCGGATCCAGTGCGCGGTGGCCGGCATGGGCGATTTGGTGGCCAAGCCGATTGACGTTGACCAATTGTTCGCGGCGCTGAGACGCCATTTGCCACTGGCGCGAGCGGGCCTGCGCCCGAACGTGGCGACGGCGCCGGTGGACGACGCGCTGATCGACCTGAAGCCGCTGCTGAGCATCGCGGCGGGGAAGCCGCAAGTGGCTGAAACGACCATCCGGCTGATCCGCCAGACGGTCGCACAGGCGGCGCCCCAGATGGCGGCCGCGCGCCAGCACTGGCAGGGCGGACGGCATCGGGAGGCGGCCCACATTTTTCACACGCTGCGCGGCGCTGTCGGCTCGCTCGGGGCGCGCCGTTTTGTGCATGCGGCCAGTGCTGCCGAACGGGCAATAACTGCCGGAGGGCAAGATGCGGCGCACGTCGATGCCTTGTTATTACGGGCCGAACAGGAGATGGCGGCAGTGGCCAATGCGGTGGCGGCCGCCCTGACAGAAGCGGTTTTCCCTGCATCGGCATTGGCGCTGCCCCAGTTGCAAGCGTTGCAGCAATTGCTTGAAACACGGGATATGCGAGCCGGCGACGTCTATAGCCAGTTACGCACGGCGCTGCGCGGCCAGCTTTCCGACGCACAGTTTGCTGAACTCGATAGCGCCATGGATGGACTGGACTTTGACACGGCCCAGCGGGTGTTGGCAGCCGCAGCGGCGGGCAATTGACTCTTGCCACAGAGAACAATAATTGGACTACAATTGCTTATGCTCAAACACATCCCCCCTGTATGCCAGTAGATCGCTTATTCACTACGCCGCAAGGTGCTTTGACAGTTTTTGTGGTGGAAGATGATGAACTGATCACCCACGTGTTGGTGCATTTGCTCGAGCGCGAAGGTTACTACACCCGGTGTTTTGTTGATGGCAAGGCGTTCGAGGTGGCCATTGGTGAAGCAACGGACGTTCCTGGCATGGTTTTGCTGGACGTGATGTTGCCCTATTTGGATGGCTTTGAACTGGTCCAACGTATGCGCGCGCGCCAGGGCTGGGCGCAAGTGCCGATTATCATGCTCTCGGCCAAGTCGCAGGATCACGAAATCGTGCGCGCGCTTGATGCGGGTGCCAATGACTACATTGTCAAACCGTTTCAGCCCAATGAGCTGATGGCGCGGCTGCGGCGGTTTCTGCGTGTCAAGGGGGGGGCATGAGGCCCTCGTGTCCAGGTGTGCACCGGTGCCCCGTGGCACGCGCGCAAAGGTAGCGTGATGTCCATCGAGGCCGCCGATCCCTTGGTGCGGGCGGCGCTGTGGGGCGGGCTGGCGGCATTCGGCTTGACCGGGCTGGTGTTGCTCCAGATTGTGCTGCTGCGGCTGGTGCTGGTGCTTGCCGTGCGGCGCGAACAGGTATTTTTGAGCAAATGGCGGCCATTGCTGCTGACCTGCCTGTCGGCGCATGTTCCAGTTCCCTTGCCGCCCTTGGCGGCGGGCGATCGGGTGCTATTTCTGCGACTGTGGGTGCAATTGCTGGAATCGGTACGCGGCGCATCGCCGGGATTGGAGCTGGCGGCTAAGCAACTTGGGTGCGTGGACATGGCGCTGGAATGGCTCGAGCAGGGCAACCCGGCGCGCCAAATGCTGGCCACTGTCGCATTGGGACACTTGCGCGATCAACGTGCTTGGCCAGCCTTGCTGTCCGGTGTCGATCACGACGACGCCAGCCGTTCTTTTGCCAGCCTGCGCGCGCTGGTGCAAATCGACGGGGCGCGCGCGGCGCCGCTGATGCTGCCACTCATGCTCACCCGTGCGCAATGGCCGATTGCCAAGTTCGCCGCCCTGATGGCCGCGCACCGGGACCACTTTGGCGCACTCCTGGCCCAGGCCTGCGGTGCTGCCCAGGGGGCGCCACTGCAGAGGGCGCTGCGGCTGGCTGAATCGCTGCGGTTGCCGTTGCCATCGGCACCGTTCGCGGACTGGCTGGGGCCAGAGCAAGATCCCGCCGTGGTGGTCGCTGCCTTGCGCAATTGCAACATGCCGCTGCTGCTGGCACTGGTACGGCCGCTGCTCGCCCACGCGGACTGGCGCGTGCGGGTGCAGGCGGCCAAGGTGCTGGGCCGCATCGGTGAGGTGGGGGACGAGCAGCGCTTGATTGGCTTACTGAGCGATGTCCACTGGTGGGTGCGCTATCGAGCGGCGCAGGCTTTGCATGGACTGCCATTTTTTGATCATCTTCATTTTGCCGTGCTCGCCGGCAATGCCTCGGACCGTTTTGCGCGCGACATGCTGGCCCAGGTGATGGCCGAAGGGAAGCGCACATGAATACCGCGGCACGGTATTTCGTTTGGTTCATGTTTGGCTACTTTCTGATATTGAATTTGTGTTATTTCACACTCAATGCCATATCGATGATCAGCTTGCGTCGCCTGCGGCAACAAAAAATGCTCGACAGCTTGACCCAAGGCTTTTCCGGGACTGAATTGCCGATTAGCATCCTGGTTCCCGCTCATAACGAAGAGGCGACCATCGCCGGTTCTGTGCGCTCGATGCTGCAGCTGGTCTATCCAGAGTTTGAGGTGGTGGTGATCAATGACGGCTCAACGGACGCGACCTTTGACGTGCTGCAGCAACAGTTTGGTCTGATCCCGTTTCCCGAGGCCTACCGCGTCCAACTTGAGAGTGCGCCGGTGCGCGGCATCTACCGGTCCATGCGCTACCCCAATTTGCGCGTGCTCGACAAGAACAACGGCGGCAAGGCCGATGCGCTTAATGCCGGCATTAATGCGGCGCGCTTTCCCTTGTTTTGTTCAGTCGATGCCGATTCGATCCTGCAGCGCGATAGCCTGCAGCACGTGGTCCAACCCTTCTTGCATGACCCCTTGGTGATTGCTACCGGCGGCACAGTGAGGGTGGCCAACGGGTGCACGGTCGACGAGGGCCTGTTGACAAAGGTCAACCTGCCGCGTGCCTGGCTGCCGCTGTTTCAGGTCGTCGAATACCTGCGCGCTTTCTTGTTCGGAAGGCTCGGCTGGTCGTCTTTCAACGGCATGCTGATCATTTCCGGCGCCTTTGGTTTGTTTCGCAAGGATGCCGTGGTCGATGCAGGCGGTTACCGCACCAATACCATAGGCGAAGATATGGAATTGATCGTGCGCCTACACCGTACCATGCGGCAGGCACGGCGCGACTATCGGATCGTATTTGTGCCCGATCCAGTATGCTGGACCGAGGCGCCGGAAGACCTTGCCACACTGAAGAACCAACGCGTGCGCTGGCAACGCGGGCTGTCCGAAAGCCTGTTCGCCAATCTGGGGCTGATGTTCTGTGCGCGCGGTGGCGTTCCAGGCTGGCTGGCTTTTCCATTCATGTTGGTGTTCGAGTGGTTAGGGCCTGTCATTGAACTGGCCGGTTACGTCTTGCTCTTGGTTGCGGCTGTCACCGGTTCGCTGCCCTGGCTGTCGTGCCTTGCGTTCTTGTCGCTGGCGCTGGGCCTGGGCATTCTCTTGTCGGCTTCGGCATTATTGCTTGAGGAGGTTTCGTTCCACTTGTATCCGAAGCCACGCCATCTTGCCGTGCTCGTTTTGGCTGTCTTCTTGGAAAACTTTGGCTATCGCCAGATCAACACCTACTGGCGTTTGCTGGGGTTGATTCAGTGGTGTATGGGGCGCCGCGCCAGTTGGGGGGCCATGAAACGCAGTGGCCAATGGCATGGCAAGCACTGAGCGGGCCTGTGTGAAACTCTTGACCGGAGCAATCTGATGAAACAAATTGCCATGCTGATAGCATGCCTGGCGCCTTGCGCCGTGTTGGCAGGTCTGCAGCCCGAAAGCGGCGCGGCGGACGCACACAACTCTTATGGAGCGGCGTATGGGCAAGCGCGGGCGCTGGCACAGTCCGGGCAGAGCGAGGCAGCGGCGGCGGCTTATACGGCTTTGCTGGTCCGACACCCTGATCATGTTGACGTCTTGCTTGGCAGGGCACAAGCCTATGTCGCACTGGGGCGCTGGGAAGCGGCGGACCACGACTTGCGCAAGGCCGTTGCATTGGCGCCTGACTATGCCGACCTGTGGCTGGCATTGGGCGGGCTAGCGATGCGCGTCGGTCAACCGGTCGAGGCTATCAAGGCTTATTCGCACTTGCTTGCACTACGCGGCGCTGACGGCAATGCTTATCTTGCGCGTGCGCGCGCCTACCGCGCCAGTGGAGAGGAGGCAGCAGCCCGTATCGATGCCGAACTGGCGCGCGTGAACGGCGCGCCGGCACAGTCGGTCGATGCCTTCCTGACGGCACAGTCAGCGCCCCAGAAATGGTCGGTGAGCATGGCATCAACCCACACCAACTATCATTCCGGGCGTGGCGACTGGCAGGACGATGTGCTGTCGTGGCGGCGCCAGTTGCCGGGCGGCTCGGCCACGGTCGAGGTATTACGGTCCCAACGGTTTGGCCTCAGCGACCACGCTTTCGCGCTGGATGCCTACGCTGATCTGCGTCCTGGCACTTATGTCAACTTGCGTTACCAACAAGCGCCACAGGCAATTCTGTTTCCGCGCAAGGCGTGGCGGGCGGAGCTGTCTCAAGCCTTGGGCAGTGGATGGGAGCTGGCCGCCAGCGGGGACAGTCTGGGGTTTGACGGCGCTCCCGCCCGTCTGGCTGCAGTCGCATTGGCGAAGTACATTGGCCGCTTTTACATTCAGGTTCGCCATCAGCGCGTCGTCGCCGCAGCCCGTGGCGCGAACGAGCGCGTATTGCTGCGCTATTACTATGGTGGGGATGATGCCAATTTTTTGCAAATCAGTGCTACCTCTGGAACAGTTGATGAAGCGCTGGCGCGCGCCAATGTGTCCGGCGCCAGGCAGGGAGTGGAGATCGGGCTGAGCGTGCTACATTATTTTGGCCGGCAGTGGGGCGTGCGCGCCGAAGCGGGTTACGGGCGGGAGCGGGCTGGCCATTCCAAGTCAGTTTTAGGTGGAGCGTTGGCGGCCAGATGGTAGGGGGCATGCAGTGTGGGTTCATGCCGGAGCAGGCGCAGCGCGCATTGCAATGGCCCTTCACTGAAATTGCTGAATCTGGCAGATCGAAAGGGGTTGGACGTAGCAGAATGGGTAGCGAGCGCATAAGTCATTGATTTCCGTTGGCCTCAAAGCTGAGCATCCGCCACGCTGATGCGTTGGAAACTGCGGAGATCGCATTGACCCAGGCTCGCCTCAACGAGTACGAGCCAGACTTCGATGATGCCTCACTGTCTCGCTGAGGGCCATCCATTTTCACCTGTTGCAGGACCTATATGGATGGGCTGGTGCATTCCGCACCGTAGACATCAGTAAGGGCAGCACACGGTTCGCCAGCGCCAGCCGGATCGAACCGGAGGCAGCCACGCATTCCGTCCAGCCCGCCCAGGCCGGTGCCGATGACGATGACGATGACATCCCGTTCTAGGAGTTACCTGGCGCGAGTTCAATGACGCCGTCGATTGCCGTCTGATTTCTGCCGGCTTCGTAACCGAAGCCGGCGTCGAGTTCTAGTGGCCGAAATAGACTGCATCGAAACGGACCAGCGTGGTAAACAAGCGCCAATCCGCTTCGGTGGCGGATGGTCCCATTAGATAAAGGTGGTCGCTCAGCAACGCCTCGACCCGGTCGAGTGCGGCAGGGCCGAACTGAAGGCCCAGCCCCGATCCGACATCACCGGCTCCACAATCGATACCGGCACGACTCCATCAAGTTTTTTCAGCGCCCTGGCAATCAGGGTCCGGTGCGCCCAAGGACATGCCAGGGAAACGTAGAGGTGGTAGCGGCCCGGTTCAGCCGGGTAGCCGCTGGAGCCGTCCGCCGTGACCCAGTGGCGAAAGCCAGACACGGTGCGTACGAACTCGCCATGGGTGGCCCGGGTGTCATACCAGCCGTCATGCCATTGGCCGTTTTCCAGATAACCACTCATTTTTGTACTCCATCCTGAATAAGCCGACGTCTCATTTACGGGGCGCCGCCATGTTATTTCTTCTAAAAAGATGGCGCCCCTAGCAGCTTGTCGGACTTTACGCTGGAAAACAGTGGCTCCGTTGGGTAAAATGTTGATGAGCACAACGAGACGAACGGGGTAGGAATGCGCGGCTTCATTACAGTAGATCGTCAGACGGATTACCTGTTGCCCCCATCGGTGGAGGACTGGCTGCCTGAGAATCACTTGGCGCGCTTCATCGTGGAAGTGATCGAACGACTGGACTTGACTGAGTTGACGCGGACCTATGGCGGCCGCGGCTCCGCTGCGCATCACCCTGCAGTCCTGCTCGGTTTACTGATCTACGGCTACGTGACCGGGATTCCGTCGAGCCGCAAGATCGAGCGTGCCACCTTCGACTCGGTTGCGTTCCGCTACATCGCCGCCAACACCCATCCCGACCACGACACGCTGGCGCACTTCCGGCGCCGCTTCGGCGCCCAGTTCGAACAGCTGTTCGTTCAGGTGCTCATGCTGGCGCGCGAAATGGGCATGCTCAAGCTCGGCAAGGTCAGCGTGGATGGCAGCAAGATCAAAGCCAATGCGAGCAGGCACAGTGCACTGTCGTGGGGGCATCTGCAGAAAATCGAGAAGCAGTTGCAACAGGAAGTGCAGCAGCTGATGGCGCTGGCCGAATCGGAAGATGGCAAGAACGTACCGGACGGCATGGAAGTGCCCAAGGAGATCGCACTGCGCCAGCAACGCCTTGCCGTGCTCGACGAGGCCAAACGCAAGCTTGAGGAACGCGCCAAGACGCGCGATCTGGCTGCGCAAGCCGAGTACGAAGGCAAGCTGGCCAAGCGCCAAGCAAAGCGCGATACCGGCAAGAAGCCAGGCGGCAAGGATCCTGAGCCACCGACCAGCGGCCCGCAGGACAAGGACCAGATCAATTTGACGGATGAAGAATCGCGCATCATGAAGGTGGCGACCGGCGGCTTCGATCAATGCTACAACGGCCAAGTGGCGGTTGACACCGACAGCATGCTCATCGTCGCTGCCTTCGCGACGCAGGCCGGGAACGACAGTCAGCAGATCGCGCCGATGCTGGCAGTGCTGGCAGCGCAAAAGGACCAGATCGGCGTGCCGGCGCAGTTGCTGGCTGACACCGGCTACTTCAGCGCGGCCAATGTGAACGCGTGTGTGGCGAACGGCATCGAGCCAATGATCGCCATGAAACGTGAAGCGCATCATTTACCTGTACTGGAGCGCTTTACTGAGCCCGCGCAGCTTGCCGACGATGCCGATGCGGTTGCACAAATGGCGCACCGGCTGAAGACGAAAAAGGGACGCGCCGATTACGGCTTGCGCAAGCAGACGGTCGAACCCGTGTTTGGCATCATCAAGCACGTGATGAAATTCCGGCAGTTTATGGTGCGCGGACTGACGCAGGTCGGCCATGAATGGAATCTGGTCGCCCTGGCGTGGAATCTGAAGCGAATGATGAACATGAAAATGGCCTGATGGGCGAGCTCCCGTAAGAAAACTGCATTGAAATACTGATTGATGGGTGATCGCCAGCGCGCACCGAGCGTTTTAGGAAGCGATGTGCGCCGCGATCGCCAAAAAAAACAGAATGCAGGCGTCGCGTGAAGCGAACGCCGCCAATTCACTTCGGCCAAAATGCCTGAGTCCGACAAACTGCTAGACCCGCACAACGATGAATCCGACTTCACCTGACAGTCATTTCAGCCTCGAACGCTACTGGGCGCAGGGCGATTCGGTCAGCCATGCGGTGGCCTGGCTGCTGCTGGCGATGTCGCTGCTGAGCTGGTTTTTCATCCTGGCCAAGGCAGTCAGCGCATGGCGCGTGCGCCGTGCGGCCCCGGCTGTCAACGCGTTCTGGGCCGCGCCCAGCCTGCCTGACGGCATTGCCCTGCTGCGTCAGGCCGATCCGGAAAGCGTGTATGCGGGCTTGCCGGCGCAAGGCCAGGTCCAGGCCGGCGTATCGCTGGCCGGCGAGCTGGGCAGGAGCGAGCAGCTCACGCGCACGCTGCGCCAGGAAATCGGCCGCTCCACCCTGCGCCTCGAGAGCGGCCTGACCATTCTCGCCTCGATCGGCGCGACCGCCCCCTTCGTCGGACTGCTCGGCACCGTGTGGGGCATTTATCACGCCCTGACCAGCGTCTCGGCGGCCGGCACCGTGCAGATCGACAAGGTTGCCGGTCCGGTCGGCGAAGCCCTCATCATGACGGGCTTCGGCCTGTCGGTGGCGATTCCGGCCGTGCTCGCGTACAACGGGTTCAACCGGCTGAACCGGCTGACCCTGGCCGAACTCGACGGTTTTGCGCACGATTTGCACGCGTACTTCACAAAGTAGGGCGGCGACATGGCATTCGGCAGCTTCAATCCCCACCGGCAGCAGTCGATGATGAGCGACATTAACGTGACGCCCCTGGTCGACGTGATGCTGGTGCTGCTGGTTATCTTCATCATTGCCGCGCCCATGTTCACGCACGCCATCAAGCTCGACCTGCCACAGGCCCAGGCTGGCGCGGCCCAGGAGCAGGCCGATACCATCAACATCTCGGTCGATGCCGGCGGACAGATTTTCTGGAACAGCGATCCGGTCGATACGGCCGCGCTAGAGGCAAGGCTGGCGCAGGCCGCCGCCGGCCAATCCCAGCCCGAGCTGCAGCTGCGCGCCGACAAGGACACCCGCTACGAAGTCGTGGCCCAGGTGATGGCCGCGGCCCAGGCACAAGGCCTTACCCGGCTCGGCTTCGTGACCGAACCGAAACAGGAGAAACCGCATGGCCAGCGCTGAACTGAACGGTGCCGCAATCGTCGATTGGGACACGTTTCACGCCGAGAGCCGCCGTGCTTTCGGCTTTCCCGATTTTTATGGCAACACCATGGACGCCTGGGTCGACTGCCTGAGCTATTTGCGCGACGAGGACGGCATGAGCACATTCCGCCTGGCGCCCGATGAGGTGCTGCAGATCGTGCTCAAGGACGCCGCCGCGATGCGCGAGCGCGCGCCCGACCTGCTCGACGAGATGACGTTCTGCATCGCCGGCATCAACGAGCGCTATGAGGACTACGGGGAAAAGCCGGCGCTGGCGCTGGTGTTGCGCTGAGCGGCGACCCGGCTAAGGTATAAACAACTTGAGCAATACGGCAATGTTCAAGGCAATCGATGTCCCCGTCATCCACTTCAACAGTGTAATTTCGCCCCACAATTTTGCCTCGCCGGATTCGATTCGGCTGAACAGCCTGGCCTCGCCTGCTTCAATTCGGCTGAGTATCCTGGCTTCGCCTGCTTCAATTCGGCTGAGCAACCGCGCTTCGGCCAACTCAATCCGGCTGATCACTCTTGCTTCGCAGACCGCGATTTCGGCCTCGAGCTGATATGCGTAACTGATCGCGTCAAGCTGACTGGACATCACAGTTAGACATCCCTGTCCCGCAGCCGTTCAGACCCACGGCGGGATACTTTGCCGCGCCGCCCCCACATGCAGCCCCAGCAACGCCGATAAGGGGGATGAACCAGTATAATGTCCGGTTCAACTACACTTTTTTGGCAGCAGAACATTATGCAAGATAAATATAGTCCCGCCGAAGTCGAACAAGCCGCCCAATCCCACTGGAAGGCGATCGACGCCTACAAGGCGGTCGAAAACGACCCGCGTTTCCCAAAAGGCAAGTATTACGCTTGCTCGATGCTGCCTTACCCTTCGGGCAAGCTGCACATGGGCCACGTGCGCAACTATACGATCAACGACGTAATGTACCGCTACCTGCGCATGAACGGCTATAACGTGCTCATGCCGATGGGCTGGGACGCGTTCGGCATGCCGGCCGAAAACGCGGCGATGGCCAACAACGTGCCGCCGGCGCAATGGACCTACTCGAACATCGCCCACATGCGCGAGCAGATGGAGTCGATGGGCCTGGCCATCGACTGGTCGCGCGAGATGACCGCCTGCAAACCCGAATACTACAAATGGAACCAGTGGATGTTCCTGAAGATGCTCGAGAAGGGCATCATCTACAAGAAAACCGGCACCGTGAACTGGGACCCGATCGACCAGACCGTGCTGGCCAACGAGCAGGTGGTGGACGGGCGCGGCTGGCGCTCGGGCGCGCTGATCGAAAAGCGCGAGATCCCGATGTACTACGCGCGCATCACCGATTACGCCGATGAACTGCTCGACTATGTCGACAACAAGCTGCCGGGCTGGCCCGAGCGCGTGCGCGTGATGCAGGCCAACTGGATCGGCAAGTCGGTCGGCGTGCGCTTCGCCTTCCCGCACCAGATCAAGGACGCCGAGGGCTCCCTGATCAACGACGGCAAGCTGTACGTGTTCACCACCCGCGCCGACACCATCATGGGCGTGACCTTCTGCGCCGTCGCGCCCGAGCACGCGCTCGCGGCCCATGCCGCGCAAAGCAACCCCGCACTGGCGGCCTTCATCGCCGAATGCAAGCTTGGCAGCGTGATCGAAGCGGACATGGCGACGATGGAAAAGAAGGGCATGCCGACCGGCCTGTTCGTCACCCATCCGATCAGCGGCGAGCAGGTCGAAATCTGGGTCGGCAACTACGTGCTGATCACCTACGGCGACGGCGCGGTGATGGGCGTGCCGGCGCACGACGAGCGCGATTTCGCGTTCGCCAAAAAATACAATCTGCCGATCAAGCAGGTGGTGGCGGTCGAAGGCAAGCAGTTCTCGACCGAGGCATGGCAGGAATGGTACGGCGACAAGGAAAACTGCGTCTGCGTCAATTCCGGCAAGTTCGATGGCCTCGACCACACTGCCGCCGTCAACGCGGTCGCCGGCGACCTGGCCAGCGCCGGCCTGGGCGACAAGAAAGTCACGTTCCGCCTGCGCGACTGGGGCATTTCGCGCCAGCGCTACTGGGGCACCCCGATTCCGATGATCCATTGCGCCGACTGCGGCGTGGTGCCGGTTCCCGAAAAAGACCTGCCGGTGGTGCTGCCGGAAGACTGCGTGCCGGACGGCAGCGGCAATCCGCTCAACAAGCACGAGGCCTTCCTGCGTTGCGACTGCCCGCAGTGCGGCAAGAGCGCGCGCCGCGAAACCGACACCATGGACACCTTCGTCGATTCGTCGTGGTACTACATGCGCTATACCTCGCCGGGCAGCACGAACGCCATGGTCGACGCGCGCAACGACTACTGGATGCCGATGGACCAGTACATCGGCGGCATCGAACACGCGGTCATGCACCTGCTGTACGCACGCTTCTGGACCAAGGTGATGCGCGACTTCGGCCTGGTCAAGTTCGACGAGCCGTTCGTGAACCTGCTCACCCAGGGCATGGTCCTCAACGAGACTTACTACCGTGAAGACGAAGCCGGCAAGAAGACCTGGTTCAATCCGGCCGACATCGACCTGACACTCGACGAAAAGGGCCGCCCGCAAGGCGCAAGACTGGTGGCCGACGGCCAGCCGGTGCAGATCGGCGGCACCGAGAAGATGTCGAAATCGAAGAACAACGGCATCGATCCGCAAGCGCAGATCGAGCAGTACGGCGCCGACACCGCGCGCCTGTTCACGATGTTCGCCTCGCCGCCCGAGCAAACGCTGGAATGGTCCGACAGCGGCGTCGAAGGCGCCAGCCGCTTCCTGCGCCGGGTCTGGGCCTATGCGCACGCACAGGCGCCGCGTATCGCAGCCGCGCTCGACAAGCCGGCGGCCGGCGCCATGGGCGAAGCGCACAAGACGCTGCGCCGCGAGCTGCACAAGATCTTGCAGCAGGCCGACTACGACCTCAAGCGCATCCAGTACAACACCGTCGTTTCGGCATGCATGAAAATGCTCAACACGATGGAATCGGCCAGGCTCGAAGCGGGTGCGGCAAGCGACGCGCTGGTGGCCGAAGGCATGTCGATCTTCCTGCGCGTGCTCAACCCGGTCGCGCCGCACATCACCCACGTGCTGTGGGAAGAGCTGGGCTACGCAAGGGTGCATGGCGATATCCTCAACGTGCAGTGGCCGCAGGTCGACCCCGCTGCGCTCGAGCAGGCCGAGATCGAGATGATGATCCAGGTGAACGGCAAGCTGCGCGGCTCCATCAAGGTCGCCAAGGATGCCGACAAGGCCTCCATCGAGGCGCAGGCGCTGGCCTGCGAAGCGGTGCAGAAGTACATCGAGACGCCGCCCAAGAAGGTGATCGTCGTGCCCGGCAAGTTGATCAGCATTGTGGTGTAAGCGATGAGCGCCCTTCGATCGGTCATGAACCGCGCCGTTTCCCTGCTGCTGCTGGCGGCTGCCCTGAGTGCGTGCGGCTTCCAGCTGCGCGGCTCGGGCGGCCAGTTCAACATGCCGTTCAAGAGCATCTATCTGGCGTTTCCCGAAAGCTCGCCCTTGGGCATCGAGTTGAGGCGCAACCTGCGCGGCGGCGACACGGTCGTGGTGCTTGACCCGGCCAAGGCCGAGGCGCAGTTCGACGTGCTGTCCGAGGCGCGCGGCAAGACGATCCTGTCGCTCAACAGCCAGGGCCGGGTGCGCGAATACCTGCTGACCTACACGCTCGCATTCCGGGTGCGTGACGGCAAGGGCGCGCAAATACTGGGGCCGACCGAAATCAGCCTGAAACGCAGCATCAGCTTCAACGAATCGCAGGTGCTGGCCAAGGAATCGGAAGAAGCGATGCTGTATCGCGACATGCAGGCCGACCTGGTGCAGCAGATCATGCGCCGCCTGGCCGCGATCAAACCTACGTGAGAATGAGCGATGCAACTGCGCTTTGAGGGGTTGGACGGACACCTGGCCAAGAACCTGGCGCCGCTGTACGTGATCAGCAGCGACGAACACCTGCTGGCGCTGGAAGCGGCCGACAAGATCCGGCGCGCGGCGCGCGCCAACGGCTATTCGGAACGCGATGTGCTGAGCGTCGACCGCAGCTTCAAGTGGGGCGAACTGCTGGCGGCGAACCAGGCCCTGTCCCTGTTCGGCGACAAGAAACTGATCGAGCTGCGCATCCCGACCGGCAAGCCGGGCAAGGAAGGCGGCGCGGCGCTGCAAAGCTATGCCAAGGACCTCAGTCCCGACAACCTGACCTTGATCACGCTGCCCAAGCTGGACTGGCAGACCGCCAAGGCGGCCTGGGTCGCGGGGCTGCAGCAGGCTGCGGTGTACATCGAGATTGCGACCGTCGAGCGTGCGCAGTTGCCGGCCTGGATAGGCATCCGGCTGGCGGCGCAGGGGCAGTCGGCGGACCGCCAGGGGCTGGACTTCATCGCGGACCGGGTGGAAGGGAACCTGCTGGCCGCGCACCAGGAGATCTTGAAGCTGGCGCTGCTGCACGAACCGGGCAAGCTCACGTTCGAGCAGATCCACGACGCCGTGCTCAACGTGGCGCGCTACGACGTGTTCAAGCTGAGCGAGGCGATGCTGGCGGGCGACCCGGCGCGGCTGGTGCGCATGCTCGAGGGGCTGAAAGGCGAGGGCGAGGCGCTGCCGCTGGTATTGTGGGCGGTAGCCGAAGAAATACGCACGCTCCTGAAATTGAAGTCCGCGATGGCGCAAGGCCGCCCGCTCGGGATGCTGCTCAAGGAGTACCGCATCTGGGGGCCGCGCGAGCGCATGATGGAACCGGCGCTGCGCCGCATTTCGCTCGAGACGCTGGAAGCGGCGATGCGCGACGCGGCCCAGGTCGATAAAATGATCAAGGGCTTGCGGGCCAAGGGCTTCGCGGGCGACGCCTGGGACGCAATGCTGCAGCTGGCGCTCAAGGTCGCACGCGGATAATCGAACGGCCAATGGCGGATGACGCCGCGCGCTCTTGCGCGATTGACCGCTACCAAAATCAAGGCAACAAATGGACATCATAAAATACATGCAACAAGTCGGCCAGCAGG
>JBAQKU010000333.1:0-7590 GCA_049301315.1 Telluria sp.
GTACAGCTGCGCATAGCGGCTGGCCATTTGCTCGGCCGTGAACAGCTCCCAGTAGCGCGCCTCGGCGCGCTTGCCCATGGCCTGCGCCAGCTCCGGGTTTTCCCACAGCGTGCGCATGGCTTCGCCAAAAGCGCGCGGGTCGCTCGGAGGCACCACCAGCCCGGTGTCGCGGTGGATGTTGATGTAGCTGGTGCCGGTTCCGATTTCGCTCGAGATCATCGGCTTGCCGTACATCGCCCCCTCCAGCAGGGAGATGCCGAACGCTTCCGAGCGCAGGTGCGAGGGAAACGCGACCGCATAACAGAGCTTGAGCAGGGCGACCTTGTCGGCGTCGCCCTTCGCGCCGACGAACATCACGTGGCCCAGGCCGAGCCGCGCGGCATGCGCCTTGAGCTCCTCTTCGATCGGGCCGGCGCCGACGATCACGACCGGGTAGTCGCTGTTGGCCACCGCGTCGAGCAGGATGTGCAGCCCCTTGTAGTAGCGCAGCACGCCCACGAACAGGAAGAAGCGTCCCGGCACCAGCGCGCGCCACCTGGCGAGCCGCTGCTGGTCGGGTTCGGGATAGGTCTGTTTGTCCAGGCCATAGGTGATGATCCTGGTCTTGTCCTTGTAGCGCTCAAGCACGGCGGACGAGGCCAGGTAGTTGGGCGAGGTCGCCACGATCTGGTCCACGCTTTGCAGGAAGCGGTGCTTGAGCGGCTGGTACAGGAACAGCAGCTTCTTCTGGCGCACGATGTCGGAATGGTAGGTCACCACGGACGGCTTCTTGACGCGCGCCACGAAGTGCGCCAGGTCCATGAACGGCCACGGGAAGTGGTAGTGCACGACGTCGCACTGGCGCGCCATGCGCGCCAGCTGGCCGATGGCGGCGGCCGAAAAGCCGGTCGATGCCAGTTCGAAATCGAGCCGCACCGGGTGCACCATATGGCCCTCGAATTCGAAGCTGGCGCGGTCTTTGGCGCGCGTGAGCGTGAGCACCTGGTTGCTCACTCCCAGCCTGCCGGTGCCGACGCACAGCTGGCGGATCACCTGTTCGACGCCGCCCAGCGAGTCCGGATAATAGGTCTTGTAGAAGTGTAGGACGCGCATGGTGTCGGAAGCGGATTCGGCGGCAAAAATGCCTAATGTGAAAGGACGGTACGGTACACCGCAGCCGTTTGCAGCGCGCTCTCGTGCCAGGTCAGTTGCGCGGCACGGCGCCGGCCTGCCTCGATGCAGCGCGCGCGCAAGGCTTCGTCGCTCGCCAGCGCCAGCATGGCCGCGCCGATCTGGCCGACCGAGGCCGGATCGACCTCGAGCGCGGCGCCCTGCGTGACTTCGGGCAGGGAACTGCTGTCGGAGGCGAGCACCGGCACCCCCGAGGCAAACGCTTCGACCACGGGAATGCCGAAGCCTTCGTACAGCGAGGCGAACACGAACACGCCTGCGCCAGCATACACGTGGCGCAGGGCCTGCGCGCAAGTGAGCTGTTTGAGCCAGACCACGTTTTCGCCGCGTTGCCGGGCCGCGCAGATGCGGCGAATCAATTCTTCGCAGCGCCAGCCGGGCGCGCCGACGATCACGAACTGGCGTTCGGCGCGCAGCGCGGCCGGCAGGCCGAGCCAGGCCTCCAGCATGCGTTCGACATTCTTGCGCGGCTGCAGCGTGCCGACGAACAGGAAATACCCGGGCCGCAAGCCGTGCTCGCGCAGCGTCGCCGCCACCGCCGCCGGCTGGTTCGGTTCCAGCCATTGCGCGTCCACGCCGCACGGCACCACGCTGATGCGGCGCTCATCGATGCCGAAGTACTGCACCAGTTCATCGACCGCGAACTGCGACAGCGCAATCACGTGGTCGGCCTTGGCGGTGGCTTTTTTCTGCAGCCAGTTCTTGGGGCCGCGCAGGCCCGGGCTGCACCACTCGGGGTACTTGATCGGCAGCGCGTCATGCAGGGTGGCGACCACCGGGCAGTCCATGCGCACGATGCGGTAGTCGGTGACGTGGAACACATCGACGCTCATGTGCACCCGGTTGGCCCTGGGTGTGAGCAGGTCGACCAGCGAGGCCGCCTCGAACGAGCGCGGCATGGCCTGGCCGACTTCGATCCCGGCAGCGCCGGCGCCCATGCGCGGCCAGGAAAACCCGGCCACCTGGCAGCCGGCCTGCGGCAGGTGCTGCAGCAGGGCCTGGGTGTAGACGCCGATCCCGTCGAGCCGTCCGCCGGTCAGGCCCGGCTCGATCATGGTCGTGCCGAGGCCGACGCGCAGCACACTCACGCGCGATACATCCAGTGCAGGGTATCGGCCAGCGGGGTGGTTTCGATCTCGCCGATCACGCTGGCGAGCTTCTCGTTCGACCCGACCAGGCGCAGCACGTCGTTGCTGCGCACGAAAGCCGGATTGACCTGCACCTCGATGCGGTAGCCTGCGATGTCGGACATCAGCGCCAGCACGTTGTGCAGCGAATGGGCATGGCCCGAACAGATGTTGAAGGCCTGCCCGGCCGGACTGGCCGCAAGCAGGCGCCGGTAGCTCCTGGCCACCATGCGCACGTCGGAAAAATCGCGCGCCACCGCCACATTGCCCAGTTCGATCGCGGGCGCGCCCTTGCGGAAATGCGCCACGATTTTCGGCAGCAGGAAGTTCTCGTCCTGCCCGACGCCGGTGTAATTGAAGGGCCGTGCGATGATGATCGGCAGCTTGTCGTTCCACAGGCGCGCCATGTGCTCCATGGCCAGCTTGCTGACCGCGTAGTCGTTGGACGGCGCCGGCGGCACGCTCTCGTCGATGACGGCAACCCCGGCGTTGCCGTAGATGTTGGCCGAGGAGGCGAGCAGCACGGCCGAGCTGCGGTGCGGCGAGGCCGCCAGCGCTTCGAGCAGGTTGCGGGTGCCGCCGATATTGACGCGGTAGATCAGATCGGCATTCGCGTGCGCCACGAAGGCGATGCCGGCCAGGTGGGCGACCACGTCCGGCTGCACCTGTTCGACCATGGCGGCAACCGCCGCGCGGTCGCACAGGTCGAGCGCGAACAGGTCGGGCCCGGCCGCTTCGCCCGGCATCACGGTGCCGAACACGCGGTAGCCCGCCGCCGCCAGTTCCTGCGCCAGGTAGTGTCCGGTGAAGCCGCGCAAGCCGGTGATGAGGGCGCGCTTGCCCTCGCCCTCGCGCTCGAGCGTCGGGGCCGCGAATCGTTCAGTGGCCAGGCGATTCATATCAGAAAGAGAATCCCGCTTCGTTGCGGCGCATGTCGGCATCGACCATCATCTGGCACAGCTGCTCGAGCGTGGTCTTGGGGGCCCAGCCGAGCTCCCTGAACGCCTTGGACGGATCGCCGATCAACAGTTCGACTTCCGAGGGGCGGTAGAATTTCGGGCTGACGCGCACCAATGCCTTGCCGGTGCGTGCGCAATGGCCGGTCTCGCGTTCGCCGCTGCCGTTCCATTCGATCGCGATGCCGGCGCCCTTGAACGCCATGGTGACGAAGTCGCGCACGGTTTCGGTGCGGTTGGTCGCCAGGATGAAGGTGTCGGGATTGTCGGCCTGCAGGATGCGCCACATGCCTTCCACGTATTCCTTGGCGTAGCCCCAGTCGCGCTTGGCGTCCAGGTTGCCCAGTTCGAGCACATCGAGCTTGTTGAGCACGATCTTGGCCACCGCATCGGTGATCTTGCGGGTGACGAATTCACGCCCGCGCAGCGGCGACTCGTGATTGAACAGGATGCCGCTGGCGCCGAAAATGCCGTACGACTCGCGATAGTTCACCGTCATCCAGTGCGCGTACAGCTTGGCCACGCCGTACGGGCTGCGCGGGTAGAAAGGGGTGTCCTCGACCTGGGGGATGGCCTGCACCTTGCCGAACATCTCGGAGGTCGATGCCTGGTAGAAGCGCGCGTTGCGGTCGACGATGCGGATCGCTTCGAGCAGGTTGACCGCGCCCAGGCCGGTAATGCTGGCGGTCGCGACGGGCTGCTCGAACGACACGCCCACGAAGCTTTGCGCGGCCAGGTTATAGACTTCGTCCGGCTCGGCCGCCTGCATCAGGCGGATGCTCGAGGACAGGTCGGTCAGGTCGTATTCGACCAGTTTCAGGTTCGGGTGGGTGGGAATGCCCAGTTCTTCGATGCGCCAGAAATTGACGGAGCTGGAGCGGCGGTAGGTGCCGGTAACCTCATAGCCTTTTTCCAGCAGCAGCTGCGCCAGATAGGCACCATCCTGGCCAGTGATACCGGTGACAAGTGCTTTTTTGGTTTTTTGCATATTTGTGATGTTCGTGATGGTGGTTCGCGCGAATGCCAGGCATCCCGATAAACTTTTCGCAACCCCGCATTGTAACAGAGGCGTCAATTTCGACCATTGCGCCAACGCGGTTTATGTAAATAAAACAAGCTGTTGCGCAAACATTATGCCTTGAAACCAGGCCCCTGCGGACTGGCGCTTACGGTTTGTTACGAGTGTAGAAAACGATTACAGGAATAACTGCCGTTTATTTGATCGTTCTCAATAGTCGGGGCGGCCGGCAGGCGCCCGCCGCCCCCGGCCCCGTCATTCCTAGCGTTCGGACACCGCGTCGACCACGCATAAGGCGGTCATGTTGACGATGCGGCGCACGGTGGCGGACGGCGTCAGGATGTGCACCGGCTTGGCGCAGCCAAGCAGGACCGGGCCGATCGCGATGCCGTTGCCGGCCGCCGTCTTGAGCAGGTTATAGGCGATGTTGGCGCTGTCGATGTTCGGCATCACCAGCAGGTTGGCGTCGCCCTGCAGCTTCGAGTGCGGCATCATCTTCATGCGCAGCTTGGCGTCGAGCGCCACGTCGCCGTGCATCTCGCCGTCCACTTCCAGCTCGGGCGCCCTCTGCTGCACCAGCGCCAGCGCGGCGCGCATCTTGCGGGCCGACTCGGTGTTGGCCGAGCCGAAGTTCGAATGCGACAGCAGCGCCGCGCGCGGGATCAGCCCGAACCGGCTCATCTCCTCGGCCGCCAGCACGGTGATTTCGGCCAGCTGCTCGGCGCTCGGATTGTCGTTGACGTGGGTGTCGACCAGCGCCAGCTGGCGCTCCGGCAGGATCAGGAAGTTCATGGCCGCATACACCCCCGCGCCCGCGCGCAGGCCCAGCACCTGGTCGATGTAGTGCAGGTGCTGCAGGGTGGTGCCGTAGGTTCCGCAGATCATGCCGTCGGCATCGCCCTTGTGGATCATCATCGATCCGATCAGGGTGTGGCGGCGCCGCATCTCGAGCTTGGCGTAGTCGTGCGTGACGCCCTTGCGCATGGCCATCTCGTAGTAGGTCTGCCAGTAGTCGCGGTAGCGATCCTCCTTCTCCGGATTGATCACCTCGAAGTGCTCGCCCTGCTTCAGGCGCAGGCCGAACTTCTCGATGCGCTTTTCCAGCACAGCGGGGCGCCCGACCAGGATCGGGCGCGCCAGCTTTTCGTCGACCACCACCTGCACCGCGCGCAGCACGCGCTCGCTTTCGCCTTCGGCGTACACGATGCGCTTGAGTTCGGGCGGCGTGTTCTTGGCGACCTGGAACAGCGGCTTCATGAAGGTGCCGCTGCGGTACACGAACTGCTGCAGGCTCTGGGCGTAGGCTTGCAGGTCGGCGATCGGACGCGTTGCCACGCCCGAGTCGAAGGCGGCCTTGGCCACCGCCGGCGCGATCTGCGTCAGCAGGCGCGGATCGAACGGCATCGGGATCAGGTACTCGGGACCGAACGACAGGTTGTTGATGCCGTAGGTGGTGGCGACCACGTCGGACTGCTCGGCGTGCGCCAGCTCGGCGATCGCATGCACCACCGCGATTTCCATCTCGCGCGTGATGGTGGTGGCGCCGCAATCGAGCGCGCCGCGGAAGATGTAGGGGAAGCACAGCACATTGTTGACCTGGTTCGGATAATCCGAACGGCCGGTCGCGATGATGGCGTCGCTGCGCACCGCCATGACGTCCTCGGGCAGGATTTCCGGATTCGGATTGGCCAGCGCCAGGATCAGCGGGTTGGCCGCCATCGCCTTGACCATGTCCTGCTTGAGCACCCCGCCGGCCGACAGGCCCAGGAAAATGTCCGCGCCCGGCATGATCTCGGCCAGCGTGCGCAGTTCGGTCTTCTGGGCGAAGCGCTCCTTGTCCGGGTCCATCAGTTCGGCCCGGCCCTGGTAGACCACGCCAGCCAGGTCGGTCACGAAGATGTTCTCGATCGGGAAGCCGAGGTCGACGATCAGGTCCAGGCAGGCCAGCGCCGCCGCGCCCGCGCCCGAGACCACCAGCTTGCATTCGCGGATGTCCTTGCCGACCACCTTGATCCCGTTCAGGATCGCCGCGCCCACGATGATCGCGGTGCCGTGCTGGTCGTCATGGAACACCGGGATCTTCATGCGCTCGCGCAGCTGGCGCTCGATATAGAAGCACTCGGGGGCCTTGATGTCTTCCAGGTTGATGCCGCCGAAGGTAGGCTCGAGCGAGGCGATGATGTCGACCAGCTTGTCGGGGTCGGACTCGTTGATCTCGATGTCGAACACGTCGATGCCGGCAAACTTCTTGAACAACACGCCCTTGCCTTCCATCACGGGCTTGGAGGCGAGCGGTCCGATATTGCCAAGGCCGAGCACGGCGGTGCCGTTGGTGATCACGGCAACCAGGTTGCCGCGCGCGGTATATTTATAGGCATTGCCCGGGTCCTTGACGATCTCTTCGCAAGGAGCGGCGACGCCCGGCGAATACGCCAGGGCCAGGTCGCGCTGATTGAGCAGTTGCTTGGTGGGGGTGACGCTGATCTTGCCGGGACGGGGAATTTCGTGGTACTCGAGCGCTGCAAGGCGCAGTTGTTGGCGCAGTTCCTCTTTCTTGTCTGATGACGAATCCATGCTGTTGCAGCCTTCCTGTTTTCTGTCTTGGGGGACCTTCGATTCTATCAGACTAGGCGCCCATGATTCTTTCACCAAGCTACGTATTTTCACCGAGCACGACTTTTGATAGATTAATTAGAATAATTTGTAAATAATTATAGCTAAAAACTATCAAAAACCGGCCAGCCTTGCCGCGCTTGCCGGCGCGGTACAATCGGCCATGCTTTCCGAATTCGACCTCATCAAACAATACTTCGTGCGCGCACGCGCGCCGCGCGCCACCCTCGGCATCGGCGACGACTGCGCCCTGCTCACGCCCGCGCCCGGGATGCAACTGGCGATTTCATCGGACATGCTGGTCGAGGGCCGCCATTTCTTCGCCGGCGCGAACGCCCGCATGCTCGGGCACAAGAGCCTGGCGGTCAACCTGTCGGACCTGGCCGCGATGGGCGCCAGACCGCTCGCGTTCACGCTGGCGCTGGCGCTGCCCGCGGCCGACCCGGCCTGGCTGGCCGGATTTTCGGCCGGCATGTTCGAACTGGCCGATGCCTTCGGCTGCGAACTGATCGGCGGCGACACCACCAAGGGGCCGCTCACCATCTGCATCACGATTTTCGGTGAACTCGAAGCCGGCCACGCGCTGCGGCGCGACGCGGCCAGGCCGGGCGACGACATCTGGATTTCCGGCACCCTGGGCGACGCGCGCCTGGCGCTGGAGGCCTACCGCGGCCAAGTCGACGCGCTCGATGCGGCCGCCCTGCAC
>JBAQKU010000334.1:0-11496 GCA_049301315.1 Telluria sp.
TGGGTGCACAGGGCCGCGCCCGCCCCCGCGCCGCTGCCGGTGACCACGTTGACCACGCCGGGCGGAAAGCCGGCTTCCATGACCAGCTTGGCCAGGTGCAGCGCCGACAGCGGGGTTTCCTCGGCCGGCTTGATGACGATGGTGCAGCCGGTGGCAAGGGCCGGACCCAGCTTCCAGCAGGTGATCATGAACGGCGTATTCCACGGGATGATGGCGCCGATCACGCCGACCGCTTCGCGCCGGGTATAGGACAGGGTGGGACGGCCGAAATAGCCGGAGGTGGGAATGGTGCGGCCCTCGATCTTGTCGGCCCAGCCGGCGAAATGGCGCAGCGTGGCCAGCGCGTTGGGCAGGTCGAGGATGGCCGGCTCGATGAAGGGACGGCCGATGCACAGGGCGTCGAGCTTGGCGATCTGGTCGGCGTCACGCTCGACCAGGTCGGCCAGCTTGAGGATCAGCGCGCCACGTTCGGCCCCGCTCAGCTTCGACCAGGCGCCGCCGTCGAACTGGGCGCGCGCCGCCTTCACCGCGGCGTCCACCTGCGCCTTGCCGCCGTTGGGCACGCGCGCGATCACTTCCTCGCGCGCGGGGTTGACGACCTCGATCATGCCCTCGCCGCCGTCCTGCCACTCGCCGTTGATGAAATGCTTGTAGCTGTCGCTCAGCGAAAAAAGCTCTGCCAGATTACCCATGTCTCACTCCTTGGAAAAGTTGTGGAAACCAGTCCCGGTTTCTTATTTTGTGTCAATGCACCAGGGACGAGTGTAGGGCTGGGTTGTCGGCAGTCGATATCCGGAATCGGCAGACTTGCAGTAAAGCGGGCAGTCATCATGGCGAGGGCTTGCGCCCTGCCACGGATCAACAGGTGACTTTGGAAGGCAATTCCCCGAACAGACGCTTGTAGTCCGAGGCAAACCGGCTGGCATGGTTGAAGCCGCAGTTGGCGGCCACGTTGGCAATCGTGTTTTCCCGTTCGCGCACCACCTGCGATTCCAGCAGCAGCTTGAGCTCGCGCCTGGCCAGGTTCAGGCGCAGCGTTTTCAGGTACTGCAGGGGCGAGATGTTGAGGCGCTCCTCGAAACAGTACTGCAGCGTGCGGCGGCTGACGTAGGTCGCCGCGCACACGTCGAGGATGCCGATTTCTTCGCTGGCGTGCTCGCGCATGTACTTGATCGCCTTTTGCACGATGTCGGCCCGGCGCTGCTGCGAGCGCGGAACGGTATCGGCATACTTGCCGGGATCGCTCAGGCTGACGGCCAGCGCGATGTGGCTCATCATGCTGCTGGCGAGCATGCGCGGCGTGAGTACGCCGCCCAGCGCCGCGTTGCTCCCCTGCAGAATTTGCGACACGTAGATGAAATACTGGCGCAGCGTGGCCGCCAGGTGGGCCTGCAACTGGGTCACCGTCGAATTGATCGAGTCGATTGCGATGCTCGCATCCTGTTCGTGGACTCTCGAGAAAAAATAGTCGCGATTGACCGAGATCCCGATCAGGTCGAGGTGCCCCTCGGTGCGGATGTCGTGGCTGCGCTGCCCATCGACCATCAGCAGCGAATTCTGGTCGAACACCTTGCCGTTGAACGTGGGCGAGCTTTCGCAGCTCATGCTCATTCCGACCACCATCAGGTCGGCCGGCGGCATCACCGTTTCGTGCAGCGCCTTGTTGGACGTCTCGCGGATCAGCGTGAACTCCTGCAGGTCGACATAGGCGAGCGAACCGGAAAATTTTCCGCAGCCCAGCTGCTGGTACTCCTGGTCCCAGTGCGGCAGCCGGGCTGCCTGGTCGTCGACATCGTCGAGCTGGAATGCGTTGATCAGAAGGCTATCCTTGAACATGACCGTTATCCAAGCCTGATCGCGTCGACCCGCGCGATATCCATCGCTTCGCGCAGCACGCCAAGGTCGCCGATATGATTTGCCAGCAGCAAGATCAGGGCGGCGTTGGCGGCCTCGCTTTGCAGCGGCGTGAAGTCGTGATGCATGTCGATCAGGAGCGCATAAAAATCGTCCGGCAACGCCAGGTTGGGACTGGTGTTCAGGTGTATGGCTGTCATCGCTTGTCTCTGTCAATGGGCTGCGGTTGAGTGGCATTTCCGGTCGCACGCGCAAGCGCCTCGCGCACCAGCGCCGGATCGAAACTGCGCCAGCGGGCGCACACATGCTGGTCCGGACGCACCAGGTAAAACGTGCCGGGCCGCGCATCGTAGCGCTGTGCCAGCAAGCCTTCGGAATCGATAATGACGGTGCTGCCCGCGCCTGCCTGCACCTGCGCACCGGGCGCGGCCACCACCAGCAGGCGCAGCTCGACTTCATCGGCGCGCTGCCCGAAGGCTGGAGCGCCAGCCCCCGGAGCGTGAAAATACACGCCGGTAAAAGCGTTCCCGACACAGGCGCTGAACCAGCCCTGCTTGCCCGCGGCGCTGGCGACAGGCGCGTCCTGTATCGGTGCGCCGGGCACCAGGCCGCCCGCGAAACTGTCGCGCTCAGGCGTGTTGAGAACGCTGCCGGACAGCGTGGCCGGCAGCGAAAGGCGCCCGCTGTTGACCAGCCGGCGCGCGAATTGATGGTCCTTCGACAGGCGCAGCACGGCGTCGCGGAAAGTGCGGCTGACCGCACTCTTGGGCGTGATGAAGTCGGTGGCGCGCGTCGAATTGAGCAGGTTCTCGTCGGCTGCGTACTCGCGTTCCTGCGCATAGCTGTCAAGCAGCGCATCGGGCGCCTGCCCGGCCAGCACGAGCTTCAGTTTCCATGCCAGGTTCTCGCCGTCCTGCACCCCGCTGTTGGCGCCGCGCGCACCGAACGGCGAAACACGGTGCGCCGCGTCGCCGGTGAAGAAAATGCGCCGGTGGCGGAACGAGTCCATGCGCTGGCATGAAAAGGTATACACGCTCACCCATTCCAGCTCGAATTCGACGTCCTTGCCGAGCAGCGCCACGATACGCGGGACCACCTTCTCCGGCTGTTTTTCCGCCACCGGATCGGCATCCCATCCAAGCTGGAAATCGATGCGCCAGACGTTGTCGGGCTGACGGTGCAGCAGCACCGACTGGTTGGGATGGAATGGCGGGTCGAACCAGAACCGGCGCTCGGTCGGAAACTCCGTCTTCATCCTGACATCGGCAATCAGGAAGCGGTCCCGGAAGGTGCGTCCCTTGCTCTCGAGCCCCGACAAGCTGCGCACCGCACTACGCGCACCGTCGGCGGCAATCAGGTAGCCGCACTCGAGCCGGTAGACGCCGCCGGGGGTGTCGATCGCCAGCGTGGCATGGTCCTGTTCCTGCTCCACGCCGACCACCTTGTTGCGCCAGCGGATCTCCAGGTTGGGAAGCTCCATCGCGCGTTCCAGCAAATAGCCCTCGACATAATACTGTTGCAGGTTCACGAAGGCCGGCATGCTGTGCCCCGACTCCGGCAGCAGGTCGAAGCTGTACACCATGTCGTCGCGGTAAAACACCTTCCCGACATGCCATGACACGCCCTTGTCGGCGATGCGCCGTCCGCAGCCGAGCCGCTCGAAGATTTCCAGGGTGCGCTTGGCGAAACAGATCGCGCGCGACCCGTCCGACAGGCAGCGGTCGTCGTCGAGCAGCAGCACCGGCACACCCTGCTGCGCCAGGTCGATGGCCGTGGCAAGGCCCACGGGACCGGCGCCGACGATGACGACGGGACGGCGCACCGGCGCAGCCGCATCCTCGTCGGGCGAGCGCTGGTACTCGAATGTCAGGCGCTGGTAGTCCTTGTCCATGTTTACCCCTGCTGCGCCTGCAGCGAGTGCCACATTTCCTGGTCGCGCTCGGCGGTCCAGATGCGCGGGTGCTTGATGCCGCTGGCCTCGTCCACCGCGCGCGTGACGTCGAACGGCAGGCAGTGCTCGTAGATGAAGACGTGCCCGAACTTCGGATCCATGCGCTCGCGCGCATGTGCCATCGCCTGCTTGAGCGAGAGCCCCGCGGCGACCGCCTCGCGCGCGCTTTGCAGCAGCGTCGTCACGAAGTCCCGGGTGTAGTCGATGCCTGCGTTGACCTGGGCCGGGTCGGTCAGGGCCGGGCCGCGCCCGGGCACCAGTTTCTGCGCCCCCAGCGCGCGCAGCGCTTCCAGCGTGGCCGGCCACTCTTCGAGCTGGGCGTCGCCGGTGTAGGCGGCGGCATCGTATTCGACCAGGTCGCCCGAGAAGCAGATTTTTTGGGAGGGAATCCAGGCGATCGTGTCGCCTTTGGTGTGGCCCATTCCGATGTGCATCAGCCTGACTTCAAGCTTGCCCATGAAAATGGTCAGCTCGCGTTCGAACACCATGCTCGGCCAGGTCAGGCCGGGAACCGATTCGACGCCGGAGAACAGGCGCGGAAAGCGTTCGATTTCCGACTTCATGTCCTGGGCGCCGCGCTCGACGATCATTTCCCAGGTCCCGCGCGAGGCGATCACCTGCTCGGCGCCCTCGGCGAAGTAGGCCGAGGCCCCCAGCACCCGCACCGCGTGGTAATGCGACAGCACCACGTACTTGATCGGCAGGTCGGTAACGCTGCGGATGTGCTTGATCAGCGCCTGCGCCATCACCGGCGTGGCGGTGGTGTCGATGACCATCACGCCATCGTCGCCAATGATCACGCCGGAGTTCGGATCGCCCTCGGCGGTATAGGCGTAAGCGTTATCGGACAGCTTGATGAAGCTGGTCTTTTTCTCTTCCAGATCGGCTTGCGATGCAAATTTTTTCTCGGACGCTGACATTTTTTCTCCGGGGGGATCGTGAGATTAGTTAATATCGAATACACTTGATATTGACTAAGTTTGGTTTAGCTCAACACATTTGTCAATCACGAATCATTTTGTTGTTGCGTGACTGCTAAAATGTTAAATAGGCCATGACGCCCTTTTTTGAGAGAAATAGATGACAAAAGAACGCCGCGGCATCCAGTCCGTGGAAGTGGGCGCCCAATTGCTGGAAGTTCTGGTCGAGGAAGGCGCGCCGATGCTGCTGCGCGAGCTGGCCAGCAAAGCGGGCATGACGTCGGCCAAAGCGCATCCCTACCTGGTCAGCTTCGGCAATGTCGGGCTGATCCAGCAAGACGGCGCGACCGGACGCTATGAACTGGGCCCGTTCGCGCTGCGCATGGGGATGATCAGCCTGCAGCTGCTCGACCCGGTCAAGCTTGCGATTCCCGAAGCGGCGGACCTGTGCCAGCAACTCGGCCACACGGTCGGCATTGCGGTGCTCGGCAATGCCGGCCCCACCATCATTCACCTGAGCGAGTCGCCCCAGCCGGTGCACGTGAAGATGCGAACCGGTACGGTCATGTCGATCCTGCATACGGCGACCGGACGGGTGTTTTCCGCCCACTTGCCGGCCATGCTGGTCGAGAAGCTCAACGCGCGCGAGCTGGCGGCGGAGGTGGCGATTGGCCGGAGCAAGGAAAAAGTCTCCAAGCAAAAACTGGAAGCGCTGCTGGGCGAAGTGCGCAAGCAGGGTTTGGCGCGCGCGGTCGGCGAGCCGATCGCCGGCATCAACGCCTTGAGTGCGCCGGTGTTCGATCACGCAGGCAATATCGCCCTGGCCGTTACCGCGATCGGGCCGATGGGAACGCTCGATGCGTCATGGGACGGCGAAACCGCGCAGCGAATGAGGCAATGCGCGCTCGGGATATCGCAGCGGCTGGGATATCGGCTGTGAGTGTTTGCCGAGTGTAAAAAAAAGCGCATGCCCTTGGGCACGCGCTTTTTCTTTGGAACTGCCGGTACCGGGCAGTCGGACCTGCATCAGTCTTCCAGCGGCACGCCCTTGGTCTCCGGTCCGAACCAGACCACGACCAGGCCCAGGATGATGAACAGCGACACCACCGCTGCCGCATTCGGCAGGGAGCCGAAACGATGCACCAGCGCGCCGACCATCAGCGGGCCGGCCGCCGTGATCACACGCGCCATGTTCCAGCAAAAGCCCTGGCCGGTCGCGCGCACGCGGGTCGGGAACAGCTCCGGAAGATAGGTCGCGAAGGTGCCGAAGCCGCCGATCACGAAGTAGCCATACACCGGCATGAACCACAATACTTCGGTCACGCTGTGCACCGAGGTGAACAGGTACAGCGACGAGAGCAGTGCCGCGCTCCAGAACAGGAAGTAGCACAACCGGCGTCCGAGGATGTCGGACAGGAAGATCAGCGTGATGTAGCCGAGCGTCGCGCCAGCCATCATCAGCATGAATGCGTAGCTGATCGCGTCCTTCGGGTTAATCCCCGGCGAAGCCTTGGACAATTGCTGCATCCAGCTTGGCAGCAGCGTCAGGCCGCCCCAGCATCCGACCATCGCGGCCGACGCAATGACGACGCCGACGATGGTGTTGCGGCGCAAACCGCCCCTGAAGATCTCGCGGAAGGTGCTCGTCGCGGGGCCACCCTTGGCCCTTTCCACCAGCTCTGCCTGTTTGACCTTGACCCATTTCTCCGGTTCTTTCACGAAGCGGCGCACCACCACCGTGATCACGACCGGCAGTGCGCCGGCCGCGAGAACCCAGCGCCAGCCGTAGGAGCCGAGCAACAGGTTACTGAGCGCGGCGGCAAAGAAGCCGAACGCGAACGCCATCTGCATGATCTGGATGGCGCGTGCCCGGTACTTGGTCGGCCATGTCTCGGCCACCAGCGCCGCGCCCGCCGCCCATTCGCCGCCGATGCCGAAGCCGGCCAGCGCCTGGAACAGCGCGAGTTGTTCCCAGCTCTGCGACAGCGCGCTCAAGCCGGTGAAGACCGAGTAGATCACGATGGTCAGCGCCATGATCTTGGCGCGGCCATAGCGGTCCGCCGCGATGCCGAATAAAATGCCGCCGACGCCCCATGCCGCCAGTTTGATGGCCATGATGAGCCCGCCAATGCGCGAGACTTCCGCAGGATTGGTGTTGCCGATCAGCTCAGACACCGATGGAAACAGAACGAGCGTAAACAAGTTCAGGTCCATCGAGTCGAACATCCACCCCAGAAAAGCCGAAATCAGCGCCAGCCATTGGTAGCGTTCAATTCCGGGCTTTGCGATACTGCTGTCCTGCGCAGACCCTGCTATTGCATTCTTCATTCCTGTCTCTCCTTGTAATCATACGGACCCAGATATTTTTCCAGGTTCAGCTCATTGACGACGTCGTACCTGATCCCCTCAGATTGCCTCCTTAATTCACACCAATACAAAGATATTTCAGCTCCAGGTATTCCTCGATCCCGTACTTGGAACCTTCGCGGCCGAGGCCGGACTGCTTGATGCCGCCGAACGGCGCGACCTCGCTCGATATCAGGCCGGTGTTGATGCCGACCATGCCGTACTCGAGCTTTTCGGCGACCCGCCAGACCCGGCCGATGTCGCGCGAGTAAAAATAACTGGCCAGCCCGAACTGGGTGTCGTTGGCGGCCGCGATCGCCTCCTGCTCCGTGCTGAACTTCATCACTGCGGCCACCGGGCCGAAGGTCTCTTCGCGCATGATCCGCATGTCGGCGCTCATGTTCGACAGCACGGTCGGCTCATAGAAATGGCCGCCCAGCGCGTGCGCCCGCCCACCGGCTTCGACGCGCGCGCCCTTGGCCAGCGCATCGGCCACGTGCTGCTCGACCTTGGCCAGCGCACGCGCGTCGATCAGGGGACCTTGCATCACGCCGGGCTCGGCGCCGTTGCCGACCGTGATCGCGGCCGCGCCGGCGGCCAGCTTTTGCACGAATTCGTCATACACCGATTCGTGCGCGTAAAACCGGTTGGTGCATATGCAGGTCTGGCCGGCGTTGCGGTATTTCGAGGCCAGCGCGCCCTGCACTGCCGCGTCCACGTCGGCGTCTTCGAACACGATGAACGGCGCATGGCCGCCCAGCTCGAGCGCCAGCTTCTTGACCGTCGGCGCCGATTGCTGCATCAGGATCTTGCCAACCGGGGTCGAGCCGGTAAACGAGAGGTGGCGCACCACAGGGCTCTCGCACAGGGCCTTGCCCACTTCAACCGTGTGGGCCGAATCGGCCGTGACGATGTTCATCACGCCGGCCGGCAGCCCTGCGCGGTGGGCCAGCTCGGCCAGCGCCAGCGCCGACAGCGGCGTCAGCTCGGCCGGTTTGAGCACGATGGTGCAGCCGGCCGCGAGCGCGGGGGCGACTTTGCGCGTGATCATCGCATTCGGAAAATTCCAGGGGGTGATGGATGCGCATACGCCGATCGGCTGCTTGAGCACCACCATCTTCTTGTCGCTCCAGCTCGAGGACAGCACGTCGCCATTGATCCGCTTGGCTTCCTCGGCAAACCACTCGACGAAGGCGGCGCCGTGGATCACTTCGGCGCGCGCCTCGGCCAGCGACTTGCCCTGCTCGGCTGTCATCAGCGCGGCCAGGTCGTCGCAATGGGCGACGATCAGCTCATACCACTTGCGCAGGATGGCGGCGCGTTCCTTGCTGCTCGTTGCGGCCCAGGCCGGGAAGGCGGCGCTGGCGGCGTCGATCGCGCCGCGCGCCTCGGCCGCGCCATTGTTCGGCACCGAGCCTATGCACCGGCCGGTGGCCGGATTGATCACGTCGAAGCGGCTTGCGCCATCGGTCCACGCTCCGTTGATATAAGCGTGCGCGCGCAGCAGCGAGGCATCGTTCAAATGGGGGAAATCATTCACGGCACGCTGCATTGTCTTGTCTCCTGATGTGTAATGCGGTAAAGGCGAACAGGTCCGCCGGGTGTTCCGGGCACGGCGGGGCCCCGCCAGGCATGGCGGCGCTGCCACGGCACTGGCGCAACTCTGCTAGCCGGCTTCGTTCCCGCCGCCGGATTTGTCCGGCCGCTCCCCGCTCCAGCGCTTTACGCTATCGGTGTCGATGTCGAACAGGTCGAGCACGCGTCCGACCGAGTGGTCGACGATTTGCTGGAGGTCGGTGGGACGGGTGTAGAAAGCCGGAACCGGCGGCGCCAGGATGGCTCCCATCTCGGACAACTGCAGCATGGTGCGCAGGTGACCGGTGTGCAAGGGCGTCTCGCGCACCATCAGGACCAGGCGCCGCCTTTCCTTGAGTACCACGTCGGCCGCGCGGCTGAGCAGCGACGAGGTGATCCCGGTCGCGATCTCGGACATGGTGCGCACCGAGCACGGCGCGATCACCATGCCCATGGTCTTGAACGAGCCCGACGAGATCGAGGCGCCGATATTGCCGATCGAATGATAATGGTCGGCCATGGCCTTGACATCGGCCGTCTTGTAGTCGGTCTCGTAGGCCAGCGTGAGCTCGGCTGCCTTGCTCATCACCAAATGGGTTTCAATCCCGCACTCGCGCAGCATGCCCAGCAAGCTGACCCCGTACACCACGCCCGAGGCGCCGCTGATGCCGACGATCAGCCGGCGCTTTCCACCTGCAGTTGGCAAGTTGCTCATTTGTATACTCCTGCCTTGGACAGCACTTCGAACAGGCGCGGCGGGGTCATCGGCGAATCGGTCAGGAACACGCCGGTGTCGGACAACGCATCCTCGATCGCGCCGATGATGGCGGCGGCGGCCGGAATGGTCCCGCCCTCGCCCGCGCCCTTGACGCCGAGCGGGTTCAGCGGCGACGCGGTCTCGATGTGAACGATGTCGGCGTTCGGCACGTCGGTGGCCATCGGCAGCAGGTACTCGCCGAAGTTGGTCGTGATAGGCTGGGCCTGGTCGTCGTAGCGCATCCATTCCAGCGTCGCGTTACCGATCCCGTGCGCGATCGCGCCCTGGATCTGGCCGTCGACGATCATCGGATTGATCAGCTTTCCGCAGTCGTGCGCCATCACGTAGTGCAGGATCTGGATCTGCCCGGTGTCGCGGTCCAGCTCCAGTTCCACCACGGCGGTGCCGTTGCAGTAGGTCGACTGGGACGGCGAGAAGTACTGGGTGTCTTCCAGCCCGTTGGTCACGCCGGCGGGGAAGGAGAAGCCCGGCATGCCTTGCGACACGCGCGCCAGTTCGGCGAACGACTTGCGCCGCTCCGGTTCGCCCGTCACCAGCGCAAAGCCGTTGTCGAGCGTGATCTGGTCCGCTTCGCAGCCGAGCATGAACGCAGCCAGGCGGGCGACCTTGTCGCGCACGGCCTGCGCGGCCAGGTGCACCGAACTGCCGGCGGTCACGGTGATGCGGCTGGCGAAGGTGCCGATGCCCATCGAAACGGCATTGGTGTCGGCGGTGATCACGTCGATATGGTCCATCGGCACGCCCAGCTGGTCGGCGCAGATCTGCGCGAACGTGGTCTTGTGGCCCTGGCCCTGCGGCGCGGCGCCGGTCAGGATGCTGATCCTGCCGTTTTGCTGGACGCGCACGGTGGCGCCCTCGAACGGTCCGAGGCCGGTCCCTTCGACGTAGTTGGCCATGCCGATGCCAAGATAGCGCCCTTCCAGGCGGGCCGCGGCCTTGCGCGCCGCGAAGCCGTCGTAGTCGGCCCTGGCCAGTGCCTCGGCCTGGCAGCGCGGGTAGTCGCCGCTGTCGTAGATGAGCGGCTTGCCGTCGCGGTAGATGAAGCCGACCGAGTAAGGCATCTGCTCGGGGCCGATCAGGTTGCGGCGGCGCAGTTCGGCGCGGTCCACGCCCATGGTGCGCGCGGCCTTGTCGAGGATGCGTTCCATCGCGAACACGGCCTGCGGACGCCCTGCCCCGCGCACCGGCGAGGTCGGGCCCTTGTTGGTAAATACCACCTTGACGTCGACGTCCATGGCCGGAATCACGTAGGGTCCGGGCGTGGTGGTGGCCGCGATGTACGGCATGATGATGCCCCACGGCAGATAGGCGCCGTTGTCGTGCGTCATATCGAGCTTGATGCCGAGGATGCGGCCTTGCGCCGTCAGCGCCAGCGAGATGTCCCACCACTGGTCGCGCTCCTGGGTCGCGGTGAAGAAGTGCTCGCGCCGGTCCTCGATCCACTTGACCGGCCGCCCGAGTTTCCAGGCCGCGATCGCGACCAGCGCCTCTTCCGGATAAAAAATCACTTTCGGGCCGAAGCCGCCGCCCACGTCGTTCATGATGATGCGCAGCCGTTCCGGATCCCAGTCCAGCACTTCGATCAGGTTCTTTTTTTCCAGGAACGGGGCCTGGCCTGCCGACCACACGGTCAGCTGGCCGGTGACCGCATGGTATTCGGCCGCGTAGCCGCGCGTTTCCATCGGATGGGCCGAGCCGCGGTTCTGCCAGAACGTTTCGCGCACCACGTGGGCCGCGCTCTCGAAGGCCTTGCCCACTTCGCCGAAGCCCATCTTGATCTGGGCTGCGAGGTTGCTCTCGAGCGAAGTGTGCATGAGGGGCATACCGGCGGCCAGCGCCGTGGACGCGTCGGCCACGACCGGCAATACGTCGTACTCGACGTCGATCAGGGCGCATGCATCCTCGGCAATGTGGCGCGAGTCGGCCACCACGAAGGCGATCGGGTCGCCCACCGAGCACACTTCGGTCGAGGCCAGCACTTCCTGCGTCATCTGGGCGCGGATCGCCGGATTGGGCACCAGCAGCGGCAGGCGATGCTGCGCCGAAGGCGGCAGGTCGGCATGCAGGTAGAC
>JBAQKU010000335.1:0-1525 GCA_049301315.1 Telluria sp.
GCCGCAAGCCGGCGCTTGCGCCGCGGCCGGCCCCGGCGGCGCGGAAAATTCATACCCTGGTGCGCCAGCCGGACAAATCCGGCGCCACCGTCGAATTCAGGTGGGACAAGCTGGCGCCGGAACAGCGCGCCTATCTCGACCTGTCGCCATCGGACGTATGGGCGGACGGGCTGGGCCAGGCCAGGGTCGATTTCCTGCGTGGCGAACGCAGCCGCGAGATCGGCCAGCGCGAGGGCGTGTTCCGGCGCCGCAGCGGCGTGCTTGGCGACGCGATCCACAGCACGCCGCTGGTGGTGGGGGCGCCGTCGGCATCGGTGCAGGGCCCCGGCTACAGCGCTTTCCATGCACGCTACAAAGAGCGGCGCGGCGCGGTGTACGTGGGTGCGAACGACGGCATGCTGCACGCGTTCGACGCGGCCAACGGCAGCGAGCTGTTCGCGTATGTGCCCAATGCGCTGGTGCCGGCGCTCAACCTGCTCACCAGCCCGGCGTACCGGCACCGCCCCTATGTGGACGGCAGCCCGGCAGCCGCCGAGGCGGTGCTGAACGGCGCATGGCGAACCGTGCTGGTATCGGGCATGGGAATGGGCGCGCGCGGCGTGTTCGCGCTCGACGTCAGCGACCCCGCGGCGTTCGGTTCGGGCATGGGCGCGCTGTGGGAGTTTACCGACAAGGATGACCCTGCGATCGGCCATGTCAGCGCCGCGCCGCGCATCGTCAGGCTGAAAACCGGCGTCGCCGAGGGCCTGTCCGCATACCGGTATTTCGCCGTCGTCGCCAGCGGCGTGGGCAACTACGCGCGCGACGGCAAGGATGACGACGGCGCCGGCGCCCTGTTCCTGCTGGCGCTCGACAAGCCGGCGGCGGCTGCCTGGCGCGCGGGCGTCAACTATTACAGGTTCACCACGCCCATTTCCGATTCCACCCAGGCGAACGCGCTGGCGCAGCCCGCACTGGCGCTCGGGCCGGACGCCACCCTGCGTTTCGCGTATGCCGGCGACCTGCAGGGCAACCTGTGGCGCTTCGATTTTTCCGGCACCGCGCCATGGCCGGACGCGGCCGGGCCGGGCAAGGAGATGCAGCCCCTGTTCGTGGCGCGCGACGCAGCCGGACGGCGCCAGCCCATCACCCAGACCCCGACGGTGGTATTCGCGCCGGGAGGCGGCTACCTGGTCCTGTTCGGGACCGGCAAATTCATGGAGGAAGCCGACCTGCTGCCGGCCAGCTTCGCATCCCAGTCGTTCTATGCGATCCACGACACCAACATCAGGCGAGCGGTGCGCGCGCGCAGCGAGCTGGTCGAACGCACCCTGTGGGGCAGCACCAGCTACGCGATCAGGGGCGCCGATTTCGAGCCGGGCCTTGCGGCCAGAGGGTGGTACTTCGATTTCCCGCACGCCACCGAGGATGGCGAGCGCGTTGTCGGCGCCGCAGTGGCTGCCTCTGGTGCGCTCATCGTCAACAGCCTGGTGCCCGGGCGCGATGCGTGCGCGGCGCCGGCCTCGCGCACCTATGTGCTCGACAC
>JBAQKU010000336.1:0-5325 GCA_049301315.1 Telluria sp.
GCCATGCTCAGGTACAGCAGGTAGGCCACGGCGGCGTCCGAGAAACGGGCCACGTCGGACAGCCAGCGCCCGATCCACAAACCCTGGATGCCGAAAAAGATCGTGTGCGGTATCAGGATCAGCGAAATGGTCTTGCGAAACGCGGGCGCGCGGTAGATCTGCAGGATCGACTGCAGGCTCGGGAGCTTCGCCAGGCCGGGCGGCGCGGCACGCGGCGTGACCACCCAGATCAGCAGGCCGGCGAAGGCGGTCAGCGCGGCCAGGATGGTAAACAACCCGCGCCAGTCGGTGTAGATCAGGCCCAGGCGCACCGGCAGCGTGGCCGAGGCCGCGCCCAGCCCGCCCACCGCGATCAGGTAGCCGTGCACCGAGGGCAGCCTGGCCGGCCCGATCCAGCTCGAGATGGCCTTGACGGCGGACATGAAGCAGCCGCCCAGGCCCAGGCCCATCAGGGCGCGCGCGGCCACCAGCTCGGCGAAGCTGCCCGCGTGCGCGAACAGCAGCACGCCGCCGGCCGCCAGCAGCATGAGCACCAGTTGCACCTTGCGCGGTCCGTAGCGGTCCAGTGCGACCCCGACCGGCAGCTGCACCAGCGCGAACGCGAAGAAAAAAGCGCTGGTCAGCAGCCCCAGCTGGCCCGAGTCGAGCGCGAACGCCGCCACCAGCTGGGGCGCGAGCACCGCGTTCACGTTGCGCAGCAGCGAGGACAGGTAATGTCCCAGCGCGAACGGCAGGAATACGCAGAACAGGACGGCCACGCCGCGCAGGCGTGCCGACTGCTGGTCGCAGCCCATGGCGGGGTGGCTGCGTCAGGCCGCGTCGGACTGGCTGCGGCGAATGTGCGCATCGGCGCGCGGCACCTGCATGATCGGCACCACCGTGCGGCGCGCTGCCTGCTCGTGCTCGTGCTCGTGCTCTTGCTCCGGCTCCTCGCTCTCGAAGAAGAATTTCTGCTTGCCGAAGGCCGGCACCAGGTGGTCGAGCCAGGTGGCGGCCGGATCGAACCTGGCGAAGAAGGGCTTGCGCACCCAGTCCGGATCGCGCGCCTGCAGGAACTGCAGCGCAAACAGCTTTTCCCCGTGGATGCTGACGATCCCGTCGATCGCCACCTTGCCTGGGAAGGCGCTCATGGATGGGCCGCGTACGGTGCGCGCCAGCCCCGATACCATCTGGTACGCGGCCTGGAAGATCTCGTGCGCGCGCGCCAGCGGCAGCGCGAAGTACGCGCTCGGGCCGGTGTCGCGTTCGACGAACATGTAGTAGGGGATCGCCCCCAGCCGCACGCCGGTGGTCCACAGTTCGGCCCAGCTCTTCGGGTCCTCGTTGATGTGGCGGATCAGCGGACCTTGCATGCGCAACGTGGCGCCGGTCGAGACGATGCTCTTGACCGCCTTTTGCGCGATCTCGCTGCGCAATTCGACCGCATGGCTGTAGTGGCCCATGACGGCCAGGTTCTTGCCGGCCTTGACCACGCGTTCGAACAGGCGCCGCAAATCGTCCGCGTCGCGGTCGCTGACGAAGCGCTGCGGCCAGTACGACACCGACTTGGTGCCGATGCGGATGTTCTGGATGTGGCCGAGCTCGGGCACGAGCAGCGAGCCGATGATGTCGGCCAGCGAACGCGTGTTCATGACCATCGGGTCGCCGCCCGTGATCAGCACGTCCGTCACCTCCTCATGGTTCTTCAGGTACGACACCAGCTCGCTCGTTTCGCGCGCATCGAACTTCATGTTGTCCATGCCGACGAACTGGGGCCAGCGGAAGCAGAAGGTGCAGTAGGCGTGGCAGCTCTGGCCGGCGCTCGGAAAGAACAACACGGTCTGCTTGTACTTGTGCTGCAGGCCGCGCAGCGGCGCGTCGTTCACGCGCGGTACGTTATGCGTCATCTGTCCGGCCGGGTGCGGGTTCATGCGCATGCGGATCGCATGCGCCAGCCTGGCGATGGCCGCCTCGTCTTTCTTGAACAGCACCAGCTCGCGCAGCTGCGCGTATTCGGCCGGTGGCAGCATGTCGCGGTGCGGGAAGGTAAGCCGGAAAATCGGATCGTCAGGAATGTCGTTCCAGTCGATCAGGTGATCGAGCACGTATTCGTTGGTGCGAAACGGCAGCACATGCGACACCACTTGCACCGCTTCCTGCAGGTCGGGCGACATCCACTGCCACTGGCGGGCCTGCGCGATGCTCTGGCGGGTATAGGGTTTGAACTTGACTGGGAATTGATCGATGGTCACGGCGGTCTCCAGAAGGGATGGTCGATCGGTTGCCGTCGGATTCGAAAAGGATCTGGGAATGGTCGGCAGGAACTCATCATAGGACTTGGCCGGGGCGCCGAATTGCCCCATATCAATTTATAAGAGGGAATATTTCTGGCGAGAATAGATGCCGCGGGGAATTGGCTGTGCGGGCCAAAAACACGCATCGCGCGGCGCTTGCGTTTGCGCAAATTGCGCCACCCCGGTGAGCGTAGTTTACGCAATGCACCTAAGAAATGTTTGGTCGGTGCATTTAGTTTTCCGCATTCAACGGCCTACAGCGAAAGGAAATTTCATGAACATGCTCGTCACCGCCACTACCGTGCTCGCGCTCGCCGCAGGCGCCGTATTTGCCGCCGAACCGACCGAGAAGGACGCGATTGCCATGGCCGAACGGGGCGCGGCCCTGATCAAGGCCAAAGGCAAGGCAGAAATGATGAAGCGCATCACCGCCAAGGACCCCGACTTCGTGCAAGGCTCGCTGTACGTCGACATGCGCGACCTGTACACCGGCATCGTGCTGGCCCATCCGATCAACCAGTCGATCGTCGGCAAGGACCTGACCGATGTGCCCGATGCGAACGGCAAGCCGTACCGGCGCGAGATCATCAACCTGGCGCAAAAGAGCGGCAAGGGCTGGGTCGATTACCAGTACAAGAACCCGGTGAGCGGCAAGATCGAACCGAAGACCACCTACATCCTGCGGGTGGACGACGTGGTGCTGGAAGCGGGCATCTACAAAAAATAGGCGGGACAGCTTCACCTGCTGCCTGCCCGAGGAACTGCCGGGAGTGAGCCATGCTGAAAAGACTGCGAATAGGACCGAAGCTGCTGCTCGCTCCCGGCCTTGTCCTGGTGCTGCTGATGATGCTGTCGGGGGCCGCCTATTACGGCATGGTGCGCCAGAATGCCTCGCTCGAGAACATGGTGCAGGTCCGGGCCGCGCGCCTGAAGGCGGCGGCCGACCTGTCGGGCGACGCCAAGTACGCGCACGCCAACATCTACCAGTTGCTGGCCTGGATCAGCGGCAGTTTCTCGCCCACGCGCCTGACCGCCCTGATCGCCGAGATCGCGAAAAAGCACGCCGCGCTGGGCGAGCAGCTGGCGCTGCTGGCCAAGGTGTCGAACCCGGCCGAACGCCAGATCGTGGACGCTTCGATCGCGGCCCTGGGCGCCTACCGCAAAGGCGTGCTCGAGACGATTGAACTGGCGCAGGTGGACCAGTCGATCGCCACCAATTCGATGGCCAAGGCGCAAAAACAGTTCGAGATCCTCAACGCCGAGCTGGCCAAGTTGTCCGAGCTGGAAAAGACCCTGAGCGAAAGCGCGTATGCCGACGCGAAGGCCGACTTCCGCGGCCTCGTGATCGGCATGGCCACGCTGGTGCTGCTCTCGATCGGGTTGTCGATGCTGGCCACCTTCATGGTGCGGCGCGCGATGCTGAACGATATCCGCGCCATCTCGGACACGGTGGCCGAGCTGGCCGACGGCCAGCTGACCGTGGGCCAGGCCAACACCGGGCGCGACGAGATCGCCGCCACTTCGCGCGCGCTCGATCACACCATCGCCAACCTGAACCAGACCCTGCGCACCGTCATGGCGGCGGTGCACTCGATCGACACCGCATCCGAGGAAATCGCCAGCGGCAACCTGGACCTGTCGGCGCGCACCGAATTGCAGGCCGGCTCGCTCGAGCAGACCGCCGGAGCGATGGAAACGCTGACCGCCGCGGTCAAGGAAAACGCCAACAATGCGCGCCAGGCCAACGAACTGGCCGCCAGCGCGGCGCAGCTGGCCGCCAAGGGCGGCAAGGCGGTCGAGCGCGCGGTGACGACCATGGATTCGATCAAGGCAAGTTCGCGCCAGATCGTCGAGATCATCGGCGTGATCGACGGTATCTCGTTCCAGACCAACATCCTGGCGCTCAATGCGGCGGTCGAAGCGGCGCGCGCGGGCGAACAGGGGCGCGGCTTTGCCGTGGTGGCGGCCGAAGTGCGCACGCTGGCGCAGCGCTCGGCCGCGGCGGCCAAGGAAATCAAGGCCCTGATCGCCGCCTCGGTGGCCATCATCGACGGCGGCAGCGCCTCCGTCGACGAGGCCGGCAGCAGCATGGGCGACATCGTCGCCTCGGTCAGGCAGGTCAACGAGATCATCGGGCGCATCAGCCTGGCCAGCACCGAGCAGGCCGAGGGCATCGCCGAAGTCAATCGCGCGGTCGGCCAGATGGACGGCATGACGCAGCAAAACGCGGCGCTGGTCGAACAGGCCGCGGCGGCAGCGGCCAGCCTGCATGACCAGACCGTGAACCTGGCCCAGGCCGTGTCGATCTTCAAGATCGACGGCGACGTGCCGGCCCAGGCGCAGTTAAACGCCGATCCGGATGCCGGCTTTCACGACCCCGAGGAACGGCGCGCCCCCGCCAGCGCGATGCGCGCGGCGCGCCCGCGCGCCTTGGCTGACGGGACCCGTTCGGCCAAGAGCGGCGGCGCGCGGCGCAAGATCTGAAGCGCTCAGCGAAATGGCCGGCTCACGAAGCGCGAGCCGGCCAGCCCGAAGCGCCAGGGCACCTCCATCGCCTTTGAAATCCCGATGCGCGGGCCGGCCACCAGCTCGGCCGGGCCGGCGCGCGCGATCAGCTCGAACGGCGGCGCGGCCAGCGCCATCGCGTTGTTCAGGCGCGACACCCCCAAGGCCTGGCACAACTTGCCGGGGCCGGAACAAAGCAGGCGCAGTTGGTCCGTGCCGCGCCGCTCGCGCATCCGATCGAGCCCGGCCAGCGGCTCGAGCGCGCGGATCAGCACACCGGCGCCGTGGCCCTCTTCACGGCACACGAAATTGAGGCACCAGTGGATGCCGTAGGAACGGTAAACGTAGGCGTGCGCGGGCAGGCCGAACATGGCGCCGTTGCGTTCCGAGGGTCCGGTAAAACAGTGCGAGGCCGGGTCGGCCCGGTCGTAGGCCTCGGTCTCGACGATGCGCCCGCCGACGCCGTCGACCAGCAGCACGGTGCCGATCAGCAGTTGCGCCACCTCGTGCGCGGGGGCGTTGAAATCGATTCCGGCCAGAACAGTAG
>JBAQKU010000337.1:0-2520 GCA_049301315.1 Telluria sp.
GCCTGCGCCTGCGCCCGCAGTGGCGGCGGCGCCGGCCGCCACCATGGTGATCGATACCCCGGTGCGGGCCGGCCAGCGTATTTACGCGCGCGGCTGCGACCTGATCATTACCGCGGTGGTCAACAACGGCGCCGAAATCATTGCCGACGGCAGCATCCATGTCTATGCGCCGCTCCACGGGCGCGCGCTGGCGGGCGCCTCGGGCAATGCCGAGGCGCGCATCTTCGCGCTCTCGATGCAGCCTGAACTGGTTTCCATCGCCGGCGTGTACCGCACCTTCGACGAGGGTTTCCCACCCGAAATGGCGCGCCAGCCCGCACAAATTCGCTTGATCGGAGACCGAATCGATATACTATCGCTCAGTCCGGCATCCCGCGCTTAACACCAGATACGAAAAAGGATCTTCTGTGGCAAGAATTATTGTTGTAACCTCCGGCAAGGGCGGGGTCGGCAAGACCACCTCCAGCGCCAGTTTCTCCACCGGCCTGGCCATGCGCGGCCACAAGACGGCCGTGCTCGACTTCGACGTCGGCCTGCGCAACCTGGACCTGATCATGGGTTGCGAACGGCGCGTGGTGTACGACCTCATCAACGTCATCAATGGCGAGGCCTCGCTCAACCAGGCCCTGATCAAGGACAAGCACTGCGACAAGCTGTTCATCCTGCCGGCCTCGCAGACGCGCGACAAGGATGCGCTGTCGGAAGAAGGCGTCGAGCGCGTGCTGCACGACCTGATCAACATGGGCTTCGAGTACATCATCTGCGATTCGCCGGCCGGTATCGAACACGGCGCGCTGATGGCGCTGACCTTCGCCGACGAAGCGATCATCGTGACCAACCCGGAAGTGTCCTCGGTGCGCGATTCGGACCGCATCCTCGGCATCATCCAGGCCAAGTCGCGGCGCGCGCAGACCGGCGCCGAGCCGGTCAAGGAACATCTCCTGATCACGCGCTACTCGCCCAAGCGGGTGGAAGCGGACGAAATGCTGTCCTACGGCGACGTGCAGGAAATCCTGCGCATTCCGCTGATCGGCATCATTCCGGAATCCGAATCGGTGCTGCACGCATCCAACCAGGGCAACCCGGCGATTCATTTCAAGGGCACCGACGTGGCCGAAGCGTACGAGGACGTGGTGTCGCGCTTCCTTGGCGAAGAGTTGCCGCTGCGCTTTACCAGCTATGAAAAGCCAGGCATCCTGCAGCGTATCTTTGGGGTAAAGTGATATGGCATTGCTCTCATTTTTGTTCCCCCCGAAGGCGAAAAGCGCCAGCGCCGCCAAGGAGCGGCTGCAGATCATCATCGCGCGCGAACGCACCAATCGGGCCGGGCCGGATTTCCTGCCCGCGCTGCACCGCGAGCTGATCGAGGTGATCTCGAAGTACACCAAGGTCAACGCCGACGACATCAAGATCTCGCTGGACCGCCAGGGCAACCTGGAAGTGCTGGACGTCAACGTCGTCTTGCCCGACGCCTGACCCGGCTCCGGCGGCCCGGGCGGCGCCCGGGCCGCCCTTACGCCGGCCGCGCCACGATCAATTCCTGCGCCACCAGCACGCATGCATCGACGTGCTGGTAGCCAAGCTGGCGGAACACCGCAAAGCCGATCGCGGCCGACGCGAGCTGGCCGGCCACCGGCACCACCCGTGCGGCCGACTTGGCCAGCATTTTCAGGCCAGTGCGCTTGAGCACATGCACCATCAGCTCGCGCGTGACCAGCCGGCCCACCATCATCCCGCCCATACCGACCGCCGCTTCATAGGCGATCACCCTGAACTTCGGCTGCAAGCGCCCGACCTGGTCGGCGCTCAGGCCGAAGGCCTGGTTGACGTCGTCGACCAGGCGCTTGAACAGCGACAGGTCGGACATCACGTCGAGACCCGGGATCGGGACCGCCGAAACCCCGGCCGCGATGGCGGCGCGGCGCCGCACCATGCGCCGGCAGCGTTCGCGCACCTGCTCGATGTCTTGCGGGTTGCCCGGGATCATGTCCCAGTCGATGGCCGCGTTTTTTTCCATTGATCCCCCTTGCCCGGCCGAAGTGCGCCCGAAACTTGAAAAAGTTCGTTGAACCGAAGCTTCTTCCAGTGTACCGTTTATGCTTCGGCGGGCGAGCACGACTTGATCTAGGTTGCCTAACGTAAATATATGTGTTTCGCGTCGAAACATTTTGTAAATGTCTGTTATATTCCGCGTAACTATTCATTTGCAAAAGTAGGATCTGTCCTACACTGTCATCAGACGCATACGAAACGCCACTTACTATGAGAATCGCCGTCCTCGATAACGACCACAGCCAGGCCGACCTGATCTGCCAGGTCCTGACGACTGCTGGACACGTCTGTCATTCCTTTGACAGCGGCAAGGATTTACTCGGCCAACTGCGCAAGGACAGCTACGACATGCTGATCCTCGACTGGCAGGTGGGCGACGTGCCGGGCGTTGAAATCTTGCGCCGCGCCAAGGAAAAGATGCCTGCCAACACCCCGATGATGTTTCTGACGAGCAGCTCGGGCGAAGAC
>JBAQKU010000338.1:0-19679 GCA_049301315.1 Telluria sp.
GCCCAGGCGCCAATAGCCGGCTGCCGCGCTCATGAGCAGGAAAAGGTCGATTTCCTCAAGGAAGAACCAGCCGGTCCAGGGCGCCAGGTCGAGCACCGGCAGCAAGGCCGGCAGCAGGGCCAGCCACAGGGTGGGGCGCCAGCACAGCAGGGCGCCATAGCCGAGCAGGAGCGGCGCGAGCGGGGTGCCGGCGAAGGGGTAGAGCCAGGCTGCGCCCGCGAGCGCGGCGGCAAACACGGCAGCGGCTGGCCTGCCCATTGCTGGCGCGCTCGACAAGGTCGGGCCGCTACAGCTTGGCGAGGAAGGCCTTCACTTCCTCGCGCCTTGGAAAGTCGCCGGGCGCCGCGAGCAGCCGCTCGAACTCCTTGCGTGCGCCGCGCTTGTCGCCCGACTTGGCCAGCGCCACGCCGAGGTGGTAGCCGATCTCGCGCTCCGCCGGCGCCTTTGCAGCCGCCTTTTGCAGCAGCGGCAAGGCGCGCTCGAGATTGCCGTTCTCAAGGTTGATCCAGCCCAGCGTGTCCATCACCACCGGACTGTTCGGGGCCAGCCCGTAGGCCCGTTCGGCATAGGCCAGCGCGTGCTTGTCGCCGATGCGCTGGTAGCTCCAGGCCAGGTCGTTGAGTGCGACCACGTTCTTGGGATCGAGCTTGAGGACGGCTTCGAGCTGCGCGATGGCGGCCTTGCTGTCGTTCTTGACCAGCTTGCTGCTGGCGTAGTACATGCGGGTCGCCACGTCGCTCGGATGATCGCGCAGCCACAGCGCCATGCGCGCGTCCGCTTCGGCCGTGTTGCCGGCCTTGACCAGCGCGCCGTGCAGCTGGATCATCTGCGGCCCCTTGCGCTCGAGCGCGAACGCGCGTTCATAGGCCTTGAGCGCGGGCCCGGCCTTGTCCTGGGCGCTGAGCACGTCGCCTTCGAGCTTGTAGCCGGTGGACGAATCGGGGCGGCGTTTCTGCACCTTGGAGGCCAGCATCAGCGCCTCGCCGAACTTGTTTTGCCCGATCAGCACATTAAGCAGCATCATCTGCGCTTCAAGCAGGTCGGGCTGCATGCTGAGCACTTTCCTGAGCGAGGAAACGGCGCCATCCTCGTTTTTCATGCGCAGTTGCACCGTTGCCAGGCGCATGTGGGGGCCGTGCGACCCGGGCACCAGTCCTACCAGCCGGGTGTAGGTTTCCACGCAGGCCGCCAGGTGCTCGTCGGCGCACTGGACCTGCGCCAGCAGCGCGAGCGCATCCGGGTTCGACGGGTTGCTGCCCTGCAGTTGCTGCGCCAGCGCCAGCGCCTTTTGCTTTTCCCCGGCGCGCGCATAGAAGTCGGCCAGCCGCAGGCCGAGCGCGAGGGCGTCGGGGTTGGCCTTGTAGGCGCGCTCCATCCAGGCCATCGCCTCGGCCTTCTTGCCCTGGTTGACCGCGAGGCGCGCCAGCGCCTCCATCAGCGCGGCATTGGCGGGTGCACGGCCGAGCGCTGCCTGGTAGCGCCGGACCGCCTGTTCGGGACGTTTTTCAATGTTGTCGAGCTGGGCCAGGTTGTCGAGCGCGGGCATGTACAGCGGGTCGAGCTCGAGCGCCTTGTCGAAACTGGCGCGCGCCGCGCGCAGGTCGCGCTTGGCCACGTAGACGCCGCCGCGCAGGTTCTCGAACAGCGGGTTGTCGCCCAGTTTTTGCATCTCGATGATGGTGGCCATGGCCTTGTCCGGGCTGTTGCTGCGCAGGTAGGTCATCACCAGCAGGACACCGGTACGGGTCGACTTGCGGTCCTGGCTGGCGGCCCGTTCGAGCTCGCCGACCGCGCGCCCGCTGTCGCCGTTGCCCAACTGGCTTAGCGCCAGCGCGGTGTGCAGCAGGGGCGCGTCGGGACGCAGCGCGCTGGCCTTTTCGAAGTATTCGGCGGCGCCGCTGAAGTGGCGCAATCGCATGCTGGCTTCGCCGGCCAGGGTCAGCAGCTCGACATCGTTCTCGTTTGCGAGCAGCAGGGGGCGCACCATGTCGAGCGCGGCCTGCGGCAAGTTGGCGCGCAGTTGCAGCGAGGCCATGAGCTTGGTGGCGTAAAGGTGATGCGGATACGCCGCAAGGAATTTTTTCAGGTGTTGCTCGGCCTGTTGGCTCGAGCCCAGCGCGGACTGGACCGCCCCGGCCAGCAGCACGCTGGGAAAATGCTCGGGCGCGGCGCGCAAGATCTGCTGCAGCGATTCGAGCGCCGCCGCATGCTTGCCCTCGCGAAAATCGAGCATCGCCTGCGAATAGAACACCGACAGCGTGCCCGGCGAGGCCTTGCGCGCGCTCTCGATCTCGCTGCGCGCCTCCTTGAATTTGCCGCTGTCGATGTACAGGTTGGCCACGTCGACGTGGGCCTGGGCGTTGTGCGGGCGCAGCGCCAGGATCTGGCGGTAGGCGGCCAGCGCGGCCTCGCCCTTGCCCTGCACGCGCAGCAGGTCGCCCTTGAAACGCAGGCAGTCGATGTCGCCCGGGCTGGCCGCCAGTGCGCGTGCCACCAGCGCCGCGGCTTCGTCGGCCTTGTTCTCGGACGCCGCGATGCGCGCCAGCCCGAGCAGGGCGTCGGGAAACACCGGGTCCAGTTCGAGCACATCGCCGAACATGGCGCGCGCCTGCGCCAGATTGTTCATGCCCATCAGCGCGTTGGCGCGCAGCGCCAGGATGGCCGGCAGTTGCCTGGCCGCGGCGGCCGGCTTGATCTCGTCGAGCACGCGTTCGAAATGGCCCTGCATCAGCATCGCCTTGCCCAGCAGGGGGTAGAGCTGGGCGCTGTCGGCGTCGAGCGCGATGGCGCGCCGCAGCTCCTTCTCGGCCGAAATCGCATCGCCTTGCTCAAGGTATACCTCGCCCAGCAGCAGCCGTGCCGCGCGGTGGTTGGCGTCTTTCTGGATCACGTTCTTGAGCTGGATGACGGCCGCCTTGATTTCTCCTTGCTGGCGGTACTGCCTGGCTTCGGCAATGAGCGCCTCGGCATTGCCGCCCCGTTCGCATCCGTTCAAGGCAAGCGTGAGCGCAAGGGCCGCCGCAACGCGGCTCGGCCACAGGTACTGCTTGTGCTGGGACATGGGATTCTCCTGCGCGGTCAGGTTTGACGAAGCTCACTGACAGGGTAAGGAGTCGGGTGCGATCGCTTGTTGACCGATATCAACAGAAGCGAGCTGCGCGAAATCAAGGCCAATTCGCGCCCCGTTGCTGAACATCAAAAGAGCGATTCACCCGGACCGTAGAATTTCGTCTGACGCCGCGCTCGCCGCTCTATTGCCGGTCCGTCATTCGAGTCGACCTCAAGGGAGAATCATGAACACTGTGGCTGTCGTGGGATTAGGGTATGTCGGCTTGTCGCTGGCCGTTGCGTTCGGCCAGCGCCAGCGCACGATCGGCTTCGACCTGTCTCAGCGCAAGATCGAAAGTTACCGGCGCATGGTCGATCCCACCGGCGAGGTCAGTTCGGAGCAGTTGCGCGCCGCCACCGGGCTGAGCGTGGGCTGCGATCCGGCCGAACTGGCGCAGGCCGATTTCATCGTGGTGGCCGTGCCCACGCCGGTTGACAATGCGCACAACCCGGACTTCTCCGCCCTGATCGGCGCCAGCCGCACCGTGGGCACCCACATGAAGCGCGGCGCGATCGTCATCTACGAATCGACCGTGTATCCGGGCGCCACCGAGGAAATCTGCATACCGCTGCTCGAACAGTGTTCGCAGCTGACATGGAAGACCGATTTCCACGTGGGCTTTTCGCCCGAACGGATCAATCCGGGCGACAAGGAACACACGCTCGGGACGATCCGCAAGGTGGTCTCGGGCGACGACGCCGAGACGCTCGAGAAGGTTGCCACGCTGTATGAACAGGTGGTGGAGGCCGGCGTGCACCGCGCCTCCAGCATCAAGGTCGCCGAGGCCGCCAAGGTGATCGAAAACACCCAGCGCGACCTCAACATCGCACTGATGAACGAACTGGCGATCATCTTCGACCGGCTTGGCCTCGACACGCTCGAGGTGCTGCACGCGGCAGGCACCAAGTGGAATTTCCTGCCGTTCCGGCCCGGCCTGGTCGGCGGGCACTGCATCGGCGTCGACCCTTACTATCTCACCCACAAGGCGCAGATGCTGGGCTACCACCCGGACGTGATCCTGGCCGGGCGCCGCATCAACGATTCGATGTCCAAGTTCGTGGCCGAGAAAACCATCAAGGAAATGGTGCGCGCCGGTTTCAAGCTGAAGGGGGCGAGCGTGAATGTGGTGGGCCTGACCTTCAAGGAAAACTGCCCGGACCTGCGCAATTCCAAGGTGTTCGACATGATCCGCGAGCTCGAATCGTACGGCGTGACGGTCGTGGCCTGCGACCCGGTGGCCGACCCCGAGGAAGCGCTGCGCGAATACGGCGTGGCGCTCACCCCGTGGGACGAACTGCTTCCGAGCGAGGCCATGGTGGTCGCGGTGGCGCACCATGCGCTCATGAGCCGCCCGCTGGCCGAGTTCCAGCAAAAGGTGCTGGGGCAGGGCTGTTTCATCGATGTGAAGTCGCAGTTCGACGTGACTGCGCTGCAAGCTGGCGGCCTGAACGTCTGGAGGCTGTAATGCCGGCGGCTCAACCGGGACGCGCATATGAAGCGGTGCGCGCGACGCTGCAGGAAAACCGCTACCACTGGCTGATCACCGGCGTGGCCGGCTTTATCGGCTCGAACCTGCTCGAAGCGCTGCTGCGGCTGGGCCAGCGCGTCACCGGGCTCGACAACCTGATGACCGGCCACCTGCGCAATCTCGAGCAGGTCAGGGAACTGGTGCCCGAACAGGCATGGCAGCACTTTCGTTTCATCGAGGGCGATATCCGTTCGCTGCCGACCTGCGAGGCAGCCAGCCGCGGGGTCGATATCGTGCTGCACCAGGCCGCACTGGGCTCGGTGTCGCGTTCGATCGAAGATCCGCTGCTCACCAGCGAAATCAACATGATGGGCTTTCTGAACATGCTGGTGGCCGCGCGCGACGCCGGGGTACGCCGCTTCGTGTATGCCGCCTCCAGCGCTGCCTATGGCGACCATCCGGAGCTGCCCAAGGTGGAAGGGCGGATCGGCAGGCCGCTGTCTCCGTACGCGGTGACCAAATACGTCAACGAGGTCTACGCCGACGTGTTCGCGCGCTGCTACCGGACCGAGTCGATCGGTCTGCGCTACTTCAATGTGTTCGGCCCGCGCCAGGACCCGAACGGTGCCTATGCGGCCGTGATTCCGCAGTGGTTCGCCGCCATGATCCACGACCGCGCCCTGTACATCAACGGCGACGGCGACAGCAGCCGCGACTTCTGCTTTATCGGCAACGCGGTGCAGGCCAACCTGCTGGCCGGCCTGACCAAGGATCCGGCGGCCGTCAACCAGATCTACAACGTGGCCGTGAACGAACGCACCAGCCTGAATGCGCTCTACAACCTGATGCGCGGCATGCTCGAGCAGCGCTTTGCGCACCTGGCCGGCTACCGTCCTCATTACACAGAATTTCGGCCCGGCGACGTGCGCCACTCGCAGGCCGACATCTCGAAGGCGCGCGCACTGCTCGGCTACGAGCCCACCCACCATCTGGAAGACGGCATGGCCGAGGCGCTGGACTGGTACGTTACCTACCTGCAGGAAACGCCCTGACAACACGGCGGCCAGGCGGCTGCGCTCCGGTCACAAACCGGTCTTCCGGGTCGGCAATACCCGCACCACTCCCCGAAAATCGACCGTGTGCAGCGACACCGGCCGGCGCCACACGCGCGCCACGTACTCCATCACCTTTTCGGCCTGCGACAGCTCGAGCCCGCGCCCGTCGCGCAGGTAGTCGTGCCGCAAGTCGAGGCTGCCGTCGGCGCCAACCTGGGTGACCGACACGCAGGGCGCGCCGTAATTGAACTTGGGCGCCAGGATCGCTTCGCGGATGGCATGGATGTCGCGGTTGACGATCTTGGTTTCGCCATCCTTGCGCGCCTCGTAGACGAACAGGTCGAGCTCATCGGCCAGTTCCTGGTCCAGGTAGTTGCGGATGAAGCCGAAGTCGTCTTCCTCGCGGCAGATCTGACGCGCTTTTTCCATGCCGAACTTCTCGATGATGTGTTCCCACAGCGAAAAGCCGAGGTGATAGGGATTGAGCGAGAGCGCCAGTTGCTGCCCGCTGGCAAACGGGCGCACCACGTCGGAGTGGGCCTTGATGGCGGACAGGTAGATATCGTGGGGCAGGAAATTGGCCTCGCGCAGCAGGCGCGCATGCCAGTACGACGCCCATCCCTCGTTCATGATCTGGCAGGCGAAAATCGGGTGGAAGTAGAACGCTTCTTCGCGCACGGCCAGGAAGATGTCGCGTTCCCAGTCTTCCAGCTCGGGACCGTACTGTGCGATGAACCAGAGCAGGTCGTACTCGGGCCGCGGCGGCAGTGGCGCGCGCACCGGTGGGCCCTTGACGGGAGCTTCGACAAACTCGCCGGGCAGGCGTGCAAAACGGTCGCGGAAAGCATCGGCCGCAGCCGGCACGCGCGCCGTTTCGAACTCGGGAAAGCGAGGACGGTGCAGGCTCTGGTTGACGTCGATATGGGTTTCGAGCGCAAGCGCTGCGTCGAGCACGGCTTCAACGCGTTCCTGGCCGTGGGCCGCCAGCGCCAGCTCGAGGCGGTGGGCGCGCGCCGCGCTTTGCTCGAGTATATGGCTGCCCGCCATGGCAATGAAGCGGGTAAACAACTGGTTGTTCTTGGCGAAATCGGAATGGCCCAGCACGTGCGCCGTGACCAGGGTGTTTTCCGCCAGCGAGTTTTGTTCGAGCATGAAGGCGTGGCATGGGTCGCCCGGAAACATGACTTCGAAGATGCGCGAATGCCCCATGTGCTGGCGCACCAGCTGGTGGATGTAGCGCACCCCGAACGACCAGTGGCGCATGCGCACCGGCAAGCCATAGACGGCGATTTCGACCATGAAGTTATTCGGTACGAGGTCGAAATCGACCGGGTAGTAATCCATCCCCAGCTCGACGGCGAGCGCCTCGATGCGCTCGGTGTATTCAGCCAGGCGTTCCTGCGCCTCGGTCATTGGATTGTCTCCTGTGGTTGTGCTGCGCCCTTGCCGTATGGCCGCGGGCGCGCATCGTTCAAGGGAATGCGTCCTCGTGCCGGGCTTGCGCTTCTTCGGTGAAGAACTTGCGCAATGCGCTCCAGACATCTTCGGGACCGGCCAGCACGCTGCTGGCGATCGGCACGCCGCGCCGTTCGAGTTCGTTGCACAGGCGGCGCATTTCGGTGTCGAGCGAGCGCGGCACGCCCGGCAGCGTTTCGACATAGCCGATGTAGTTGAGAACGGAGCCAAGCTCGGTCAGCGCAAGGCTCGCCGCGGAGCGGTCCTCGGTGAAGTTTTCACCATCGGAGGCGTAGAACATATAGATGTTGTTGTGCGCCGGGTCGAGCTCCTTGCGCACCACGTCGAGCGCGAGCCGGAATGCACTCGAGGCGATGGTGCCGCCGATGCCGGACACCTGGAAGAACTCGCCTTCGGTGAATTCCCAGGCATGCGTGGTGTGGGCGATGAAGCGCGTTTCCACCTTCGCATACTTGCGGCGGATACCTTGCAGCGCGAAAAAGAAAAACGACTTGGCCAGCTTGCGTTCGATTTGCGTCATGCTGGCGGACACGTCGATGACGAAAAAGATGACGGCGCTGGTACTCGGGCGCTGGCGCGTGACCACCTGCCGGAAGCGCAGGTCGTCGTTGGTGAACGGCACCGGGTCGACCTGCACCGCGCGCCGCTTGATGGCTTCCTTGATGGTGCGGCGCCGGTCCAGGCGCGAGCGCGCGCCGTGCTTGTCCCAGCCCTCGCGCACGATCTCGAGTTCGTCGATGCGGGCGCCCGGTTTCGGTTTCAGCTCGGGCAGCTTGAGTTCTTCCCAGATCCAGTCCATCACGTCGTCGATGGAAAATTCGAGCAGCAGTTTTACCTCGCCGTCGTCGTTGCCGCCTTCGCCTTCCTCACCGCCTTGGCCGGGCTCGGGCCGGCCGCTCTGCAGGACGTCGCCCGGTTCGCCTTCGCCCTGGCCGGCGCCGCTCTGGCTGCGCCCGTCAGCCAGGCGGAAACGCGCATGCTCGAGCAGGCGCACGGGCACCTGCACGGTGCGTTCCTGCGGGCCGGTGATCAGGTCGGGGCCGGCGATCAGTTCGGGCAGATGGTTCTGCACCGCCTCGCGCACCTTGGCATTGTGGCGCAGCCAGTCGCGGGCCCCGCGCGAGAACAGGTCGTACCACGCTGTGTTGATTGTCGCAGTCACGCCGTACCTCCACTTATCGGCGACCCTGGCGCTTACTCCTGCGCGAGCAGGGTCGTCACGTAGTTCAGCGCTTCGCGCGCGCTGTGGCTGTCGTAGCCATATTCGTCGACCAGGCGTTTTTCGACGGCGGAAATCTTGGTACGGATTTCGTCGTCGGGCCGCTTGGCCGAACTGACCAGCCGCAGGACATCGCGGCGCTGTTCGAACAGGTACTGCTGGACCGCGTCGTTGAGCTGGATGTGGCTCTCGAGGCTGAACTTGACGCCGCGCTTGTAGGCGCCCATGGCCTTGCGCACCACCTCCTGGCGGAACGACTGCTTGCCGGACTCGGAGATGTGGATCTTCTCTTCGACCGCGCGCAAGAAACGCTCGTCGGGCCGCCGCTCCTCGTTCGTGATCGGGTCCTTGATCTGGCGGTTGTCGAGCATGGCTTCGACCTCGTCGAGATATTTGTTGAGCAGGTCCTGCGCTTCCTGCTCGAACGAAACGAACAGGGCCTTGTGCACATCTTCCTTGACCCAGCGGTTGTAAAAATCCTTGCGTGTCAGTACCAGGTAGTCGACCCACCGGCGTTTTTTCTTGGGCTCGATGCGGGCATCGCTTTCGATGCCGTCCTTGAGCGCGAGCAGCACGTCCATGGTGGTCAGGCTTTTCTGGTTCGACTGGATGATGGCGTTCGACAGGGCATTGATGACGAAGCGCGGCGACACGCCGGCCAGTCCCTCGTCGGGCGCCTTCTCTTTTTCTTTGACCCTGCGCACGTCGGCGCGGTTCACCCCTTCGACTTCTTCGTCGGCGTGGATGCGGATTTTTTTGACCAGCTCGACTTCTTTCTCGTCGCCTTCCTGGATGCGGCTCAGGATGGCGAACACGGCCGCCGCATGCAGCACGTGCGGGTCGAGGTGAACGTCGCGAAACGCCGGCGCGGCCGACGAAATGAGCTTGCGGTAGATGCGCGCTTCCTCCTTGTAGTTGAGCGTGTAGGGCACCTGGATGATCACCATGCGGTCGAGCAGGGCTTCGTTCTCGCTCTCTTGCAGGAACTTGCGAAATTCAGCCAGGTTGGTGTGCGCCAGGATGGTCTCGTCGAGGTAAATGAGCGGAAAGCGCGAGACCTTGACGTTTTTTTCCTGCGTCAGCGTGAGCAGCAGGTAAAGGAATTCGCGCTTGACCTTGAGGATCTCGATCATCTCGAGCACCCCGCGGCTGGCCGCATACACCGCGCCCGACCAGGACCATGCGCGCGGGTCGCCTTCGTCGCCGTACTGGACCACCTTGGACAGGTCGACCGAACCGACCAGGTCGGCCAGGTCGGCCGTGGTGGGGTCGTGTGGCGCATAGGTGCCGATGCCGCTGCGCCCGGACTCGGAGATGAAGAAGCGCTCGACCGGCATTTGCAGGAAGTCGCCGGCGAACTGGTCTTCGAGGCGCGCGCGGCAGTGCGGGCAGACTTCGCCCGAAATGTCGATGCCGTAGGTATTGCGGCAGGATGCGCGCATGGTATGCGGAACCAGGTGCAGCGGCGACTCGTGGACCGGACAGCCGGCGATGGCGTACAGCGCGCCTTCCTCGGTGTAGCTGTATTCCTCGAGGCCGCGCTTGAGCAGGATGACCAGGGTCGATTTGCCGCCCGAGGGCGGGCCCAGCAGCAGCAGCAGGCGGCGCCCGACCTCGGAGCCGGCCGCGGCTGCCTTGAAGTAGTCGATCACACGTTCGATCGCCTCGTCGATGCCGAACAGGTCGTCCTCGAACAGGCGGCAGCGCTGCGCGCCATCGTCGCCCTCGACGAAGGTGGCGCGGATCATGTCCCATATATATTGGTGCGAACTGCGCGCCACCTGCTGTGGCGCCAGTGGCAACACGTTTTCCATGAACTCGGAAAATTGGCCGGACCAGTGACCGGCCCGGTGCTGCTTGGTAAACAGGCTCAGGCTTTTGAGAAAGTTGTCCTGCTGCTCGGATTGAGGGGGATCGAGCCCATCGCCAGATATTGTCACGTTTCCTCCGTGTTCAAATAGGCGCGGTGCAACCGCCGCCCGCGCACGAGATTTCAGTATCAGGTGCGGATAAGAACGGTGGATGATGGGTGTCAACGTGAGGGACTGAACCAATGTGTAGATTTACGGGCTCATGCGGAGGAGGGAGCGCACCAACGCAAAAACGGCGCCCGCAGGCGCCGCTTTCATTTAATTGCGCTCCGTTCAGAACGTCGCGTTGAGCGTCACGCGCAGCGCGCGCGGCGAACCGGGCATGACGTTGCTGTCGCTGTGGGCCGACGCAAAATACTCTTTGTCGAACAGGTTTTCCAGGTTCGCCTGCAGCCTGTAGTTCTTGTTCACGGTATAGAAGACGGCCGCATCGACGCGCGTGAACGAGGGCAGCGTCACCGCGTTCGAGGTGCCGGTGAAGATGCTGTCACGATAGACTACGCCGAGTCCGGCGCCCAGCGCAGGCGTGACATCGTAGCGGTTCCACAGCGAGAAGGTGTTGGTCGGCACTTGCGCCGACACGGTGCCGGCCTTGATGCTGCCCGATTTTTCCGGGAACACCGAATCCTGGTAGGCGTAGCCGCCCATCACGCTCCAGCTCTTGGTGAGCTTGCCTGCCAGGCCCAGCTCGAAGCCCTTGGTGCGCTGGCCTTCGGTCAGGAAGGACACCGCGTTCTCGGTCACCACGACATTGCTGCGATCGAGCTTGTACAGCGCCGCGGTCAGGTTCAGCTCAGGCGTGACATCCCACTTCGCGCCCAGTTCGAGGTTCTTGAATTGTTCCGGATCGAACGCCTTGTTGGTCGGGCTCAGCGACGAGAGCTGCTCGCCGGCGCGCGGCTGGAAGGCCACGCTGTAGCTGGCGTAGACCGATACTGCCGGTACTGGCTTGTAGACCAGGCCGACGCGCGGCGACACTTCGGTATCGGTCGTTTCGATCACGCTGTTGTTGCGCTTGTTGAGGAAGTCGACCTTGAAGCGGTCGTAGCGCAGGCCGACGATGGCTTGCCACTGCGGCGTGAACTCGATCTGGTCTTGCAGGTACACCGCGGCGACGGTCGATTTGCCGTGGTTCTCGGCATCGCTGGCGGACTGGCGGAACTCGACCGGGGTGAGGCTGGTCGGACTGGCCACGGGCACGGGAAACGCCGTTGCAGTCGCGCCGAGCGCGGAGAAGTAGCCGGTCTTGCGCAAGTTGTCGGTGACCTGGCGCCCCAGTTCCAGGCCGGTGGCCAGCTTGTGCTTGACGGCGCCGGTGTTGAGCGTGAACAGCAGGTCGGTCTGGTTGAACAGGTTGGTGCGCTCGGTCGCGTTGTTGTAGGCGGCCAAGTTCAGGGTCGGCACGCCATTCTTCAGCGTAGCGACGCTGCCTGCATGGATGTTCTGGTAGAACTTGTCGTAGTCGGCGTAGCGGGTACGGTTGCGCAAGGTCACGCCTTTGCCGAGGTCGTGATCGAGCACGGCGGTGAATGCATCCACGCGCGCCCAGGTGTTGCTGTGGTCCGGGTTGCCGAAGAAGGTGGACGGATCGGTGTCGACCGGCCGGCCGTTCAACGAGGTGACGCCGCGGTCGGCGGTGCGGTCGTCCTTGAAGTGCTCGTAGCCCAGCACCAGGCTGGTGTTCGCGCCGGCGCGGATGGTGACCGTCGGGTTGATGCCGGAACGCCTGACCTGCACGTTGTCGCGGTAGCTTTCCGAGTCCTCGACCATGCCGTTGACGCGCACGGCGACATTGTCGTTGACGGCCTGGCCCACGTCGAGCGTGCCGCGGCGGTTCTTCCACGAGCCGAGCGTGAGCGAGGCTTCACGCACCGGCGTCCATTGTGCCTGCTTGGTGACGCGGTTGATCACGCCGCCCGAGCCGCCGTGACCGAAAATCATCGCGTTCGATCCCTTGAGCGCTTCGACGCTGTCGATGTTGTACAGGTCGCGGAAGTATTGCACGTCGTCGCGGACGCCGTCGATGAAGAAGTCGGCGGTCGAGGCGCTGCCGCGGAAGATGGCGGCGTCGCGGTTCCCTTCGCCCTGGGCGGCAACGATGCCCGGCACGTAACGGATCACGTCGGACATGCTCTGCATCGCCTGGTCGCGGATCAGTTCCTTGGTCACGACCGTGATCGATTGCGGGGTGTCGAGCAACGGTGTGTCGGTCTTGGTGGCGCTCGATGTCGATTTCGGCGCATACCCTTTGTCTGCGGTTCCGACGATCTTCACTTCCTGCAGCGTGCTCTCCTTGGCGGGGGCGGACTGCGCGAAAGCGACCGAACCGCTCATCAGGGCGGTGGCCAGCGCGCAATGGACGGCGGCGGCGATCGGGGTAAGACGGGTGCTGGCAGGGGCTGGCGTGCGAGTCGGCATGGTTTTCACTTTTAAATGTAAATGATAATGACTCGCATTATCACTCGTCTTGCCAGTTTTCACAACTATAAGCGGCATGCCGCGTCGAAATCCCATGACCTGCGTCATGCGGACGGCGCAAGAAGTGTCCTGTCGTGCACCGCCGTCGTGCGCCCGGCGCTTGCCTGGAGATCAAAAGTGTTGCAGGAAAACAGCAAATCCGGGCCGCCGCCTGCCTGCGCCCCAATTAAATTAACAAATCCGGCAAGCTGGCGAGCACCGGCCGGATATACGAGCATCGTCCCCGCAGACGCGGCGCGGACCGGCTTATTAGCGTGAGCAGCAGTCGGAACGATGGCAAAAGAATCACTTCGGCAAAGAATAATTTGCGTTCAACGTCACGGATGCATAGAAAGTGAATAAGCCCTACGCCAAGCAAGGTTTTAATTTTGTGTGAAAATAGAAGGCGGCCTCAGCTAGCCAGAGATGCCAGCGGGTCCCCTTGATAGTTACGATTGGAGAGAGTTATGAATCAGAATCGGCGCGACGTGTTGCGCATATCGTCCGTTCTCGGCATGGCATTTACGGCCGGATTGTTAAAACCTTCCGATGTTTTCGCCTCCGAGTGGAGCCAGAAGGTATTCGATTCCAAGAGCCTGCAGGATGTGGTCAAGGCCATGGGCGGCGACGCGTTTGCGCTCAGCGGCGAAGTGTCCGTGATCGGACCGGACATCGCGGAGAACGGATCGGTCGTGCCGGTCGCAGTCGCCAGCCGGGCTCCCAACACCGAATACATCGCCATCCTGGTCGAAAAAAACCCGACCCCGATGTCGGCCGGCTTCACTATTCCCGCCGGCACGGAACCGGAGGTCTCGACCCGCGTGAAGATGGGCGGCACCTCGAACGTGCATGCGCTGGTCAAGGCCAACGGCAAGTGGCTGGTCGCCAGCAAGGAAATCAAGGTAACGATGGGCGGCTGCGGCGGCTAAGCGCAGCAGGACCGACTTCGACATATTTTCAAAGGAAATGAACATGGCAGAGCCAATGCGTATTCGCGCCAGTGCCAAGGGCGATCTGGTTGAAGTAAAAATCCTGATGCGGCACGACATGGAGTCCGGCCAGCGCAAGGACAAGTCGGGAGCCCTGATTCCTGCCCACCATATCAAGAACCTGCAGGCCAGGTGGAACGGGAAAGTGGTGCTCGACGCCCAAATGGGGCCGTCCGTGGCCAAGGATCCGTTCCTGTCTTTCAAGTTCAAAGGCGGCGTCACGGGCGACAAGGTTTCCGTGACCTGGATCGACAGCAACGGCGACAGCCGCACCGACGAAGCGGCCATCGCCTGAAGGGGATGGCGACGTGGCGCAGACCACATTTGTTTTACCAAAATAGGGAGATTGAATGACGAACAAGGGGCTCGGTGTTATCGCTGCGGCGCTGCTCATCACGGCCGCGCCGGCTTTCGCGCAGGACGCGGTGAGCGATGGGATCGCAAAGTACCGCGAGATGCTCGCTGACGGAAATCCCGCTGAACTGTGGGAAATGCGCGGTGAAGCGCTGTGGAAAAAGAAGGCCGGACCGAGCCAGGTGTCGCTCGAACGCTGCGACCTGGGCAAGGGACCGGGCGTGGTGAAAGGCGCTTACACCGAGCTGCCGCGCTTCTTCAAGGACGCCGGCAAGGTCATGGACCTGGAACAGCGCCTGGCCCACTGCCGCATCACCTTGCAGGGCCTGACGCGCGAGCAGGCGTTCAAGACGCCCTTCGGTTCGACCGGCAAACAGTCCGATATCGAGGCCCTGGTGTCGTACATTGCCTCCGAGTCGCGCGGCATGAAAATGGCCGTGTCGACCGCCCATCCGGCCGAGGCGCGTGCCTACGAGATCGGCAAGAAGATGTTCTTCTACCGCGGAGGCCCTCACGATTTCTCGTGCGCGACCTGCCACTCGGCGACCGGCCTGCGTATCCGCCGGCAGGAGTTGCCTAACATTCTGGACAAGGCCAGCGCGCAAGACGCCTACACCACCTGGCCAGCCTATCGCGTCTCGCAGGGCGAGGTGCGCACCATGCAGCATCGCCTGTACGACTGCTATCGCCAGCAGCGCTTCCCCGAGCCGCTGTACGCATCCGATGCGCTTACGGCAGTGACGATGTTCCTGGCAAAAAATGCCGATGGCGGCGTGTACGCCGGCCCTGCGCTGAAACGATAAGGTAAATCTGATGAAACGAATCGCAAGAATACTGACCGCCGCACTGGCGGCGGCAACCGTTGCCGGCTGTGCGACGGTCGCTGCCGATGCCGATTACGGCAAGCTCGCACTCGAGCTGCTCAAGCACGACTTCCGCGACAACGGACAAGCCACGGTCGAGCGTGTGACAGCGCAGGACCAGTCGCAGCAGGTGTGCAGCGACGATCCGGCCACGCTCACGCCGGCTGCCAGCGCACAACTGCAGGCTGCGGAACTGAAGAACGTCAAGTATCCGGCAGGCGGCAGTTATCTTGGCAAGTGGCAGGAAGGCGAGAAGATCGCCCAGGACGGGCGCGGCATGCGCTGGGACGACGCGGCCGGCTCGGTCAACGGCGGCAACTGCTACGCCTGCCACCAGATCAGCAAGAAGGAAATTTCGTTCGGCAACATCGGCCCGTCGCTGTACCAGTACGGGAAACTGCGCGGCCAGAGCGAGGAAGTCGTCAAGTACACCTGGGGCAAGCTGTATAACGCGCAAGCCTACCTGGCCTGTTCCAAGATGCCGCGCTTCGGCCACAAAGGCATCCTCACGGAAGCCCAGTTGAAGGACGTGATGGCCTTGCTGCTCGATCCGGCCTCGCCGGTCAACCAGTAAGCGACACCCGGCATACCGTGGAGGGTTTCATGCAAGGCAAAACACGCGGCCGGCTACTGGCCCTCTGCCTCATGCTGGCGGGCGCATCCGCGGGTGCGGCCGACGCAAGCTATTCCGTCAAGCTGATGACGCCGGAGACGGCCCTCAAGGCGGCCCTGGCCGGCTTGCAGAAGTGCCGCGCCAACGGGTTCCAGGTCGCCATTGCGATCGTCGACCGCAGCGGCCAGACCCAGGTGATGCTGCGCGACCGCTATGCCGGCTTGCATACGCCGGAAACCGCGATCAACAAGGCATGGACCGCGGCCAGCTTCAAGATTGCCACCACGGCGCTGGCGCAGGCCACCGAAGCGGGCAAGGAAGCGAGCGGGATCCGCACTGTCGCGCGCGTTGTCGCCAACGGCGGCGGCCTGCCGATTGAAGTTGGCGGCGTGCTGTATGGCGCGATTGGCGTGTCCGGCGCGCCCGGCGGCGCGCCCGACGACGTGTGCGCGCAGGCAGGAATCGCGGCAATTGCCGAAGATCTCGAGTTTTAGGGCAAGCGCAGCAAACAAGGAGAAGTCATGAAAACCATACGTAACGCCATCGTCATCCTGTTTCTCGCCCTGTCCGGCCTGGCGGCAGCGAACGCCGCCGAGCGCGAGGAAAAGGTGGTGTATCACATTAACGATGGCGCCAATCCGATGGTCGCCCTGCGCAATATCGGCAATCACCTGGACGCCAGCCCGAAGGCGAAGATCGTGGTCGTCACGCATGGTCCCGGGATCGATTTCCTGCTCGAAGATGCCAAGGACAAGAACGGCAATCCCTACGACGTGCTCGTGCAGGAACTGTCCAACCGCAAGGTGCAGTTTCGGGTCTGTAACAACACGCTGGTCGCGTTCAAGATCGACAAGAGCCGCGTGATTCCCGAGGCGAGCATCGTGCAGTCCGGCGTGGCCGAGGTGAGCCGCCTGCAGGTGCAGGAAGGATACGCCTACATCAAGCCCTAGCCACGCTGCGTTTCATGCCGACGGCCGGATGTTCTGGTTGCTGCGGAACAGATTGTGCGGGTCGTACCTCTTCTTGATCTGCGCCAGGCGTTCATAGTTCGCGCCATACGCCTCCGAAATCCGCGCGCCTTCCTCCTGCGTCAAGCGTGCCGGCGTAGCGGATGAGCGTATCGACGGCGTCGTCGCTCAGCTGAGTTAAATTATGCGATTTCCAATAGTTGCGCGCTCCCGGCGTGAGCAGCGGCTCTTCATCGTAGTCATCATGCACCTCCAACAATTTCCGCAACAAAGTGCCGGCGCCGAGGCGTGATCGCCATCGCACTGCCTCGCGCAGTCCTTCGCTTGATCATAGGAAGGCGGGAGGCATATGCAAGCCAGGTCATGCGAACAAAAAGCGCGCTAAAAAAACATGCTCTTGCTCATGTTTTTTAGAATTTCTGCGCTTCGAGGCATTGCAGCACGTTAGAATCGAGAACCTTGCCAAGCGCTGCACCTGGCGGCGCAAAGCTCACCCGGAGCCACCATGAATCAACCCGATACTTCAAGGAAGCCACTGCCCGCAGCGCTGTTGTCGGCGCTCGACGCGGTGTTCGGCGAGCGCCTCTCGACCAGCCAGGCGATGCGCGAACATCACGGCCGCGATGAATCGTTCTACGACCCGATGCTGCCCGATGCGGTCGTGTTCGCCCGATCCACCGAGGAAGTTGCCGCAGCCGTCAAACTGTGCAGCCAGTTCGATGTGCCGATGATCCCGTATGGAACCGGCACCTCGCTCGAAGGCCATGTACTGGCGCTGCGCGGTGGCGTCACGATCGACCTGTCGCAGATGGACAAGCTGGTGGCGGTGCACCCCGAAGACCTGACCGCCACCGTGCAGGCCGGGGTAACGCGCAAGCAGCTCAATCAGGAAATCCGCGACAGCGGCTTGTTTTTCCCGATCGATCCCGGCGCCGATGCGTCGCTGGGCGGCATGGCGGCCACGCGCGCCTCGGGCACCAACGCGGTGCGTTACGGCACCATGCGCGAGAACACCCTGGCCCTGACGGTGGTGACGGCGGACGGGCGCATCATCCGCACCGGCACCCGCGCCAGGAAATCGTCGGCCGGCTACGACCTGACACGGGTCTTCGTGGGCAGCGAAGGCACGCTCGGTGTCATCACCGAGGTCACCGTCAAGTTGTACCCCCAGCCGGAAGCGATCTCCGCCGCGGTCTGTTCCTTTCCAAGCGAATCGGACGCGGTCAACGCCGTCATCGAGACGATCCAGACCGGGGTGCCGGTGGCGCGGGTTGAGTTTCTCGACCGGAACGGCGTGAAGGCGATCAACGCCCATGACAAAATGAGCCTGCCGGAAATGCCGCTGCTGCTGTTTGAATTTCACGGCAGCCCCGATGGCGTCAAGGAACAGGCGCAGCAGGTGCAGGAGATCGCGACCGACCATCACGCCATCGGCTTCGAGTGGGCGACCCGCCCGGAAGACCGTTCGCGCCTGTGGGCCGCCCGCCATAACGCCTATTTCGCGCTGCTGCAGATGCGTCCCGGCTGCCGCGCGATCACGACCGATTGCTGCGTGCCTATTTCCCGACTGGCCGAATGCATGATGGAAGCCAAGGCCGATTGCGAGAAAAATGGGATGATTCATTCAATCATCGGCCATGTCGGAGACGGTAATTTCCACGTGGCTATGTTGATCGATCCCGATGATCGTGCCGATATCGAGCGCGCCGAAGGTATCAACCAGCGCATGGTCGAACGCGCGATCGCCATGGATGGCACCTGTACCGGCGAGCATGGGGTCGGCTTGCACAAGATGGATTTCCTGATCCTGGAACATGGTGAAGGCGCGATCGATACGATGCGCGCAATCAAGCATGCGCTGGATCCCAAGAACATCATGAATCCCGGCAAAATCGTGCGCTGGTAATCGTCGGGCTCTCGGTTATGCCGCCGCAGCGAGGAAGCCATGAAACCGCTATGCTTCATCTTGATGCCGTTTGGACATAAACCGGACGCGAGCGGACGCCAGATCGATTTCAACGCCGTGTACGAGCAGATCATCGCTCCCGCCGTCGTCGAGGCCGGCCTTGAACCCTTGCGCGCCGACGAGGAGCGCAGCGGCGGCATCATCCACAAGCCGATGTTCGAGCGCCTGGTCCTGTGCGACTTCGCGGTGGCCGACCTGACCACCGCCAACGCCAACGTGTTCTACGAGCTCGGCGTGCGCCATGCGGCCAAGCGGCATACCACGGTGACGCTCTATCACCAGGGCGGCGCACCGATGCCGTTCGACGTGAGCCTGCTGCGCGCCATGCCGTATGCGATCGGCCCGGACGGCATGCCCGCCGATGCCGTCCAGGACCGCGCGAACCTGGCGGCGCGCCTGCTGGCCGCGCGCGAACCGAGCACCGACAGCCCGCTCTACCAGTTGCTCGAAAACTATCCCGACGTCGGACATACCAAGACCGATGTATTTCGCGATCGCGTCGAGTATGCCCAGGGCCTCAAGCGGCAACTCCGGCTCATTCGCAATAGCGCGCACAGCAATGCGGAAAAGACCGGTCTGGCGCAGGCGCTGGAGGTGGGCCTGGGTCCTGACCTGGACGCGGTGGAAGCGGGCGTGCTGGTCGACCTGCTGCTGTGCTATCGCGCCTTCGATGCCTGGGACCAGATGATCCGCCTGTCCGAATCCCTGCCGCGCGCGCTCCAAAACACGGTGCTGGTGCGCGAGCAGTATGCGTTCGCGCTTAATCGCAACGGACAGGGAGCGCAGGCCGAGCAGGTGCTGCTGGAACTGATCGGGCAACACGGCGCGGGCAGCGAGACCTATGGCCTGCTGGGCCGGGTGTACAAGGATCGCTGGCAGCAGGCCGTGGCGCAGGGCCGGGAGGTGCTGGCGCGCGGCTTGCTCGACAAGGCGATCGACGCCTACCGGCGCGGCTTCGAGGCCGACTGGCGCGACGTTTATCCGGGCCTCAATGCCCTCAGCCTGATGGAATGCCGCCATCCTCCCGGTCCCGGGCGCGAAGCCCTGCTGCCGGTGGTGCGCTACGCGCTCGCGCGCCGCATCGCGGGCGGCACGCCCGACTATTGGGACCGTGCAAGCGAGCTGGAGCTGGCGATACTGGCGCGCGACCCGGCGTCGGCCGAGCGGCACCTGGGCGATGCGCTCGCGCTGGTGCGCGAGGATTGGGAGCGGGCCACCACGCTGCGCAACCTGACGCTGGTGTGGAACGCGCGCGCCGCGCGCGGTGAGGG
>JBAQKU010000339.1:0-19510 GCA_049301315.1 Telluria sp.
CCATGAGCTCGAAGCGGCCCGCACCGCCCTCCAGTACGCGGCCGGCGCGGTCCGTGGCGCGCCGATTGCCGTGACCGCCCCGGTGGCCGGGCAAATATTCAAGATTCCGCGCAAGAGCGAAGGGCCGGTTGCGCTCGGCCAGCCCCTGCTCGAAATTGGCGATCCGCACGCGCTCGAAGTGGAGGTCGACCTGTTGTCCGCCGACGCGGTGCGCATTCGTCCGGGCACCCGCGTGCTGTTCGAACGCTGGGGTGGCGATACGCCGCTGCGCGGCGTAGTGCGCCTGATCGAGCCAGCCGGTTTCACCAAGGTCTCGGCGTTGGGCGTGGAAGAACAACGGGTCTGGGTGATCGTCGCGTTTGCTTCTCCCGCAGACCAATGGCAACGCCTGGGCGACGCTTACCGGGTGGAGGCGAATTTTATCGTGTGGGAAGCGGACGATGTATTGCAAATTCCTGCCAGCGCCCTGTTCCGCGACGGCAGCGGCTGGGCCGCCTTTGTCGTCGAGCAGGACAAGGCGGCCAGGCGGCGCGTGCGGATCGGCCAGAGCAATGGTCTTGCCACCCAGGTCCTTGACGGGATCGATGCCGGGCAAAAGGTCATCGTTCATCCCGATGAGCGGGTGCGCGATGGCGTTCGGGTGGCAGTTCGGTAGTCGTTAGCAATACGTACAATCACCAAGAGAATTTCTCCTGAAGTTGCGGTTAAATCGCTTGTCTGGATTCAACAATCAGGCAGCACAACAATAACGACCACTCAGGAGTTTTCTCATGAAGCAAGCCTTATTTGCCCTCACGGCCGCCACGTTCGCATGCACGGCCGGTGCCCAGGCGCCAGCCAGTTCCAACGTATCGGTCTATGGATTGCTGGACGCCGGCGTCCAGTACACCACCAATGCCGACAGCGCGAAAGGCGGCGCCACACGCGTCGTTTCGGGTGGCATGAACGCCTCGCGCTGGGGTGTGCGCGGGACGGAAGATCTCGGTGGCGGCGTGAAGGCCGTGTTCAACCTGGAAGGCGGCATCCTGCTCGACACGGGCAGCGCGGACGGCGTGTTGTTCAAGCGCCAGGCCTATGTCGGCCTCGAAAACCGCTTTGGCCGCGTGGTGCTGGGCCGCTCGTTCACAACCGTGTACGACTTCATGCTCGCCTTCGATCCAATGGGATATGCGCCGTCCTATTCGTGGGTGCTGGCAGGCAGCGCGACCGGCGCGAACAAGTACGGCATGACGCCGTCGTTCGACAACCTGGTCAAATACCAGGGCCAGTTCGGCGACTTCAAGGTGGGCGCCACGGTGGGACTGGGCGAACAGCCGGGCGCAAGCGCCAACAGCGCCAAGTACGCGCTCGGTGGCGTGTACGCGCACGGCCCGCTGAGCCTTGCTGCCACTTTCGAGCGCATCAACGGCAACACCGTTGTGGCAACCGGACAACGCGACGAGACCAATGCGGCGCATCTTGCGGGCGCATTCAGCGCGGGCGACTACAAGATTTACGCCGGCATGCGCGGGTTTAAGCTTGCCTCGGGCAAGGCGGCGACGGCCGAACTGCGCGCGAACACCTACTGGAGCGGCGTGGCGTACAAGGCCATGCCGGCGCTGACCTTGACCGGCGCGGTGTATTACCAGGATATCAGGAACGTGGCGGCCGGCGCCGACGCCGACCCGGTCATGCTGGTCGTGCGCGCCAGGTACGCGCTGTCGAAGCGCACCGATGTGTATACCACGTTCGGACACGTGAAAGGCAGCCACGGCAAGCTGGTCGGCCTGTCGCGCGACGAAGCCGGCTTCGACACCGAGCAGACCGGCTTGACCGTCGGTATCCAGCACCGCTTCTGAGAACCCGCGCCACTGCCTGCGCTGAGGGCAGTGGCGTTTGCACAAGCCGGTGCGCAATTGCAGCGGCCTTGCTTGTTATCCCACGAGACAAACCATCTGAAAACTTAATATCGGCCCTGCTCGCAGCGGCCATGTTCGCCTGCCCGTCCTGGCCGCCGAGGCCAGGCCGGCCAACGCCATCGCAATGGTGGACAAAGGCGTCGTCCTCACCGGCGGTATCGCTATGTGGAATTATTAAGTCCAGTTTGTAAAAAAAATATACTTCTTATAGTATGTATTTTCTCGATAGCTTATAAGAGCCATCCGCCTTGCTTTGCGCCTGTTGAAAGTCGGCGTGGCACCGGGCGCCTGCGCCATTCAATACGCGAACGTCTTTTTCGAGTATCCCGTAGCTTGAGTTGATTCTTCATGTACTTCATGGTTGTGAAATTTGTTCTGCACATTCAGCACTCAAGGTCGCAGTATGTTTTGACAAAATATTCACCTGGGAGATCCTATGAAACTAGCTTCAGTAAAGCTGTCTGCTCTCGCCTCCGGCTGTTCCCTGATCATCCTTTTCCTGTTTGGCCTTGTTGCATCGAATGCCGCCCTGGCACAGGCACGCGACATTGCCGAACTTGCCCAGCTGAAGGGACCGGATCGCCTGAAACAGCTGATCGAAGGCGCCAGGCGTGAAGGTACGCTCAATCTCTACACATCGATGACCTCGTCGACGGTGGCCAAGCTCAAGGCCGACTTCGAAAGCCGCTACCCCGAGGTCAAGGTCAACCTGTGGCGCGCAAGTTCCGAATCGGTGCTGCAGCGCGCAACGACCGAAGCGCGCGCCAACCACCATGTCGCCGACGTGATCGAAACCAATGGCCCGCAAATGGAAGCGGTGCAGCGCGAACAACTGCTGCAGGCGGTTGACTCTCCCCATTTCAAGAAACTGATTCCACAGGCCGTGATGCCGCATCGCGAGTGGGTCGCCACCCGCCTGAACCTGTTCGTCCAGTGTTACAACACGAATAAGGTCAAGCCGGAGGAATTGCCGAAATCATTTGAAGACCTGCTGAACCCGCGCTGGAAGGGACGGCTCGCGATCGAGGCCAAGGACAGCGACTGGTTCATGGGCGTGGTCGATACGCTCGGTGAAGAAAAAGGCATCAAGCTGTTTCGCGACATCGTCGCCGTCAATGGCATGTCGATCCGCAAGGGCCATGCGCTGATGGCCGAACTGGTCAACGCAGGCGAGATCCCGTTTGCCCTGACCTGCTATAACTATAAGGTCGACCAGGACCGCAAGGCCGGGGCGCCGGTTGCGTGGATGTCGGCCGGCCCGCTGGTCACGCGCCCCAATGGCGCCGGCGTCGCACGCCGGGCACCGCATCCGTACGCGGCACTGCTGTTCTATGATTACCTGATCTCGGACGCGCAGGCGCTGCTCGCCAAGCTCGATCTGGTCTCGGTCGTTGCCAGCAGCGACTCGCCCCTGCACGGGCGACAGGTCAGGTTCGTCGACCCCAAGCGCGCACTCGACGAACAGGCGAAGTGGGACAAGCTGTTCGACGAGATCTTTCTGGCAAAAAATAAATGAGCTCACCGTCCCTGGCGACGGATTGATACAAGCAAGGGCGCATCCCCCGCTGCTCGGCAGGCGCGCCCACCTAGGGAGACAAACCAATGCGAGTGCTAAGCAACGAAGATGTGGAACAACTGCTCACCATGCCGGAGTGCATTGAAGTGATGGAAGAGATGTACGGCGACTACGCAAACGACCAGGCCTTGCTGGTGCCGCGCATCGACAATCTGTCGCCGACGACGGAACCGGATGCGTACTACGGTTTCAAACAGATGGGCGGGGCCTGGCCGCGCCGGCGCGTGCAGGCGCTGCGCATCAGTTCCGACATCATTACCCATCCCGTCATTGCAGGAAAGCTGCGCCGGGTAAAAGAGCCGCGCGCGAATGGCCGCTACGTCGGCATGGTGCTGATGTTCAGCAGCGAAACGGGGGCCATGCTCGGCCTCTTCCCGGACGGGGTGATGCAGCGCATCCGGGTTGGTGCGGCAAATGGCATCGCACTCAAGCATCTGGCGCGCGCCGACGCGCGCAAGCTGGCCATTATCGGCAGCGGCTGGCAGGCGGGCGGGCAACTGATGGCTGCGATGGCCACGCGCCGCTTCGAGCAGGTGCGCATCTACAGCCCGCGTCCGGAGACCAGGAATGCCTTCGTTGCACAAGCGCAGGCATGGTTTCCCGGTGTCGACATCCGTGCCAGTGGCGACGCCGAGCAATGTGTTGCCGGCGCCGACGTGATCATGGCGTCGACTTCGTCGATGAAGCGCGTGCTGGAACCGGCATGGCTCAAGCCGGGCATGCATGTCAGCTGCATCAAGGCGCAGGAAGTCGACCAGGAGCTGCTCGACGCCTGCGGCCGCGTGGTCGTGCACGTAACTGCACAGCCGAAACAATACGACAACGTGATGCCGGGCACCCCGAACGTGGCCACTGAACATACGGTTGGCTGGTGGAACGCAGCGGGCAACCGTTTCACCGAATACACGGACCTGGCGCAGCTGGTGGCCGGCAAAAGACCTGGCCGCACCAGTGCGGACGACATTACCTGCTTCGTCAACAACATCGGCATCGGCCTGCAGTTTGCCGCGGCCGGCGCACTGGTGCTCGAGAAGGCTGCCGCTGCGGGCCTGGGCCACGAATTGCCGGACGACTGGTTTTCCGAAACCGTGCATCCCTAATGTCTTTGGCAAAAAATGAATTGAACAAGAATTTTCAGGAGAACCGATGGCCCTGCTTTTGAACAACGACGATATCCAGCGGGTACTGACATCGCAGATGACGCGCGAAGCGCTGCAACTGGCCTACCGCGACCTGATCAGCGGCGAAGGCGTCTGCCGGCCGCGCATCGACATCCGGATCCCGACTTCCTCGCCGGGAAAATTCTATCAATGGGGCAGCATGGAAGGCGGCTCGACCGCCGGCTATTTCGCGATCCGGATGAAATCGGATGTCATTTACGAGCAAGAATACAACGGTGTGCGCACCCAGGAAAAGTATTGCAGCCGGCCTGGCTTGTTTTGCGGCCTGATCCTGCTGACCAGGATTGAAACCGGCGAACCGGTGGCGCTGATCAACGACGGCTACCTGCAGCATCTGCGAGTCGCCGCCGACGGCGCAATCGGGGCCGACATCATGGCGCGCGCAGGCGCGCTCACGCTCGGCATGCTCGGTTCGGGCGGCATGGCGCGCTCGCACGTGGAAGCCTTGCTGCAGGTACGCGACATCAAACGGATCCAGGTGCACAGTCCTACCGCCGCCAACCGGCGCCGTTTTGCCGAGGAAATATCGGAAAAACATGGCGTCGAAACAGTTGCGCTGGACGATGCGCGCGAGGTCTATCGCGGCGCCGATATCCTCGCTGCCTGCACCGACTCGGCCGTGCCGGTCATTCGGGGCGAATGGCTGGAACCGGGAATGCACGTGATCTCGGTCGGCGGGCGCCCCGATTCCGCGGCGCGCGCACGTTTCGATCTCACCTTGCGCCTGGGAACAGCACCGGCTCCCGTAGGGCGGCCGGAACTGGGGACCGCGGATGAATACATCGGTTATCTCGCCCGCCCCGACCTGCCGCAATGGCAGGATATCCGCATCGGCAAGGCGGCGCCTGTCGTTACCGGCCACGGCGACGATGTGATGTTCGCCGACATCATCGAGGGGAAAACACCGGGCCGCACCTCGGATACGCAAATCACCTATTCAGAACGCGGCAATATTCAGGGCGCGCAATTCTATGCCGTCGCTGCCGCCGCGTATGAAGAAGCAGTCAGGCAAGGGATAGGCCGCGAGCTGCCCCGCGAGTGGTTCTTGCAGGACATCCGGGACTGAGAAGCTGCGGTTCAGGTATTGGCAGCGTCCAGTGTGCGCTGCCAGTAGCCGACGTCGATCCAGCGTCCGAATTTGAAACCGACTTCCTTGAAGTGGGCGACTTTTTCGAAACCCATCTTCTCGTGCAGGCGATATCAACCGGCGCCATGCCCCTGCCCGGCTTTGCCTTGCACCAGGTATACCGAAGTCTCGACCGAAAAGCGATAACCCGTGCGCACGCGCCAAGGGGTCGCGTACGCATAGCCGATAACGACTCAATCGCTTGTTTGGCACGCAACGGCCATCCTACCGCAGATTGCCATGCCGCTCACCGGCTGGCTATGCGAGCGCTTCGGGCAACGGCGATGGCGGTGCGGGGCATGGGCGTGATGATCGGTGTTCGCAACACGCAGACCATGCACGCCTCGCTCGCCGTTGCCAGGAACCTTTCAAATTGAGGTTTGCGCACGCATTGAAAGTCTGACTGGAGCATTGGGAGCGCGCACGAGCGGCGCCTTGGCCGCTGCAGGCGCCCCGGTATCGAGCTTGAATACGCTGACCGCGTTGGCCAGCATTTCAGCCTGCTGCTGCAGTGCCGCAGCGGCAGCGGCGGCCTGCTCGACCAGCGCCGCATTTTGCTGGGTCACGCCGTCCATTTCCATGACAGCCTGGTTGATCTGGCCGATGCCCGCTTCCTGCTCGCGGGTGGCGCCGGCGACGTCGCCCATGATGTCGGTCACGCGCTTGACGCTGGCGACGATCTCGTCCATGGTGGCGCCGGCTTGATGGACCAGCGCGTCGCCGAGGTCGACTTTCTGCACCGAGTCCTCGATCAAACCCTTGATTTGTTTGGCGGCGCTGGCCGAACGCTGCGCCAGCGTGCGCACTTCCGAGGCGACGACGGCAAAGCCGCGTCCCTGCTCCCCGGCGCGCGCCGCTTCCACTGCTGCGTTCAGGGCCAGGATATTGGTCTGGAAGGCAATGCCGTCGATCACGGCGATAATTTCAACGATCTTTCTTGAAGAACCATTGATCGACGCCATCGTGTCAACCACCTGCGATACGATCCGGCCGCCCTTGACGGCCACGCCGGAAGCCGATTCGGCCAAGGTATTGGCCTGGCGCGCGTGCTCCGCATTCTGCCGCACCGCCGCGGTCAGTTGCTCCATCGACGACGCGGTTTCCTCCAGCGCGCTGGCCTGCTCCTCGGTGCGCGAGGACAGGTCCGCGTTGCCGCTGGCAATTTGCGCGGAAGCGGTCGCGATCATGACGGTTCCTGCGTTGACCTCGGACACAATCCCCAACAGCGAGTCGTTCATGTCCTTCAAGGCTTGCAGTAGCTTGCCGGTCTCGTCCCTGCCGGTGACCGTGATATGACTGGTCAGATCGCCCCGCGCGACCGTCTGCGCGATCTCGACCGCGCGTTCAAGCGGACGCGAGATGCTGCGCGCAAGCAGAATGCCGACCATGGTCAACAGGGCCGTCAAGGCCAGCGCGGCCAGCCCGAACTTGGCCGCCCGCTCCAGGAAAATGGTATTGACGTTGTCCATGTAGACGCCCGAACCGATCACCCAGCCCCAGGGGGCGAAACCCTTGACGTATGAAATCTTGCTCACTGCGCCTTCTTGACCAGGCTTGGGCCACATATACGCCAGCATGCCCTCGCCGCGCGCGCGCACCATGCTGACCATTTCGATGAACAGCAGCTTGCCGTTCGGATCCTTGTTCTCGGCCAGGTTCGTCCCGTCGAGCGCGGCGTTTATAGGATGCATCACCATCGCAGGCTGCATGTCGTTGATCCAGAAATACTCGCCGCCACTGTAGCGCAGCGCCTTGATCGCCTGCAGGGCGGCGCTCATGGCATCGGCCTCGGACAGCGTGCCCTTGGCCACCAGGGAGTGGAAGTGCACAGCGATGCCGTGTGCCACTTCCACCACCTGACGCACGGCGTTGGTGCGCTCCTCGATGATCAGGCTTCTTTCCGAAACAAGAAACAGCGTGGTCAGCAGCGTAATGCCTGCACCCATCGCAATAATGAGCAGCCATAGTTTCCTGGCAATTGTCAGCGTCAGCAATTTCGACATCATTCCTCCGGTTTGGCCCCGCACGGCAGGATTGCGGGCAGGAACGTCATTGCTTTTAAAGCAAGGCTTGTGCCATCTTTCCCGTGCGATGGCAGGGACGCCCTGACGCGCGGTCGGATTCCCACTATTGCAAGAAAATCATGTAAAGTTTCCCGGTTATAAGAAATTCGGTGGCGCCGGCGCCGATGCGTGCTGTGTTAACCAGCGCATGGAGCCGACCGGTTTTCCCATGCATACTTGCTCGTCAGCGCACTTCGCCAAGCGCAAGGATGGAGGAAGTTGATGGAAGAATCGAAGAAATACCTGTCCTTTGACGGACGCCTGATCTTGCTCGGATTCGGCAGCGTCGCGCAGGCAAGCTTGCCGCTGCTGTTACGCCACCTCGATATCGCCCCCTCCCACGTACGGATCATTTCGCGCAGCCCGGACCGGACCGGAATTGCTGCCGGATATGGCATTGAATTGACGGCGCAGCCGCTTAGGGAAGAAAATTACGAAGCCATACTCGACAGTTGCATGCGCGAGGGCGACTTCCTGTTGAACCTGTCCGTCGACGTGGCCAGCCTCGACCTCATTCGCTATTGCCGGCGGCGCAACATACTTTATCTCGACACCTGCATCGAGCCGTGGGCCGGCGGGTATACCGATGTCTCGCTGTCGCCGTCGCAGCGTTCCAACTATGCGCTGCGCGAACAGGTGCTGGGGCTCAGACTGGACCGGCGCACAGGCCCCACCGCACTGGTGACGCAAGGCGCCAATCCGGGCCTGGCCTCGGTGTTCGTGAAACAGGCGCTGCTGGCCATGGCAAAGGACAACGACGTGATGCCGGCCAGGCCGACCTGCTTCGCGCAGTGGGCCGCGCTCGCGCAGCACCTGAACATCAAGGTCATCCATATTGCCGAGCGCGATACGCAAATCTCGGGCCGGCGCAAACAAGGCAACGAATTCGTCAACACCTGGTCCGTGGAGGGCTTCGTCAGCGAAGGCCTGCAGCCGGCTGAACTCGGCTGGGGCAGCCATGAACGGCACTGGCCGCACGACGCCGGCCGCCACGGCTACGGCGGCGAGGCCGCCATCTTCCTGAACCGCCCGGGCGTGGCCACGCGCGTGCGCAGCTGGACCCCGCTCGAGGGGCCCTACCACGGCTTCCTGGTCACGCACGGCGAGTCGATCTCGATTGCCGACCATCTGACGCTGCGCGAAGGCGGAAAGCTGCGCTATCGTCCTACAGTTCACTACGCCTATCATCCCTGCGACGACGCGGTACTCTCCTTACACGAAATGGCAGGCAAGAACTGGAAACTGCAACGCCAGCACCGCATCATGCGCAAGGAAATCGCCAGCGGCATGGATGAACTCGGCGTCCTGTTGATGGGCAATCCGAAAGGCGCCTATTGGTTTGGCTCGCGCCTGTCGATCGAGCAGGCACGCGAACTGGCCCCCCATAACTCGGCGACCAGCTTGCAGGTGGCCGCCGGAATACTGGGCGGCATGGTCTGGGCCATCCGCAATCCGGACGCCGGCATTGTCGAGCCCGATGACATCGACGACGAACTGGTGATGCACATTGCTGCGCCCTATCTGGGCGAGGTGGTCGGCCAATATAGCGACTGGACACCCCTGGCAGGCAGGTGCGCCCTGTTCGAGGAACCGGCGGACAAGGATGATCCCTGGCAGTTCATCAATTTTCGGGTGACCTGAGCCATGCTGCTGCAAAAAGAACTCGGCGTCATCGAGAACTCCCTTTACGAAGCCGATGTGAAGCGCCCGCCCGCCCTGCCGCCGCTGGCTGAACACGTGGCGGCCGACGTGTGCGTGATCGGCGGCGGCTACGCCGGCCTGTCGGCCGCCCTGGAACTGGCCGAACGCGGCTACTCGGTCGTGCTGCTCGAAGCGCAGCGCCTGGGCTGGGGAGCGTCCGGGCGCAACGGCGGCCAGGTACTGGTCGGTTTCGGGGCCGACGGCGAGCGCGCCGTCGAGCGCCAGCTGCCTAGAACCGAGGCACGGCGGGCCTGGGACGCCTCCGTGCGCGGTGTCGAGCTGATAAAAGAGCGGATCGCCCGGTACCGGATCGACTGCGATTATGTGAGCGGCGCGCTCAGCCTTGCAGTCAAGCCGAACAAGATGCGTGCACTGGACGCATGGGCCCGGCACGTGGCGCAAACATATGATTATCCGCTGCTCCGGATAGCGCCGCATGAGATGCACGATTGGGTTGCCAGCCGGCGCTACTTCGCCGGAATTGCAGACCAGCGCTCGGGCCATCTCCATCCCTTGAAATATTGCCTGGGTCTGGCCAAAGCCACCGGGCAAGCCGGGGTGGCAATCTATGAAGACTCGCCCGTGTTCCGGCTGGAACGGGGAGCGCAGCCGATCGCGAAGACCGCGCAAGGCCAGGTCAAGGCGCGTTTCATGATTTTGGCAGGCAATGTCTACCTGGCCGAATACGGCGACCTTGCACCCAGGCTCAGCGCGCGCATCATGCCGGTCGGCACCTACATCATTGCAACAGAACCGATGGGACGCGCGCGCGCGGATGCCTTGCTGCCGAAGCGAACGGCGGTATCGGACACCAACTTCGCGCTCGACTATTTCAGGATCGGCGCCGACACGCGCCTGCTGTTCGGAGGCGGCGACAGCTACACCGGCACCACGCCGGCCAACCTGGTCGAGCGCATAAGGAAGCGCATGTTGGGCGTGTTTCCCCAATTATCCGACCTTGCCATTGAATACGCCTGGGGCGGATTCGTCGATATCACCATGAACCGCGCTCCCGACCTGGGAAGGCTGGGCAACAACATCTACTTCCTTCAAGGATTCTCCGGACACGGCCTGGCATTTTCGGGAATGGCCGGGCTGCTGGTTGCGCAGGCCATCGCCGGGCAGGCCGAACAATTCGACGTGTTCTCCCGCCTGAAACATCGCGCGTTCCCGGGAGGCGCCTTGGTGCGCACGCCAGCGCTGGTGCTGGGAATGATGTACTTCAAGCTGCGCGACATGCTGTAGGACAGTACCCACCACTCACCTTGCGGCGCCGCAGCGGCATCAAAGAGGCAGGCCGACGTAATTTTCAGCCATGACCTTCATGGCCGCATCCGAATGGACCAGATAGTCGAGTTCGGCATTCTGCATCTTGCGGCCGAAATCGCCATTCTCCGGGAAACGGTGCATCAGCGAGGTGAACCACCAGGAGAAGCGCTCAGCCTTCCACACGCGCGCCAGCGCGCGCTGCGAGTAGCTGTCGATGCCGCGGCTGTCACCCTTGAAGTGTTCGGCCAGTGCGCTGAACAGGATGCCGACGTCGGAAGCGGCCAGGTTCAACCCCTTGGCGCCAGTGGGCGGGACGATATGGGCAGCGTCGCCGGCCAGGAACAGCCGCCCGAAGCGCATCGGCTCGCTGACAAAACTGCGCAGCGGAGCAATGCTTTTTTCGATCGAGACACTGGTCGTCAGCTTGTCCGCCGTATCTTGCGGCAGGCGCAGCCTGAGCTCGTTCCAGAATGCCTCGTCCGACCAGCTGGCCACCTTCTCGTCGAGCGCGCACTGTATGTAATAGCGAACGCGCGATTTGCTACGCATGCTGCATAGGGCAAAACCGCGTTCGTGGTTCGCATAGATCAATTCGTCGTGCACGGGCGGCGCGTCGGCCAGGATCCCCAGCCAGCCGAACTGGTACACCTTTTCGTACGTCTTGAGGGCGGCGGCCGGCACGCTGGCGCGCGAGGGACCGTGGTAACCGTCGCAGCCGACGATGAATTCGCATTGCAGCTCATGCTGCGCGCGGTCGCCTTCCGGCCCCGTTTCGTAGCTAATGCTCGGATGCGCACCATCGAAACCGCGCGGTTGCACCTGGCGCGCGCCATAGACGGTTTCAAGTCCGGCCGCTGCGCGCGTGGCCATCAGGTCGCGCGTGACTTCGGTCTGGCCGTACACGGTCACCCGGCGCCCGGTCAGCGCGGCCAGATCGATCCGATGGCGCTGTCCGCCGAAGCACAGGTCGAAGCCGTCATGCGGCAAGCCCTCGCGGTGCAGGCGCCCGCTGACACCTGCCTCATCGAGCAGGTCAACCGTCGTTTGCTCTAGCACACCGGCGCGGATGCGGCCGAGCACATAGTCGGCGCTCTGGTTTTCAAGGATCACATGTTCAATCCCGGCCTTGTGCAACAGGGCACCGAGCAACAGCCCCGAAGGTCCAGCGCCAATAATGCCTACCTGGGTTTGTTTGACCATCACGTTTTCCTTTGTCCGTTCGCGTCTGGCCGGAACAGGTTTGCCCGGTCTGTCACGATCAAGTATGTATATCCGGTGAGTATGCGCCAGTCGAACCTGAGCTGCTCAGCGCGGCGGCAGGCGCAGCGCACCGTCGAGCCGGATCACTTCGCCGTTAAGCGACAGGTTGCCGACGATGTGGGCAGCTAGCGCGGCGAATTCCTCGGCCTTGCCCAGGCGTTTTGGAAACGGGATCGAGGCCGCCAGCGATTGCTGCACCTCTTCGGGCAGCTTGAACAGCAGCGGCGTCTCGAACAAGCCCGGCGCGATCGTCATCACGCGCACGCCAAACTGGGCCAGGTCGCGCGCCAGCGGCAAGGTCAGCGAGGTCAGCCCGCCCTTGGAGGCGGCATACGCTTCCTGGCCGACCTGGCCGTCATACGCGGCGACCGACGAGGTCATGATGATCACGCCGCGTTCGCCGTCGGCGAGCGGCTCGTGCGCGACCATCCCGGCCGCGGCGATGCGGATCATGTTGAAGGTGCCGATCAGGTTGACATTGATGATCCGGCTGAACTCCTCCAGCGGCATCGGCGCGCCGTCGCGCCCGACCAGCCGCCTGGCGCCGCCTATCCCGGCGCAGTTAACCAGGATGCGCGCGCTGCCGTGATGCGCACGCGCGCCTTCAAGCGCCTGCTCGATGCTGGGCGTATCGGTGATGTCGCAGCCAAACGCGAGGCCCCCGATGTCGTCGGCCAGCGCGCGCGCCGCCTCCAGGTTTATATCGAGCACGCTCACTTTTGCGCCGGCCCGGGCCAGCTGGCGCGCCGTTTCGGCGCCCAGGCCCGATGCACCGCCGGTTACCAGCGCCGCTTGTCCTTGCATGTTCATGTCTTACTCCGTGTCTAGTCGAAAAAATCGGGGTTTTCCACCAGGATGGCGATGCCCTGCCCGCCGCCGATACAGGCCGAAGCGACGCCGTAGCGCAGCTTGCGCTGGCGCAGCGCGCGCGCCAGCGTGATCGTCAGGCGCACCCCGGTCACTGCCAGCGGGTGGCCGAGCGCAATCGCGCCGCCGTTCACATTGAGCTTGGCGCGCTCGAGCCCCAACGCGCGTTCGACGGCGATGATCTGCGCGCCCTGGGCTTCGTTGATCTCGAACAGCCCAACCTGGTCCAGCGTCAGGCCGCTGCGTTCAAGCAGCAGGCCGATCGCGGGAGCCGGACCGATACCCATGATTTCCGGCGGCACACCGACGACCGTCATGGCGACGATGCGAGCGAGCGCGGCGCCGCCATGGGAGCGTGCGCAAGCGCCATCGACCACCACGGCGGCGGCGGCGGCATCGACCAACGCCGAACTGTTGCCGCCGGTTTGTACTCCATGCGGGTAAATCGGTCGCAACTTGGCCAGCACCTCGACCGGCGAGATGCGCGCATGGGTGTCGTGCGCCGCTTCCGCCGCCTTGCCGGCGAGGCGGATCGAGCGCGTGGCGTAGCCTGCCAGTTCGAACGTTTCGTTCTTCACGGCGACGATCTCCCCGGCATGGAAACCGCTCTCGCGCGCCGCCACCGCACGCTCGAACGACTGCGCTGCGTAGTGATCGACGTCGGCACGCGTCACCCCGTACTTGACGGCCAGGTTCTCGGCCGTCTGCGGCATGGTGATGCCGGCCGCAGGGTCGGCCAGCGCTTCCCACATGAAGTCCTTGAATTCGACAGGGGCGCCCAGGCGAAAACCGGAGCGGTGCGAGAAAGCGGCAATCGGGTTGCGCGTCATCGATTCGGTCCCCACCACCAGTACGGCGTCGGTGTAGCCGAGCTTTATCTGGTCGGCCGCCTGGCGGAACAGTTCGAACCCGGTGCCGCAGATGCGCTGCACGTTGAGCGCCGGGACAGTCAAGGGTACACCGGCATACATGCCGATATGGCGCGGGACGAAATACTGGAAGAAGTCGCCCGGAGCCATATTACCGGTAATGACGGAACCGATATCGGCCGGCGCCACTGCGGTGCGCGCCAGGATCTCGCGCGCCACCTTGATCCCCATGTCGGTCGGCGAGATGTCGGAAAAGGTGGTGCAGTAATCGACCATGGGCGTGCGCACGCCGTCCAGTATCCATACGTCGTCGTAGCTGGAATAAAAACCGTTTGTTGTCATAAGCCCGCCTGGTGTGCAGAAGGTTGGAAGATGGCTGGATCGGCGCCCGCGTACAGGGCGGCAACCAGGTGCGCGCGCCGGCTCAGCAGCGCACGCTGGTTGACCGAACCCTTGTCCGTGATTTCGCCGTAGTCGAGCGAGGGCGGCTCGTGCAGCAGCAGCGCGCGCATGATCCGGTTGGCGCTGCCGGTGCCCTGCGCATGCATGCGCTCGACCAGGCCTTGGAAAAACTGGCGCACCGGCGCCGTGACCAGCACCACGTCCGCTGCGGTGCCGGCGGCCAGCCCGGCCAGCTTGCAGCACTGGTGCAGGTGGGGGATCATCAGCAGGCCCACTTCGGCGCGATCATGACCGCTCACCACGACATCCTGCAGGTACGGCGCGCCTTCGTGCATCACCCGCTCGCGCAGGGAACCGACGCTGACCCAGGTGCCGGTATTGAGCTTGAAGTCTTCGGCCACCCGGCCGTCGAACACGAAACCGAGGTTCGGGCGCAGCGGGTCGAGCCATTTGACGGCGTCGCCCGAACAGAAAAAACCCTCGTCGTCGAACATCGCGGCGCTCTCCCGCGGCGCGCGCCAGTAGCCGGGCGTGACGTTCGGGCCGCGGTAACGCAACTCGAGCTTGTCGCCGCTGGGGACGACCTTCACTTCCATACCCGGACACGGAATGCCCAGCTCGCCTGCGTGCACGTCTTCGCGCATCACGAACAGGGCGCACGGCGACGTCTCCGTCATGCCCAGGCCGGTCGTCATCATGACGCGTTCGCCGCAGGCGGCCTCGGCGCAGGCATGGAGCTTGTCCCAGACCGGCTGCGCCAGCGATGCTCCGGCATAGAACATCAGCTTGAGCCGGCTGTAAAACTTGTCGCGCAGCGCATCGTCCGTTTCCAGCGCAAGGGCCAGGTCTTCCCACCCCTTGGGCACGTTGAAGTAGATGGTCGGGGCGATCTCGCGCAGATTGGCCAGGGTTTGCCCGATCGCCTGATCGGTCGGCTTGCCATCGTCGATGTACAGGGTCCCGCCGTTAAACAGCACCAGATTGACGTTCTTGTTGCCGCCGAAAGTATGGTTCCATGGCAGCCAGTCGAGCAACACCGGCGGCTCGTCGGCCAGGAATGGCCAGCACTGCAGCAGCATTTGCATATTGCTGCACAACATGCGCTGGGTGTTGATGACCGCCTTTGGCAGCCTGGTCGAACCGGAGGTAAACAGGAACTTGGCGATCGTGTCCGGGCCGGTGGCGCGCATGGCGACATCGACTTCCGGGCCGGGCACGCTGGCCTCGAGCGTGGCAAAGATCGTCGCGGCCCTGCCCGCCGGCGGCGCTGCCGTCACCACCAGCTCGACATCCTGCCCGCACACGGCGTCGATCGCGCCCGCAAAGCGCTCGCCATGGGCGGCGAACAGCATGCCCGGGTTGAGCAGGCGGACAATGTGCTCGAGCTTGTCGAACTGCCTGGACATGAGCGAATAGGCGGGCGACACCGGTGCGTATGGCACACCGACGTATTGGCAGGCCAGGGCCAGCATGGCATGCTCGAGGTCGTTACCGGACAGGATCAGCAGCGGCCGCTCGACCGACAGGCCGCGTTGCAGCAGCGCCTGCCCGATCGCGCGCGCGCTCGCCAGCGCCTGGGCATAACTGATGTGGCGCCAGGCGCCGGACGCGTCGCGCTGCGCCATGAAACTGCGCTCGGGCGCGCGCGCGGCCCAATAGCGCAGGCGATCGCTGCTGCGCTCGGCGAATTGGCCCAAGGGCTGCTCAGCCATGGCATAGGTAACGCCACCCTTCTCTCGCGTGCGCACGGCATCGCTGCCGAATCGCACTGTGCGGTAATGCACGCCAAGTGCCATGGTTGCTGTCTCCTTTTGCTGTTATTTTTTCATGCGGCGGCCCTGCTAACCGGCGCGCACCTTGTTGGTCTTGGCGTCGAGGAAGGCGGCCAGGCGCCCGCGCGTGTCCGGATCGCTGGCCGCGACCGCGGCCATCAGCGCTTCGGTCATCATGCCGTCCTGTATCGACTGATCGGCAATGCGCGGCAGTACGTGCATGACGCCGTAATTGGTCATCGGCGCGTTGGAGGCGATCTTGCTGGCCAGCGCCATTGCCTTGGCCAGGCCTTCGCCTTCACCGACCAGGTAGTGGCTGATGCCGGCCTGATGGCCCTCCTGCGCGCTGAGCACCCGGCCAGTGAGCATCAGGTCGGTCATCGCCGCCACCCCGATCAGGCGCGAGATGCGCACCGATCCGCCACCGCCGACGAACAGGCCGCGCGAGCCTTCCGGCAAGGCATAGAAGGCCGACGGCTCGGCCACCCGGATATGGGCGGCGCTGGCCAGCTCCAGGCCGCCGCCGACCACGGCGCCATGCAGCAGCACCACCACCGGCACCGGGCCGAAACTGATGCGCTCGAATGCGGCATGCCACATGCGCGAGTGCAGCACGCCTTCGGTCGTGTTGTTTTCGCGCACCTCCGACAAATCGAGTCCGGCGCAAAAGGCGCTGCCATCGCCGCTCAGCACCACTGCACGCGCCTCGGGCGGCAGGTTGTCGAAACAGTTTCGCAAGGAAACGATCAGCGCGTCGCTCAGGGCATTGCGCTTGGCGGCGCGGCAAATCGTGACGCGCGCCACGGCGCCAATCATTTCCAGCTTGATAAGGGGGGGATGGTTATCGTTCATGGTTTCACTTTAGGTTTTGGATGCGAGGCCACCAGCCGGCAAATTTGTGATTACTGATAATGGTTATATTTTATAACGAAATATTTTTACTTGCAAGCCCAATGAGCAACGCGGTTGATATCGGATGCGACTTGATGAACGTCAATAGTTTTGTTATACTTTATCACGATTATTTTTTATAACTAAATTTGCGGAGCCAGCTCATGAAGATTGTTAGCGCAGACCAGGCGGCGGCCCTGATACAGGACGGGGCAACGCTCTTCCTGGGCGGACTGGCCATGATCAGCCTGCCCGAGGAGGTGCTCAAGGGTATCGAACGGCGCTTTCTCGATTCCGGCCACCCGCGCCAGCTGACCACCTGGGCTTGCGGTGCCATCGGCAACAGCGGCAATGGCGGCATGGTGCACTTCGCCCATGCGGGGATGATCAAGCGCACCGTGGCCGGCCATTTCGGCCAGACCGGCAAGGAGCTGATGAAGATGATCTTCGACGACCAGGTCGAGGCCTACAACTTCCCCCAGGGCTCGATCTCGCACCTGACGCGCCACATCGCCGGGCGCACCCCCGGGCTGCTGACCAAGGTCGGCCTGGGCACCTTCATCGACCCGCGCCGGGAAGGCGGCAAGCTCAATGCCAGCGCGCGCGAGGACCTGGTGCGGCTGGTCGAGTTTGGCGGCGAGGAGTGGCTGCACTACCCCTGCCCCCATATCGACGTGGCGCTCATCCGCGGCACCCTGGCCGACGAAAATGGCAACATCACGCTCGACAAGGAAGGCGTGCTGCTCGAACAGCTGGCGCTGGCCCAGGCGGCGAGAGCCTGCGGCGGCATCGTCATCGCCCAGGTCGAACGCGTGGTGCAGGCCGGCAGCCTGCATCCGAAAGCGGTCAAGATCCCCGGCCTGGTGGTCGACTATGTGGTGATCGGCAAGCCGGAAAACCACATGCAATCGATCACCACCACGTTCAACCCTGCCCTGTGCGGCGACGTCAAGGTACCGGTCAGCTCGCTCGAGACGATGGCGCTCGACGAGCGCAAGGTGATCGCGCGGCGCGCCGCGATGGAACTGGCCGAAGGCGCGGTCACCAACCTCGGCATCGGCATTCCCGCGGGGATTCCCTCGATCGCGGCCGAGGAAGGCGTCGCCGAACTGCTGACGCTGAGCATAGAAAGCGGCGTCAACGGGGGCATTCCAGCCCAGCTGGGCGACTTCGCGCTGGCCTACAACGCCGAATCGATCATCGAGCAGTCGGCGCAGTTCGATTTTTACGACGGTGGCGGGCTGGACGTCAGTTTCCTGGGCCTGGCCCAGACCGACAAGTTCGGCAACGTCAATGTCAGCAAGTTCAACGGGCGTTCGGTCGGCTGCGGCGGCTTCGTCAATATCACGCGCTCGACCAGGAAGCTGGTGTTTTGCGGCACCTTCACGGCTGGCGGACTGGAGCTCGAGGTTGCCGCCGGCAAGCTGCGCATCGTCCAGGAAGGCAGCTCGCGCAAATTCATCGGCCAGGTCGAACAGGTCACTTTCAACGGAGAGGACGCCGCGGCGCGTGGCCAGGAGGTGCTGTTCGTGACCGAACGCGCAGTATTTAGCCTGACTCCGGTTGGACTGGAACTGATCGAGATTGCGCCGGGCGTCGATCTTGAGCGCGACATCCTGGCCCATATGGGATTCGCACCGATCGTGCGCGAGGTAAGGCTGATGGACGCGGGGCTGTTCCAGCCGCGCTGGGGCAAACTGGCGCACAGCATCGCCGCCAACCGCAAGTAAATGATGCGCGGTGTTTTTGTTTTAACATATAATCTTTTAGCTCACAACAAAAACACCATGATGCCAGCCAAAAAGCACGCCAAGTTTGTCAATGCTGTCCAGGAGGCGGCCGACCAGCCGCTCAACCAGGATCTCCTGCTGAGTCTGGTCGGCTACAACTGCCGCCGCACCTACCTGACCATCATGCCGCTGTTTGAAAAGCGCATGGACAAGTATGCGCTGCGGGCGGTCGATTTTTCGGTGTTGAGCCTGCTCAACGCGAATCCGAACATTACCCAGAAGCGCCTGTCGCAGGCGATCAATGTATCGCCGCCGAACCTGGCGATCTTGCTCGATCGCCTGGAAACGCGCGGCCTGCTGCTGCGCCAGCGCAATCCACTCGACAAGCGTTCCCAGACCCTGGTGCTGACCCCGGAAGGGACGCGTCTGTGCGCCAAGGCGGAAAAGACGGCGACCGAACTGGAAGCTGAAGCGAGCTCCATGCTCAGCGCCGATGAACGCACCCAGCTGCTCGCGCTGCTGCAAAAGGTCTTCCTTCACAGCGGCCCATAAGCTGCGCGCGCAGCCGACCGGCGACCTGTCAGTTCCGGCACGCCGGCACGGCCTGGCCCTCGACCCGCACCGGGGCCAGTTTTTCCGCGTCGAGCGCGCGCGCCAGCTCGCATGCGCCGTACGGGCGCACGAAGCGCGGCGGCACATACCCGGCGAAGCGCGCCGGGCCAAGCCCGGTTGCGCCCGCAGCGCGGTTCATGTCCTCGGGCCCGGTGGCAGGCCAGTGCGCGCCGACGATGCGCTCCATCAAGGTGCCTACCGCCGCCACCGTTTCCGACGGCGTGAAGTTGCAGTGCCCGGCGCTGGCCGTGTACACCTGGCGCAGCAGCGCGCCCTTGCCGGCCGTATTGACC
>JBAQKU010000340.1:0-1614 GCA_049301315.1 Telluria sp.
GTCTTCGCCATTGGCGAAACCGACTTCCCGCGGAGGCGGGAACTCATGCACTGCATGACTTCCCCCTAATTTCGCCGCGTCACAGCAGCTAAATGGGGTTCCCGCCTTCGCGGGAACGACGGCTGAAGGTGCTAACGAGATTCCGTCACCCCTTTTGCGACAGCCTCCTACGCGGGAACGACGTGCGCGAAATTATTCGCGACAGCAATGCGCTTGCGCGAGGACGACGGGCATTTTGATGCGTGGTGCTCAAATCGCGGCGCCCTGGTCGACGAACACGTGCATGCGCCTGGGCCGCACCACCAGCATCTCGCCTTCCTTGAGCTGTAGCTGGCTGAAGCGCTCGTTCGGCATCACCGCCTCGATCAGCTCGGCGTTGTCTGCGCGCTCGAGGTCAAGCTGAGCGAGCGGGCCGATCGCATGGGCGCGGCGCAGCTTGACGACGATGCCTTCGGCCCCGGGCGCGTATCGGTCGATCTCGAGGTCGTGCGGGCGCACATAGGCGACCCCCTTGCTGTCTTGCACCGCCGCGTGGTCGGGCACCTCGAAATTGATCGCGCCGCTGGCCATCACGCCTTCGTGCACGCGCCCGTGGAACAGGTTCACGTTACCCAGGAAGCCGTACACGAACGGCGAGGCCGGATGGTTGTACACCTCGTCGGGCGTGCCCAGCTGCTCGACCCTGCCCTTGTTCATCAACACCACCTGGTCGGCCACCTCGAGCGCTTCTTCCTGGTCGTGGGTCACGAAAATGCTGGTCACGTGCAGCTCGTCGTGCAGGCGGCGCAGCCAGCGCCGCAGTTCCTTGCGCACCTTCGCGTCGAGCGCACCGAACGGTTCGTCCAGCAGCAGCACGCGCGGTTCGACCGCCAGCGCGCGCGCCAGCGCAATGCGCTGGCGCTGCCCGCCCGACAACTGGGGCGGATAGCGCTCGGCCAGCCAGTCCAGCTGCACCAGTTCGAGCAGCCGGCGCACCTTGTCGCCGATCTGCCGTTCGCTCGGGCGCTCCTTGCGCGGCTTCACGCGCAGGCCGAAGGCGACGTTTTCGAACACGCTCATGTGCTTGAACAGCGCGTAGTGCTGGAACACGAAACCGACCTGGCGCTCGCGCACGTGGCGCCTGGACGCTTCCTCGCCGTCGAGCAGCACCTGCCCCGCGTCGGGATGTTCGAGCCCGGCGATGATGCGCAGCAGCGTGGTCTTGCCGCAGCCCGATGGGCCGAGCAGCGCGGTGAGCTCGCCGGCCGGGAACCGCAGCGAGATATTGTCGAGGGCGACGAACGGGCCGAACCGTTTGGTGATGTTGCGCACTTCGATCGTCATGCCCGGTACTCCATGTTGCGCGCGTCCGCTTCGACCGGATCGGTGTCGTGCAGGCGCCATTCGATGATCGATTTGACCGCCAGCGTCACCAGCGCCAGCAATGCCAGCAGCGAGGCGAGCGCGAATGCGGCGGCGAAGTTGTACTCGTTGTAGAGGATTTCGACCTGCAGCGGCATGGTGTTGGTCTCGCCGCGGATGTGGCCCGACACCACCGACACCGCGCCGAACTCGCCCATCGCGCGCGCATTGCACAGGATGACCCCGTACAGCAGGCCCCATTTTATGTTGGGC